>JBJXGA010000065.1:0-7670 GCA_046152955.1 Planctomycetales bacterium | reverse complement strand
CCCGGTTGGTTGTTCCACTCGCGCTCCGTTTGTCCGATTTTTCGCTGTCATCCCCATGCCCCCGCTTTCCGAACCGTTGCGCCGCCCGATCCGCCTGGGAGTCCTCATCTCCGGTGGCGGGACGACGTTGACCAATTTCCTTACGCAGATCGGCAGCGGGAAATTGTCGGCGGAGATTCCGCTTGTGATTGCCAGCCGTTCCGATTGTGGAGGGATCGCCCGGGCGCGTGCCGCCGGTTTGAACTGCGTCGTGATCGAACGGGGCAAGTTCGCGTCGGTGCCTGAGTTCTCGGCCGCCATTTTTGCAGAGTGCGAGCGAGCCGCCGTTGACCTGGTGACGCTCGCGGGTTTTTTGGCGCTGATCGAGATTCCGGACGCGTTCGAGGGGCGGGTGATGAACATCCACCCGGCGCTGATTCCGTCGTTTTGCGGCCAAGGATATTACGGCCACAAAGTGCATGAGGCGGTTCTGGAACGGGGGGCGAAGGTCAGCGGCTGCACGGTCCATTTTGCTGACAACCAATACGATGCGGGACCGATCATCTTGCAGCGGTGCGTGCCGGTCCACGATGACGATACCCCCGATGCACTGGCGGCTCGCGTGTTCGCGGCGGAGTGCGAAGCGTATCCCGAAGCCGTGCGGCTGTTCGCGCAGGGACGGCTAATGATCGTCGGTCGCCGGGTTCTTTCAGGGACTGCTGCCCCCACCGCGGGATAGGCATCCTCCCTGTGCGACTCGAATTTCGGCCATCCAGCGTGCAACCCCCCGTCCGATCACGATAGAATAGGAACCGCCAGCCAGTGGCGGCGGCGTTCGTCGCGCAGGCATTCGCAAGTTGCGGGATGAGATCCCCGCGGCAATCTTCTTTCCGGAGAACACCACATGTTACCTCGGACGCAGTTTGAAACGCTTACGTCGGCCCGCTGGCAACCTGGTCGGATCTGGCGAGTCCCTGTGATTGCCCGCTGGGGTTTGTTTTGTCTGTTGGGCCTGGTTTCTCTGGGTTCATCAACTTTAAAAGGGGACGAGAATCCGGCGGCTGATGTCTCAGGGGAGGCGATCGCCGAAGGGAACTCCGGTGCAGACGCGCAGAGCACGCGAGCAACAGATGCCCACCAGGATCCAGCGACTCGAACGGAAACCGAACAACCTCGCGATCGCGCACGGCGGGATTCTGACCGGCCAGGCGATGGACGCCCGGAAGAACGTGAACAGGGAAATTCGCCGCGCGCCGGGGAACGAGGCCGGGGTGACCGCCTGGGAAATGCGGATGGCCCCGACCGTCGGCGTCGCGAGCCGAGAGACCAAGATCGTCCGGGGGAACCACGGGGAGAAGCCCGTGGCGGCGATCACGATGGGCGAGGCCCCAGGGAATTTGACAGAGATCGTCGTGGACCGGACCAGCGCGGACCAGAACGCCGAGGAGAGGACGATCGTCGCCGGGACGAGGGGGATCGCCGCCGTGGTCCGGAGGGTCGTCGTTTCGATCGTGGACCGGAGGGCCAGGGGCCGGGACAGGATCGTCGAGGACCACAAGGCCGAGATGGTGGAGAGTTTGGTCCGAATCGTCGAGGTCCGGACCAGCGAGGACCGGACGATCGTCGAGGAGACGGCGAGAATCGCCGCCGCGGACCGGATGGTCCTGGCTTTGACCGTGGACCGGAAGGACCGGGGCCGGATCGTCGAGGACCGGAAGATCGCGGCCGCGACGGGAGGGATCGCGGTCCGGAGGGCTCAAACTTCAAACCTGGACCGGACCGATTTGGTCCAGAGGGTCGTGGCCCAGAGGGGCGCGGTCCGGAGGAACATGCCCCGAACGGTCGCGGTCCAGACCGTCATGGCCCGCAAGGGTATGGACCCGACGGCCCTGGACCGAATCGTGATCCGGTTCCATCAGACATCCGTCGATCCATCGAAGAGCTACGACGTGAAGTCGAGCGGCTTCGAGACGAAGTGCAAGAATTGCGAAACCGGCAGTCGCGCCCGTTGAACGGTGCGCGGTTAGACCGGCCACGGTTCGACGGTCAACAGTTCGAAGGTCCGCGGAATGAACGGAGCGAGCGGCGGGTGCCGCCGCAAGCTGATGAACCCGCAAGACGGATACCGGACGAACGGCCTCCGAATTAGGAAGCCTGTATGGAATGAAAGATCCCCAAGGGAATAAATCGTCCCCAGGGGACGTTCCTATGGCAGTCCAGGCCCAGCGCCTCGTCGTTACTTCTTGGCCCCCTTTTTGGCCTGGGTGGCGATGATCTTCTTGGTGTTCTTCAGTTTCTTGCGTTTCCGCTCGCCGGCATGATTGGCGCCCATAGTGGTTGCTTTCCCGTAGATGGTCGTGTTGCTGATGTTCCGAGGCGTTACGTTAGCAACTCCGGGGATGGCGTCAACGTGGGACCGCAAGAATTTCACCGCCGGGATGACTTGGCCCCCTCTGGCCGCGGGTGCAGGTCATTCAGGAGAGACGACAGTTCACGAGCCGCTGTGAGTTGGCGTTTGTTGAACAGCGGCTTGCCGGGATTGCCTCCCACGTGGCCGACGCGCTCCTGGGCCAGCGCTTTCCACGACCTGCCGTTCGTGAAGTGCCAGGCGGCGGCCTGGGCGACTTCTTCATCGATCTCCCCTCGGACGAAGCGCTTCAGCGTCTCTTGAAGTCGGGGATCGGAGCTGAATTCCTCCAGCGGCACCAGTTTGTACTGCATTTTCGCCTGGGGATTGGGCTGCCCATGCGCGAGACAGACGGTCTTCAAGGGAATCTGGATTGTTTTCTCAACCGGCACGGAGAAGATGCCTGACCCCGGAAGGTTGCCAGCATTCCCCTGCGGCCCATTCCCGGACATGTTGCTCAGGCCGTTCCCTCCGCTTTTTGCCCCGCCGCCGACCGGTTGCGCCTGTCCTCCCGAATCGGCCCCGTTCCCCGATCCGTTCCCGCTGGCCGCGCCGTTGCCGATCCCCGGTCCAAACCCCTGTTTGAGCACCTGGACGGCAACGACCGCATCGGGAAGTTGAACATTGATCGCCTGGGTTCCCTTGCCGGTGACAAACAGATTGGCCTCGTGCGAATTCTTGGCGATCACCGTCACTTCCACCAGTTCGCGGTCGAGCGCCTCGAACAACGGAACCACCGGCGCGTCCGGATCATAAACCGGTTTGCGAATCGGTTGTTTGATCGCGGCCATGGAGGAAAGGACTGCAACCAGGCACAGCGCGCGCAGCGCCCAACGCGTGAATGGAACCATGAGACAATCTCCCCGGTGAGTTTCGGAAACGTACATTCGGCCCGTGGCCCGTTTCCTGAGAAACGTATTTCACGCGCCGAGATCAACGGCCATTGGCCCGGTTTTTTCCGAATGTGCCGATCTCATTCTCCGCCACACAGACATCCTCGGTCAGGCGATGAGCGACGCCACCGGGCGACCGGCCGCAATCGGGAGGGGGCGGTTCAACCGATCGCGCACTTCGGTTTCCGGATCGAGCCCCAGCAGGGAGAAGATCGTCGCCGCCAGATCTTCGACCGGAACGCCATCTCGGTCTGGGTACGCCCCGTTCTTGTCGGAGCGGCCATGCACGTAGCCCCGTTTGACACCGCCGCCGGCCAGCAGGACGGTGTAGCATTGCGGCCAGTGGTCGCGGCTGGTTTGTCCGTTGAGCCGGGGAGTGCGGCCGAATTCTCCCATCCAGACCACGAGCGTGGTGTCGAGCAATCCCCGCTGATCCAGATCGTCCAGGAGCACCGGCAAGGTGTGTTCGGTGATCGGCAAGTGCCGCGCCCTGAGGATCGGGTACATGTACGTGTTGTTGAATCCGTGCGTGTCCCAGCCCCCTTCCGTCGTGCTCTGCCCGCCAATGTTCGAGGAGAAATAGACGTTGACGAATTTCACCTCGGCTTCGACCAGTCTTCGCGCCAGCAGACACCCCTGGCCATACGTCGTCCGCCCGTATCGGTCGCGCAGCGCGGCAGGCTCTTCGGACAGGTCAAACGCCTGGCGCAATCGCGGCGACTGGAGCATCGCGAGCGTCTTGTCGTACATGGCGTCCAAACCGGTCCCCGCGACCGGCGCCTGCTGGGCCGCGATCTGGCCATTGACCAGCTTTTGCAATTCGCGGCGGTTCTGCAGCCGTTCGAGCGAGAGATTGCCGGGCAATGACAGTTCCGGAAGCTGGAAGTTGGGACTGTTGGGATCTTCGGTGATCAGCAGCGGATCGTGCCCTTTGCCGAGAAAGCTGGCATGCTGGCCGGGAGTCACGGCGCCGTCGCGAATGGTGTAGGGATAAGCGACAAACGTCGGCATTCCCGACTGGCTGGGAGCGAGCCGATCGACGACCGAACCATAGGCGGGAAACAGGTCGAGAGAATCGCGGAGGCGAATGTCATCCAGTGGCGGGGCGTGACCGGTGAGGGCGTAATAGGCGGCCGAGTTGTGATTCTTCATTGTGTGATGGACGGTCCGCACCAGCGTGACTTTGTCCATCACTTTCGCCATTTCGGGGAGATGCTCGCAGACCTCGATGTCCGGCGCGCTCGTCGGGATGGTTCCCCAGATGCTGCGGATCCCCTCCGGCGCGCCGGGCTTCATATCGAACGTATCATGGTGGCTGGGTCCGCCGAACTGGTACAGAAAAATCACCGAACGGGCCGGCGCCGAGCTGCTCACGCGCTGCGGCGACCCCTCCAGCCAGCGGGGCAGGGTGATCCCGAGCATTCCCAGGCCCCCCACCTGCAAGAGTCGGCGGCGGGGGAGCGTGAGAGGCGCGCAGGCGGTGCGTCCCCCGAACTCGGATGGATCGCTCATTGGACCGTCATTTTGATTTGACCGCGCCATCGCACGCCTTGCCCCGTAGACTTGGAATCATCGAATCCCGACGCAAACTGTAACACGACCACGGCGGACCTTAACGCCGATACAAAAACTCCTGCGCATTGAGCAGCCCCCACAGCACGTCTTCGAGTTTTCCCCGCCGGTCGCCGGGAGTCGCCAGATACCGCATTGTCCCGGCCAATTCACTCTCGTTCGGCGGACGGGCCAGCGCCGTCCAATACAATTCTTCGACGATTTCCGTGTCGGATTTACCTCCGGCGATCATCCGTCCCAGGCGATTGTCCGATTCCGTCAGCAGCCGATTGATCAACTCGCCGCTCACGAGTTGGAATGCCTGACTGAGTGTCGGATCGCTGGTCCGTTCGCATTCGCACGCTTGCAGCCTGGGGGGTTTGCCGAACAGCCGCAGAAACTGGTCGGCGCCGGTCAACTTCGAATCGCGCTCCCGTTCTGCCCGGACACCGGGAAGTTCCCCGGCCCGCATTCCCGGCGGAAAACCGGCAAAATGAAGCGGGGCACCGGAGACCTGGCTCAATGCATCCAGCAGCGGCTCGGCCGCCAGCCGCTGGACCGTGGCATGGGAGAATGTCCCTCCCTGTTCTTCCAGGACGGTCCCCATTCCAGCGGACGCCTGATACGTATGCGAATTCATGATCGTTCGGATCAGATGTCGCAAGTCGAAACGGTGCTCCACCAGTTCCCTTCCCAGTGCGGCCAGCAACTTCGGATGCGAGGGAGGATTCGTCGCGCGAAAATCGTCGATGGGATTGACAATCCCGCGCCCCAGCAGGTGATACCAGATGCGATTGGCCTGCGTCTGGACAAACAGTCGGTTGTCGGGGGCGGTCAACCACGTCGCCAGAGCGTGCAGGCGATCCACCTCTTCGGCAAGGGGGACCGCTCCATCCTCCAGAAACCGCGCCGGGGCGGGCGCCCCGCTCCGCGGATCGAGCACCTCCCCTTTCCGAGCCATGTACACAACTTGCTCGCCGTCGAATTCATGAGAATCATTCTGATCACGGCGGCGATTCTCCAGGATGCGGTAACTGACCCGCGCAAACAGATTCGACCAGCCGTAGTAATCCGACTGCGTCCAGCGGTCGAAGGGGTGGTTGTGGCACTTGGCGCATTGCAGGCGAACCCCCAAAAAGACCTGTGCGGTCGATTCGGCCCGCCGCAACGGCTCGCGCATCGCCCGCCAGTAATTGGCTGCCGGAACCAGGTAGGTACTCCCCCGCGCGGCAATCAGCTCCCTGGCGAATCGGTCCAGCGGAACTCCCTGCGCGATGCACTGCCTGATCCACGCATGAAAGTTGTGGACCCCTTTGCGATCGAGCGTTTTCTCTTCGTTGCGCAGCAGGTCGCCCCATTTGAGCGCCCACCAGTCGGCGAACTCCGGGCGCTCCAGCAACTCGTCGATCAGCCGTTCCCGTTTGTCGGGGCGCCCGTCGGTGACAAACCGCCGCGCCTCCTCCGCCGTGGGGAGCAATCCGACCAGATCGAGCGTCGCGCGGCGGACGAACGTCCGATCGTCGCACCGGGGGGCCGGATTGATCCGCAGCGTGCGGAGTTTCTCGAACACCTGCTCGTCAATGAAATTCACCGGCATCGGGCCGTTCCAGGAAAAATCGGGGCGGGCGGGCACAAACGCGATTCGCGCCGCGGCCTGGCGATCCACGAAGCGAGCCATGATCGTCAGCTCGCCAAATTCCCGCCGCTGGACCACTCCCTGGGAATCGACCTGGGCGATTTGGCTCGAGAGTTCATAGGTCGCCTGGCGCGTCACGTCTCGCACCGTTCCGTCGGAAAAGTGTGCCGTCACCGTCAGCGCCGCCGTGCTGATCGGTTCCAGCAGAAACGCTTCCTCTGGCTGCACGGTCACCTGCCTCACGGAGGGAACCGTCGGCGGATCGGCTGGCATTCCCTCCGCGATCCATTCCCGCAGGATGCGGTACTCCGGCGCCTCGACGGTGAACCGCCTCCCTCCTTCATGTGGAATCTGCATCGACGGCTTCAGCAGCAGCAGGCTCCGTTCGGCGTCGATCCGATTGGCGCGGCGCCCCGAGAGTTCGCGAGTCAGCGTTTCAAAGTCAGCCTGCGGATCGTCTCCCCGCAAGGAGAGCTTAAAGCCCCCTTTGCCGTACTTGTTGCCGTGGCACACTCCCTGATTGCACCCCGCTTTGGAGAGCGCGGCCATCACGTCGATCCCGAACGTCGGAGGGGATGGGGCCTCTCCGGCGACCGCGCGGCTTGAGATGGCAGCGACAGTCGCCAGCCACAGCATTCGCAGCCCGAAAGTTTTCCAGGAGGCGCCCTTCCAGAGGTTTGCCGGTGTCCAAGGGGGGCGTGTGGCGGCTCCCCGGTAACCGGAATCGACGCCGGAGAACGGCACGGCAGGAATCGGGAGCAGGTGGCCGCCAAATTCCATGAAAGCCATCGGCAAAAGAGGAAAGACGCTGGAGAAAACTGGTGCGCGGTAGGATTCGAAGCCCCGGACGACTGATTCATCAGCTTAGCAGAGGGGGCTGGGGAGTGGGTACTGTGGGAGACCTGAGTCCTGAGACCTGAGACCTGAGACCTGAGACCTGAGAATTCAGGCTTGGGTCTGCCGGTGTTTGGGGGGACGGCCCAGGGAACGAGGGGGAATCGAGTCTCTGGGAGCGTTGCATCAAAATGGAGCGGGGCGCACGACGTAGTTTGGTTCGCGCAATTGACGCGTGGTACATTCGGCCACCCACCAAGATTTCATCCGCGCGTCTACGCCAATGAATTTCTGGGTTGACCCACAACTGGGTCATTGACTTTTTTCCTCGGCACTCGAACAATCTTGCTTGAGTTGTCCGCTGCATGAG
>JBJXGA010000043.1:0-3376 GCA_046152955.1 Planctomycetales bacterium | reverse complement strand
AACGTATAGGCCGATTTCTGCGTCGTTCCGCCATCCGTCTCGGACAGGATGTTCTCTCCGTCGTGGACGTACCCCCGCGTGTTGGCCGTTGTCGGCGGCTCTTTCTTCACCCGCCGAGGGTCTCCGTTGGTCGTGAACGTCACGTAACCCCCTCCGCTGGGAAGCACGATGTACCGCGGCATCCCGGCCGAGTCCCAGACGCTGGTCGTGATGGCCCCGGCGGGCGCCACTTCCCGACGCAGCATCCCGTCCACATTGTACGTGTACGTCGTCCGCTCGGTCGAGGCCTGGCTGATCACCATCCGGTTGGCCGCCGCGTCGTCGCTGTGCGTCACCACGAACGCAATGGTCCGCGTCAATTGGTACGCCTTGTCGTAGGTCCAGGTGCATCGTAGTCGCACGGCGTGAACCTGGGCGGCATTTCGGATCCCCTTGAAGTTCCAGGAACCTCTCAATTCGCTCCAACACCCAGACAACCGGCGCCCCGCCTCAGACGGGAACGCTCCCCAGTACTGCCATACCCGCCGAACCGCGTTCCTCCGGCGGCCTTTCCCCCGCTCCGCGCGAAGGATCGGAGGGTTCTCCCTGACGCCATTCCGCCAGGGCGCACTCCAACGCGCTCAACGCAAACGCCGGGATTCCCTGCTTGTCGGGCGGGACGCCGTCCAAGGCGGCGCTCAAGATCTCGGGGGTCACTGCTTGGCACTGCTCCAGCGTCCGGCCCTGCACCAGTTCCGTCAACGCCGAGCCACAGGCGATCGTCACTCCGCAGCCGTGGCACTCATACGAGACTTCGGCGACGCGGCCTGCGTGGATTCGCAGATACAGAACCAGGAACCGTCCCTGCCCCGGAACTCCCGCCGTTCCCACCACGTCCGGCGACGACAGCCGCCCCGTGTGACGCGGGTACTGAAAGTGATCCATCAGCGTCGCAGAAAAACGGGAAATCATGGCCCCCCGCTCGCGCTAGGTTCGATGAACGTCGGTCTCGTCCGCTCCAGGCGGAACACGCCATCCCTGCCAATGGGCCTCGCTCGCAGCAAGTCGCCCGTCTCCTTTGACCCGCATTGTCCCAGAACCGATGGGATTTGCAAGGGAAGGGGGGAGCAATAAGGAGTGGATCCACAGAAATGACTGTGCCCGAAGGACGGCTTGAGTCGACGTCCTGGCGTCAAAGGATTCGAGGAGGAGCGATGGCATTAAAACAGCGGTAACAGTCAAGGCCGCCACTCCACTGCGGCTCAAGCCTACGCGGCACGATGGAGCGATGGCACTTCGGAACGCAGTTCTGACCCAGGCTTACGGAACACAGGTCCGCCCAACAACGCGTTGACTTTCTGGCGGAGCGGGTACACGATGTACCACGGCATCCCGTCCGAGTCCCAGACGCTGGTCGTGATCGCTCCGGCCGGCGCCACTTCCCGACGCAGCATCCCGTCCACACTGTACGTGTACGTCGTCACACACTCCGATTTCCTTGACACTGCTGCCGTTACAAAAGTCGCGCGGGTAGACCTATTTCCCACCTCGGCTGAGGTTGCGTGTTCATTGTCTGCGACTTCGCCAAGAGAATGATCTGTCACGACGGGTCGAGCAAACCCCGAGATTATCACCAGATTCTCAACGAACACGAATACTCATCTTTGTCGAAGACAAAACCGTGCGATAAATCTAATGTAGCACAGTAAAGATCAGGACCAACCGTTCGATAGAAGGAGTCTAAGTGACTTCGAAGCAATTCAGCGGCCACCACAAAGGATCCAACATTCCATCTATTCTCAAAAACCATCCATGCACTGGACATCAGAATTGTCTCAAGAATCGTTTTCTTGGCTTCTTTCCAATCCTCGATTGTTACATTTTCGACGTTTCGAATTATCTCGTGCAGTCGCTTCCCCTGCATTGATGTATCTTGGTCGCTAAAAAAAGAAATGTCTGGAATTGGCAATACCCCTTCGGCATTCAACGCCTGCAGAAACATTTTTTGGTGCTGCTTAGCCGAGAATTCTCGTTGCTTGGCCCAGAAGTCTCGTTTCTTTTCCATAGCTATCACCCTACTATGAGTTTATCAGTTGTCATATGGAATCGGTTCGCCTACTTCCGTGTATCGGCCACCAGGGTCGATGGACGACGCCCCAGGCTTTGGTTCGCCTGTATGGATATGCCCAACGCCGCCGTGAGTCGCGTCCTTGCCATGATCGATGATGTATACCTTTTTGGTTTTCGTAGCACCACCGGGATTGGGAATTTCGTATTCATAGATGATTCCCTGATTCCTCGGGTTGGCGTCACGAACGCCAGTGCCCTTTACGTCCTTCGGATCCCCAATTCGCCACTGTCGAGTTGGTTGTTGTGAGAGAGGAATTCCCGCTCTCTTTTTCGCCAAGTTCAGAGCATTGCTACGTGATTTGCGTGCAACTGTCTTTAGAGCTTTATCGTCCGCTTCAGACAGTCTTCGGATTTGTTCATCCAGTTTTTCAAGAGCTTCCTTTGTTTTCTTGCCTTGGCAGTCTCCCTTTTCCAGGAACTTCCGAATCCTCTTGAGCAGGCGGAGCGCGGCGGGTAGCGGTATCAACGGATACCGCCATGCAGATCTTCTCAAGTTTAGTGATATTCTCGCCAGTAACGATGCTCGTTGCACGGAAAATGTTGATCCAGTCCTTGACGTCGTTCACGAACGGCACCCAATCCGTGGCGGCATCAAACGCCTCCTTCGGAATGTTCTCAATGTCTTTGAGCCAAGCGTCACGTTCTTCTGCCGTAAAGAGCCGCGTACATGCGGCTGCGGTCAATGGACTCTCGCACTTCAGTTTCGGCAGCTTGACGGTTAACCCCGGTTCGAGCGGCTCGTAGTTCCTTGCATCGGGCCGCGAACCCGGAGCGGGTTTAGCGCCCGGCAAATTGCCAACGGGCGGCTCAGCGTCTGCCGAGGCATGCTTCTTGAACCAGTCATCCCAGTCGGAAGAGGCTTTAACTTCGTCTCGGCGCACCGCCATGACGACCTGGAGATACGGCACCACATACCATTTGCCGTCGATTTGTCGACCGACGGACCCGTCGCTCCGCCAATACGTGCCGATCGGACCGTTGAGTCGCGAGTTTGTCGCGTGTGTGACCGATATCTTCACCGTATCGGCACCACCAGGGTTGTTTTCATCAATGCGCGCGTTGCTATCGGTTCCCCCCGGATCGACGCTCAGCACCGGATTATTCCCGACATACCGATACAAATTGGGATCGGGTTCGACGCCGAGGGGATCCTGGCTCTTGAACCGGGCCTTGTCGGGCTGGTACTGGCGGAGGCGGAGCTGGTACTCGCCCGTCTCGGTGTCCCGCACGTAGCCCTGTTCCCCCACCCAGGTGAACATGTTCACCG
>JBJXGA010000040.1:0-13382 GCA_046152955.1 Planctomycetales bacterium | reverse complement strand
GAACTCCACCGCAGAATCCGCCAATCCGTCGCGACGCTCTCTTCTGGACTTGACCTAAATGCGTGCAATGCACTACCATCAACTGAGTCGAATCAAGGAGGATTCGCCGCGAAACTCCAGCTTGTTTTTGGGTAGAATTGGGCCTATCCAGTGACCGCCGCCGAATCATTTTCTGTTGCGTACGACATCGGAAAACTGACTTCCGGTGTAATAGCGGGTGTATGGATATTGTCCAATATTTGCTCCGCGCTTTGTCACCTTCTTTCGGTCCATCGTGACAGTGAAGTTGATCGTAATCCAGCCAAGCTGCCTCCCCGACTCAATGCAACAAGTCGTGTGGTCGCGTTCTATATCTGGTACGTCTGGGCGGTCCTGAAAGAAATGAAGGCATGGATCGACCGTCTTGTTAGCGGAGCGGGTGACCAGCCGAAAGAACAGCCAGGTTACTGCGTTCGCGACGACGAGGGCTTCAAGGCCGCGGTCAATTCCAAGGTTCGGGAACAGCGGTTCCGAGCCCGATTGATCGAATACGACCGCTTCCTCTCTTCCCGCGCCGGACGCGGAAATCCAAATGACGAAGCCGTCGAAATGTTGATCGCGAGAAACGTCAAGTCGTATCAGATTATCGCCCCGCGCATTCCGTTGACTCTCGGCGGAATTGCGACACGATTGGAAGGCCCGAATGGCCCAGTCATCATTGCTCTTGAGTCTGCCCTAAATACGATGTTGGCCCGAGCTCTAGGCGTCCAATCTCAGGCTCTCCAACATGAATTGATTCACATTGTGCAGGACGCCCGTCTTGGAACTTTTGCGTCGGACTGGCACGGTGACTTGAGTCTTCCGGATATCTGGTGGTACGAGTTCGGAGCCTGGTGGTACGGCTGCCGCATGTTCACATTTCTGTTGGCGATCGCTGCCTTTCCAATCGTGCTGTTTCTACATTTCCTGCTGCTTGGGCTTATGTTGCTCCTCAATGGCACTTGACTACGCCTCGATTGCACCGACTGAGAAATCCTTCGAATCAAGAATTTGACAACGGACCCGTGACATGATACGAGGTGTTCCCGCCATTGGGTGTTTCCTGCTGTCGGCTGCTACAGTCGTCGGCGCATTTCTCCTTTCACTTCTGATGTTCGTCGTCGGACCGTCGGGGATGTCTCAGCTAGTTGTCGCATCTGTGGCAATTATAGCACTCTGTGCTGGGCTCGGCCTATTGAGGCTATTTGTGAACAGTCGGACACCAGAGCGAGTCAGAGAAATTGTTGTTCGCCGAGAGGCAGAAGCAAGGATCGCCACGATTGAAGAAGATATCCGCACGGAGTTCCGCTCCGGATTGAAAAATGCGTGCCCCATTGGGCCGGCACCAAATGCGGTGCGACAAAAGTCGCCAGTTGCTTTGGTGGAGGCGAATCGACCATGAAGGCGAACTGTAAGACACGGATGCCATCTGTCGCACTTCTGTTAGTCTTTGAGTCGTCATGTCACCGCTGCAGTTCGCTAAGAGTTTTTCACTGGAACCACTGCGACAGCCAGTCAGTTGAAATGGTTGTAACACAGAACGCGGCAATAGAGGCTTTCTCTTACTAGGCCATCGTAAAGTTTCTCATTTCATCCAGCGGCCAGAACGGCGGTGTGAGTGGCACTGGAGTAAAGTCCATGACTGATGCTTACTTATCAACTGGTATTCTAGAACTCGATCGCATTCTCGCAGGCGGATTACTAGTACGCGATGGCCGTTTTCCATCTGTCGTCATCGCTGGAGAGCCCGGCTGCGGAAAGACGACTGTGGCTTTGACATTGGCCAGTGAGACAGTCGCGCGAGGCGCCAGCGCAATAATTGTGAATCTTGAAGAACGGCCAATTGACTCACACTATCTCGCGAGTCAGTATGGACTTTTTAACTCCGTGCATAATACCTTGTTCGATGAAGATCCCGCAGACTGGCCTACCGACTGGGCCGCAATTGTTAAGGATGTGCCGATTGCCTGCTACTCATTTTTTCCTGACCTGCCAAAGAAGGCGCTCAGCCATTTTGGAAAGGCTGTCTCCGAGGACGCAGATGTAAACTCACTAATTTCATACATCAAAGACAGACTCGACAACTTGAAGCGGCTCTGCGATGACTACGGCATTCCGCCCATTCGAATGATCGTTGTGGACTCTCTCCCATACCTCCCCGACGGCGTGTTGCAGTATGCATTGCAAAGGGCGCTGTTCAAGGCGTTGTGCGATCTTTCAACGAAGCACCAGTCAGTAATCGTTATCGTATCGGAACGGAGCGCATCGCTAGATTGGCGAGAATTCGTAGCCGACATTGTGTTGGAGATTACCTGGAAGCAGGATGCTGTGGCTGGAGAAGTCCGCTCTCTAAAAGCGCTCAAGACGCGGTATCAAGCATCCTGGGAAGGGGGGCATATTCTCAGAATGGATCGGAACACGGGGCTTTCGCTGTTTCCGCAGGCGTCGGCTGTGGTGCGCCACGCCCGACAAGTTCGACCTGCGGGGCCATCGTATCGGATGGTGCGATTCACAGTTGATTCGAATTTTGACCGACTGCTTGCCTTGGATCAGTCATTTCCGGGAGAAGCCAAACGCGATCTGGGCGTCGGTGCAGGTGCCACGCACTCGACCATTGAAAGGGATGTGGCCGGCAGAGTTCAGTCTGGTTCAATGGCCCTGCTTTACGGCGAGGATGAAACGCGCAAGAATGTCGTGGCCGTTCGTTTTTTACAGGCGGCGTTTGGGGAGGTACCGAACGGGCGGGCGATATTTGTGAGCTGTGGCGCCGGCGAGGAGACCGCGCGCGACATCGTCCAGCGGTATTGGTTGCGTGCAGAGGGCCTTGAGTCGGACTTCAATCGCGTCGAGGTCGTCGCGGGCCCGGGCGCATTTGAGGCCGTCGATGAGTTTTTTGGTCGGCTCCTGAAGGCGATTCATTCGAGTCGCGAGCCCGTTACCCGAGTGCTGGTCGACGACGAGGCTGCCCTATTGCGGAATGACTATTATGCAGTTCCGACGGTTGAACTTCTGAGAGAACTTGGGATCACGTCGCTGTTCGTCCGCACCGTCAATTCCGGCCACGATGATAACAGCCGCGAGCAATTTGACCATGTGTTGCGAAGCCGACACCTCATTCTCCCGACGGGCGAATCGCGGATTGGATATCGCGTACTCAAGTTCCGGGGTGCCGCCGTGAGTTCAAGCCGTTCATTTGAAATGCGGCTTTCAGACCCGAATGGTCTGATTGAGATTGTGGATACATTCAAGTTTTACCGAGAAGGAGCTGACGCGCGTTTGTCTTCAATTCCGTGGCATCTGCGCCTGTACTTTCCTTCGGACGATCAGTCCGACTTCTGGGGTCGCGAGATTCGCGGTCTCTTTGGGACTGTTTATGCAGGCAAAGATGCGCCGCGAGTGCAGCAGTTTGGGAGACTGGACACAGACGCGGTCTTTCAGGCAGTGAATGACATTCCACAGGATTATCCGCTAATGGGGACTGAGGTGATCAATTTCGATGATTACTGGGGTTCGGCGCTCGCGGAGCGAAAGCGTTTGGTGCCGCTGACTGAGCTGTTTAGCAGTGAGGAGGTATCTCAGTTTAAGCGTGGGTTCTACGGGAGTGTCTGGCGCGATGCTCCTCGTTGCGCTGGAACGGGAGAGATTCTGGGAGTTCCCCATCATGTGGATTTCGGCATTTTTACGGTGCGAACGGATGTGTTGGTCGCATGCGGAATCAATCTGAGCGAATTCCTTGACCAGAATGGTCGGCCCGCGACCGCCTGTTGGGACGGCTATGTGAGGCTGGCTGGGGAAGTGGGGAAACGCATCAAAGAGATAACGAATGCGCAATATCGCGAACTCTGTGGTTCACGGTCTTCTGGCGAATCGAGTGGCGGTCCGCCTACAATACGGATGTTTGATGCCTCTTCAAACCATATTGACGAGTCTTTTCTGTGCTTCATTTTGGAGGTCGTCTGGCCGTTTGTTGAGAATCCAACAATGGTGCCTGGTCTGCCGGTTTTCGACTCTGATGGTGTCCGGGAGGCGCTCATCGCATTGTTTTATCGTCTAGGAGAATTGGGATCGATTCCAATTCCCGAATCGACCATGCAAGGGGACAGCGGGCGAGACTCTGGCAGAGCCGCGGAAACATTGACACTGTTTCAGCGCCAGTGGTTTGTTTCTCGATGGGCCGAGTCTCGGCGTCGAGGATTCACGAACAAGCATTGTGCGATCATAGAACCCCCCAGGCTGAGAGTTGGTGAGGTCTCACGGCAAGCGACGGCTCTGCGAGGCAGTTGGTATTTGGGAGTCGTTCGGGGAAGCCCCGACCTGTTGCGGGCGGCGTCCGCAATTCGAACGCTCACGAGCGAGGTCGCCTGTAGAAATCTGCAACGAGCGGAAATGGGACTTCCTCCCTTGGCTTCGCTCTTGTCTGGAGAGCACCTTGTGGATTTGCCAACAGAACGATTTGACGAATTGTACGGACGGACGAAGTCGCGGAGCGAAATTCCATTTTACAATCAGATCAGGACACTATTGACGATTCAATTTCGGGATATTTTTAGTCATACGCCGAAAGAGATTTCGGATTTGACCCTCAGGGGCCGAGTCGGTCGGGCAACCGCACTGATTGACGCGTTCATTCGGGAACGCTGCTGGGCTTCGGAGTGAGTGTTGCCTGTCATCGCTGTCTCGCGAGCAGCCAGATCATCCCAGGATCATGATCGCCACGTTGTAGTAGATCAGGACTCCCAGGATGTCGCTCAGCGAGGCGATCAGGGGGTTGGACATGATCGCCGGATCCATCCCCAGCGACCTGAGAATCATTGGGAGCAGCGTGCCGTTGACCGTCCCCAGGGTGACCACCAGCGCCACGGTGCCGGCGACGATCGCCGCGTCAACCAGCGGCACATAGAGCAGCGCAAAACAAAACGCCAGGCTGGCCAGCGACGCCCCCAGCACGCATCCCGTGGCGGCCTCACGGCGGATGATCATCCATTGCGTCTTGCGCGACATCTCCCCCAGCGCCAGGGCGCGAATCACGAGCGTCGCCGACTGCGAGCCGGTGTTTCCCCCGCTGGCCAGCACCAGGGGCAGGAATTTGACCAGCCATTCAAAGCTCTTGGTCACCCGATCGTATTGGCCCAAAACGGCGGCGGTGCCAAACCCCGCCAGCATCAACAGCACCAGCCAGATGCCCCGTTTCCAGGCGAGCGTCAGGAATGGCGTCGAGAGATAGCCATCCTGCAGGGGGGCGACCGCCGCTGCGCGGTACACGTCTTCGGTCGCTTCATCCTGCACCACGTCCAGCACGTCGTCGTGCGTGATGATTCCCACCAGCCGCTCCTGAGAGTCCACGACCGGCATGGCGATCAGGTCGTAGCGGGCCATCCGCCGCGCGGCGACTTCCTGGTCTTCATCCACGCGGATCGAGATGACGTCGCGGTCCATGATGTCCGCGACCAGCGTGTCCGGCCGGGCCAGGATCAGTTTGCGGAGCGAGACGAACCCATGCAGATGGCGGGCGTCGTCGAGGACATACAGGTAATAGATCGTCTCGCGATCCGGCGCCTGAGTCCGCAATTCCCCCAGCGCCTCGCGGACGGTGAGCCCTTCCCGGAGCGAGGCGTATTCGGTCGTCATGATCGACCCGGCGCTGTGTTCCGGATACGAGAGGAGCTTGCGAATGTCGCTTCGCTCCGCCTGGGCGATCAGCGGCAAGAGCAATTCGACCTGCGAATCTTCCATCGTCTTGAGCAGGTCGACGCGGTCGTCGGGGGCCATCACCTCCAGCAGAGCCGACAGATGCGGCTTGTCGAGGGTGGCGACCAGTTCACCCTGTCGCGACAGGTTGATGTACTCGAAGATCTCTACCTGGCGCTGCAAGGGGCTTTGCAGGAGCACCCGCCAGATTTCGTCGTTGGGGAGCGCTTCGAGCGTTTCCGCGACCACCCCGGCGTGAAAGACCTCGCAGAACTCCTTCATCGCCCGCTCGTCCTGTTCGAGCAGCATTTCCCGCAGTTCGGGCAACAGAAGGGGATCGTACATGGCGAGTCGCTGCCGGAATGGGATACGAGGTGGCCGCGGTCCGCACGGCAGGTACGATCAAAGTTCCACGGAGCCTGCCCGAAGGGAGCGAGGTACACGACCGCTCGGGAGAGGTCTCATGGAAAGGCAACCAGGGAAATGGGACACAGATCAGGCCACCACGACCAGTCTCGCGCCGAGCTGCCCCCCAGCCGCCGAATCGCCCATCAGGCGGCCGGGAGTGGAGGGAGTTGGTTTCCAGCCGAAATGACCGGAGTTCCTGCGCCGCTCCTGCGCAGGAACACACAGTCGAATATCGGAAAGGACGCGGCTCAGCGTTTGGAAAACTGGAAGCTGCGGCGGGCTTTTTTGTGGCCGTATTTCTTCCGTTCCACCATGCGGTCGTCGCGGGTGAGAAATCCACCGTCGCTGAGGACGCCGTGCTGCTGTGGTTCCAGGGCCTGAATGGCACGGGCGATTCCCAGAATCATGGCCCCTGCCTGGCCGTTGATCCCCCCCCCGGCCGCACGGACCGTGATGTCGACTTTCCCCAGGAATCCGGAGACCTTGAGCGGCGCCTCGATCATCAGGCGATGTCGCTCCACGGGAAAATACTCCTCGAACGGGCGACCGTTGACTTCGATTTTGCCGGTTCCCGTTTTGACGCGAACGCGGGCCACCGCCGTCTTGCGGCGACCGGTGCCGATTGCCGTGCCAAACTTGTCGATCCGACCGCGAATCGTCGTCGGCAGGCGCACTGGCGCTTCCTCTGAATGGGCGCCAATTTCCAGCCCGGCGGCGACCGGGTCCGAACCCAGCGTCAGCTCCGCTGCGGGCTCATCCGAGGCGAGCGCGTCCAGCGCCGGTTCGGGAACGTCCTGGGATGCCATGGATTCCGCTTCGTTGTCGATGTCCATCACCATTCCATCTCAAATCAAGTGTCGAGGAGGTAAACTGGATCGGAGGCGGGGGAAACGCGCCCCAATCGTGCCGTATGTTACAGGGGGCGGGGCTGCGGAACCTGCGCCTGGTGGGGATGCTGGCCGCCGCGGTACAACTTCAGTTTTTTGATCATCTGGCGGCCCAACTTGTTCTTGGGAAGCATTCGCCGCACCGCTAAACGCAGCAATTCCTCTGGTCGCCGTTCCAGCAAATCGGCCGCTGGAACCAGCTTGCGACCGGCAGGATATCGCGTGTAGTGTTCGTACGTCTTGGTGAGCATCTTGGAGGTGAAGTTGGGATGGGTCGGGTGCGCCACTCGGCGACCGCCGAACCGGACCTTTTCGGCGTTGATTACCACGACGAAATCGCCGCAATCGATGTGCGGGGTGTAGGTCGGCTTGTGCTTGCCCATCAGGATGGTCGCCAGTTTGACCGCCAGGCGGCCCACCACATGTCCATCGGCGTCAACCAGCAACCAGTCGGGAGTGACGCTTCCCGTTTTTTCCATGTACGACTTCGACACGTTTAGATTCCCCAACAACAGATGTATCGGACCACCAGCCTGGCGGACGGTGGCCCCGTTTTCCAGCCGGTAAATTTCCGCTCCACAGGCGCGATGCGGACCTGTCGCTCCCCGGCAGCGACGCCCATCCAGACGCCAAAACCCCAGGGGCCAGAGGCGGAAACCGGCAGCATAGCGAATGCGCCGCCGGCATTCAACACCGGGGGGAAAAAAGAGTGCGGAATGACCCGTGCCGTTCTTCCCGGCAAGGGGCCGGTTTCCCGAATGAATCTGTACAAATGGACAAACGCCAGTGGCCCGATCCCTGCGGGAATCGGGCCAAGCTGGCGTTGGACCGCGGTCTGGTCCGGAAGGTGGACGCACACCCCCCAGGACAAACCCGGAATTACCAGTGCCGGTGGTGATGGTGGCAGCCGTATTGCGAGCCAAACGCCCGATAGCCCCAGCCGTATCCGCCGACTCCGTTCTGGCCGCTGTACACATTGCCAAACCCCACCTGAAACCGCGGCGTTCCGAACACGACCCCGCCAAACTGCGGGCCATAGATCGCCGGTCCATTGTAGAAGCCATAGCCGGGGTAGCCCCCGCCGTACCCGTGATGACAGCCGCCATAGTAACCATGAGGAGGATGCGCCTGTGCCGTCTTGGTCAATCCGGTCACCGCCAGTCCCGCCACCACCGCCGCCAGAATCAGTACCCGTTTCATATCCAGCTCCTTATGTTGAAGTCCCTCGGGTTTCAGTCCGGGAGTTCCCACGTCCCGACGCATGAGGAAGATGGCAAGGAGCGTGCCGCGCCACGAGCATCAATGATCGAATGAGCTGTAAGTCAAATCTGGAAAGGCGTTTGTGTTAATTGCTTCGCAGCATCTCCGGGCATTTCTTGACGAACATCCTGTCATCGATTCCGCGACGATTGCCGTCAATTTGAGGGCGCAATTCGGGTTCACTCAGGAGGGCGGTTCTGTCGGACGCGGTTTGCCCGGCAACAACAAAAGGCGGCAATGAAGTTGCGGCACTCCAAAGGGGAGTGCGGCAATTCATTGCCGCCGGATGCTTGAGTCCGAAATCTCAGATGAAGGGCCACAGGCTGGGATCGGCGAAGACCGTATCGAGCGCCGTGACGGGCGCCCGGTTCCAGGTGGCGCCTCCAAATGACAGGGCATTGCTGGTCTGCACGTTGACCGTCACGGTGGCGCCGGCGCCACCCTGCTGCGTGAGCTGGGCGGAATTGGCGTTGTTGAACTTGCCGGTGAAGATCCCCCCCGTCGAGTCGATGATCAGGATTCTCAATCCCGATTGTTCGATGTACGTCGGGGCGTTCGTGGAAACGACGAACCAGCTATCCTGCAGGTTGTAGAGTTTCGTCCAGACCTGCCTGTCGCTCCAGGTCAATTGATTGCCGGACAGCGTGCCGGCTCGGAGGTCGCCGTCGGTTTCGTTGACCAGCGTCTGGCTGGCAAATCCACCGTGCGTGACGACTCCATCCTCATCGGTGAAGGTCAGGCTCCGATCGACCTGGTTGATTCCGGCTTCGAGGTTGAAACCAGTCAGGTACGGACCGGAGAGTTTGGGAATCCTGTTCCAGACGATGCCGTTGCCAACCCACGCCAGGGAGTTCCCGGTGATGTTCCCCACGGCGCCCCCCCAATCGTCGGCGATGACCTGCGTCGGCGAGAGGAAGCGTCCCGCCGAAGTTTGTCCCATACGATTGACAAACGTCAGGGCGTTGTTGGTTTGGAGGATTCGCGTGGGAGAGCCATTCACGTCCCACACGCCCCCCAGATCCGGATTGGATCCGGTGAGCGTCTCTTTGGCCCAGGCGGTGCCATTGGCCCACTGGATTGTCCCCCCCTGGATCGTCCCGACCATGTTCCCCCAGTCGGTGGCCACGACCTGATTCTGGCTGACGAATTGACCGGCGGAGCGCTGTCCCTGACGATTGTAGAACTGCAGGGTGGTTCCCAACTGTTCGACGCGCGTCGGCTGGGCCGAGGAATTGGCCCAGGCCCCCTGGAAATCGGGAACCAGATCCCACATCGTCCCATTGGCCCAGCGGATTCGGGTTCCGTTGCTGGTGAGGCGCCCGGTGAGGTTGCCCCAGCCGGTCGCCACCAGTTCCGTAGCGCTGACGAATCGTCCGGCCGACACCGCTCCGGTGCCGCCGGTGAACGTCAACTCGGTCCCCAGTTGTTTGATTCCCGCCACGCGGTTGCTGCTGGTGAGCCATTGGCCGTCGATCTGTCGAACCTTTTGCCAGACCGTTCCGTCGGCGAATCCGATCGAGCCGTCGATGGGATCGAACGTTCCCTGCAAATTGTTGAAGTCGGTGGCCACGACTTGCGTTTCGTTGGTCACCGTGCCGGTGGAGGTTTGGCCGGCACCGTTGATGAACGTCAGGCGGCTGCCGTTGCGAAGCACCTGCGCCGACTGCCCATTGACGAAGTAGAAGCCTTCCAGGCCGGTCTTGCGAGCCAGTTCGGAAAGGACATCGATCGTCGTGCTGGCCTGGGCGGCGGTGGGAGTCGGCTGGACCTGGTTGTCGACATCGGTGGCGACGCTATAGAAGCCATAGGTGTGTCCGAGCTGTGCTCCGCTGAACACTGCCGAGGTCTGCGACGTGTTCGAGACGAACAGCGTGAACGCGCCGCCATTGTCGCTGACATACACGCTGTAGGCCGAGGCGCCGGCGGTTCCCGTCCAGCTCACCACAAAACTTGTGGCCGGAGGGAAGTATTGCGTCGTGCTGGGGAGGTAGTTGACGCGGCTGAAAGGAGCGTCGTCGTCAATAATGCTCGTCGTCACCTGCTGCGTGCCGAATTCAATGCCGTTGATGACCCCGGTGATGTCCACGAGGATCGATTCAGCCGTTTCATCCAGGGTGTCCTGCAAGGGGGTCAGGGTGAGCGTGGCGCTCAACTGACCGGCAGGGATCACGATCTGCGTGGCCGAGGCGGAGTAGTCGATCCCCTGCGTGGCGGTTCCGGTGAACGCCAGCGAGACGGTGGTGGGGAGTCCCGAGATGGCCGAGAGGGTGGCGGTGACCGTGGCGGCCCCTCCGCCTTCGCTGATCGTGGCGGGAGTGACTTCCACCGTCACCGAGGGGATCGGATCGTCGTCGAGGATCGTGGCGGACACTTGCTGTGGAGACTGCTCGACGGCGTTGATCACTGAGGTGATGTCCACAACGATCGATTCAGAACCTTCAAACAGCGTATCGGTCAGGCCGGTCAGCGTGATCAAGGCGCTGGTTTGACCGGCGGGAATGACGATTTGCGTTCCCGAAGGAGCGTAGTCGAGTCCATTGCTGGCCGTTCCGGTGAAGCCCAGAATAACGGTCGTCTTGAGCGCCGTTGCGACAGAGAGGGTGGCGGTGAGCGTGACCACCCCTCCCGTTTCTGAGAGCGTCGCCGGGTCGATGCTGAGCGTCACTGTGGGCGCCGGATCGTCGTCGACGATCGTCGCGGTGACCTGCTGCGGAACGCTTTCGGTTCCATTGGTCACCCCGGTGACGTCCACCACGATCGTCTCGTTCCCCTCGAACACCGTGTCGGAAATCGAGAAGAGGTTGACGGTGCCAGTGAGTTGTCCGGCCGGAATCACGATCTGCGTGGCGGAGGCGGTGTAGTCGGAGTCGCTGGTTGCGGTTCCTGAATACCCCAGCGTGATCGTCGTAGCCAGCGCCGAGAGCCGGGAGAGGGTGGCGGTGATGGTTCCCGTTCCGCCCGTTTCGGAGATCAGCGACGGACTGACCGCCAGCGTCACGTCCGGAGCGGCGTCGCCGTCGACAATCGTGACGGTCGCCTGCTGCGTTCCCAATTCCGTGCCGTTGATCACATTGGTCACATCGACTACGACCGTGTTGTCTTTGGCGAAGACGTTGTCGAGCATCGCGGTCAGCGTGATCGACGCGCTGAGTTCTCCAGCAGGAATCACAATCTGCGTTCCCGAAACCGTGTAATTGACCCCCTGGATGGCGGTGCCGGTGTAGCCCAGGATGACGGTGGTGTCCAATCCTGATATGGCCGACAGCGTGGCGGTGATCGTGCTTTGTCCGCCGTTCTCCGCCATCGTGGCCGGGGAGACCTTGAGGATCGCCGTCGGCGCCGATTCATCGTCCAGGATCGTCACGGTGGCCTGCTGGACTCCCAGCTCCATGGCATTGGTCACGCTGGTCATGTCGACGATGACGGTCTCGTCCCCTTCAAACAGCGTGTCCTGCAGGGCGGTGAGGATCATTGTGCCGGTCAATTGCCCGGCGGGAATGACGATTTGTCCGGCGGACGCACTGTAATCAGCGCCGACCGTGGCGGTCCCCAGGAGCGCCAGCGAAACGACCGTCTCCAGACCGGACACGGCCGAGAGGGTCGCAGTGACGACGCTTTGGCCGCCGTTCTCCGCGATATCAATCGGATCGCGGCTGAGCGTGACGGTGGGGGCCGGATCATCGTCGGTGATCGTCGTCGTCACCTGCTGCGAGCCACTTTCGGTTCCGTTGGTGACTCCTGAGATGTCCACCATCACCGTCTCCGGCAATTCAAACAGATCGTCCTGCAGGGCAGTCAGATCGATCGATCCGGTGAGCAAACCGGCGGGAATGATGATCTGCGTCGCCGAAGCGGTGTAGTCGGTTCCCTCGCCGGCTGTTCCGGAGAAGGCCAAATCAATGGTGGTATCCAGACCGGAGACGGCGGAGAGGGTGGCGGTGACGGTGCTGACTCCGCCGTTTTCCGAGATCGTCGCCGGCGTGCGGCTCAGCGTCACGGTCGGAGGAAGCTCGTCATCGACGATCGTCGTAATCACCTGCTGCACGCCATTCTCGTCGCCGTTCGTTACGCTGCTGATGTCCACGACAATGTCTTCGTCGCGTTCGTAGAGCGTGTCCTGCGCGGCGGTCAATATGACCGATGCGGTCAGAGACCCGGCCGGAACCACGATCTGCGTCGCTGAAGCCGTATAGTCGGTTCCTTGCAACGCTTTGCCCGAGAACGACAGGTCGATCATCGTGTCAAAGGCCGAGACACCGGAGAGTGTCGCCGTGACTGTCGCCACGCCGCCGTTCTCGGCAATGAGGGCTGGATCGACCGCCAGCGTCACCGAGGGAATCGCTTCGTCGTCGGTGATCGTCGCCGTCACCTGCTGCGTCCCGTCTTCCGTGCCGTTCGTCACCGCAGTGATATCCACGACGATGTCTTCGTTTCGCTCGTAAATCGCGTCGTCGATGCCCGTCAGCGTGATGGAGCCGGTGAGCGACCCGGCCGCGATCACAATCATCGTTCCAGACGCCGAAAAGTCCGTCCCCTGCACGGCCACGCCGGAGAACGCCAGGTCGATTGTCGTCTCGAATTCCGAAAGTTCCGATAGCGTTGCTGTGACCGTGGTCACCCCGCCGTTCTCGGCCAGTGCCGTTGGGTTGACGCTCAACGTCACCTTGGGGGGCGTATCGACGATCGTCGCCGTTCCCGATTGGACTCCATCCTCCAGAGCATTTGTCACGCTGGCAATGTCCACCACCAACTGCTCGTCATGTTCGTAGAGGCCGTCGTCCAGGCCGGTGAGCGTGATCGAAGCGCTCTGCTGGCCGGCGGGAATCATGATCTGCGTGGCGCCGGAATAATCGACGCCGTGAACCGCTGCGCCGGAGTAGGTCAGGTTGACGATCGTGTCCCGCCCCGAGACGGCCGAGAGCGTGGCAGTGACCGTGGCGGTTCCACCCTCTTCGACGAACGTCGCCGGGCTGACGGCCAGCGTCACCGTCGGTTCCGGATCGTCATCGATGAGATTCGCCTTCACCAGTTGCGTGCCGCTTTCAACGCCGTTGGTGACGCTGGTGATATCCACAACGACTTCTTCGTCCACCTCGTACAGGCTGTCATCCAGGCCGGTCA
>JBJXGA010000037.1:0-5949 GCA_046152955.1 Planctomycetales bacterium | reverse complement strand
CTCATTTGGCCGCAGACGGAGACCGCCACTTGATGCTTTTCCGCCGCGTGCAACACGTGGCGGATCATACGAAATATTGAAGGATCGGCGGAACTGTACAGGTTGGCCACTGCCGGATTCGCTCGATCGACTGCTAAGGTATACTGGATCAGGTCGTTTGTTCCAATGGAGAAGAACCCGACTTCCGCTGCAAACTCGTCCGCCATCAGTGCCGCCGAGGGAACTTCGACCATCATCCCCACCGGAATCTCCGGTCGGCAAGGCACCCCCTCTTCCCGCAAATCCTCGACGACGTCGGCCAAAATCATCTTCGCCTGCCGTAATTCCAGCAGCGTCGACACCAGCGGAAACATCACCCGCACGTCCCCCAGGAGCGCCGCCCGAAGGATCGCCCGCAACTGCGTTTTGAACATCGGCAGGTTTTGCAGCGTCAGCCGCAGACTCCGCAGCCCCAGCGCCGGATTGGGGGTCGCCTCAATGACATGCTGCATCGATTGCGGGAATTTTTCGGCCCCCAGGTCCAGCGTCCGGATCACGACCGGTTTGCCGGGAAAGGCCTGAACCACCCGCGCATAGGCCTCGTATTGCACCTCTTCGGTCGGTTCGCGATCCCCTTCGAGGTAGAGAAATTCCGTACGGTACAGGCCGATCCCGTCGGCCCCCCGTTCGGTGCAATGCTCGATTTCGTGGGGGAATTCGATGTTTCCATACAGGCGAATCGTCTCTCCGTCTTTCGTCTGCGAGGGGAGAGTCCCCATCGATCGCAGGCGAAACGCGGCCGACTCCTGTTGCCTGGCGGTGGCGCGATACTTCCCCAGCGTCTCGTCGTCGGGGGCCACGATCACCAGTCCCTGGTGACCATCGATGATGATCGTCTCGCCGCCGGAAACGTCCGACAGGAATGACCCGACGCCGACCACCGCCGGCAATTCCAGCGCTCCCGCCAGAATCGCCGTGTGGCTGCTCTTCCCCCCCACTTCGGTGGCAAACCCCAGGACAAATCGCGTGTCGAGATTGGCCGTCTCGCTGGGGGTCAGGTTGTGCGCCAGAACCACCACCGGCGCCGTGAGTTGCGCCAGCTCTTCGCGGCGCTCCCCCAACAGGTGCCGCAGGATGCGTTTTTCCAGGTCGTACAGGTCGGTGGCCCGTTCGGCAAAATACCGGTCTCCCAGGTTTTGGAGGGCTCGGGCGTACTGGCGCAGAACACGGCTCGCGGCAAATTCGGGAGAATGGCACTTTTTCCGGATCAGCGCCTCGATTTCACCCAGAAGCTTGGGGTCCTGGGCAAGCTGGCGATGGGCGGCAAAAATCGCTCCATATTGCGCTCCCAGCCGTGACGAGGCGAGCGCCTCGTGGTCGGTGATTTCGGCAATCGAGGCCTCCAGGGCGGCGCGAAACCGGGCCACTTCGGAATCAATGGCGTCGATCCGCACCGACCGCTGCGGAATCCGAAAATCCTCGGACCCCAGCACCATCGCCTGCCCGATGGCGACTCCCGGAGCCACCGCTATGCCACGCTTCAATTCCATGAATCATCTCGTCTCGGTCGGCGGAGGTTCCGATGCGAAATTCTGCTCGAACAGGGCCACCAGCGCCTGCAACGCCTGCGGCGCGTCGGCCCCCTGGGTTTCCAGGCGGAGCACTTCACCGTGGGCGGCGGCCAATGACAACAAATCCAGCATGCTCTTGCCGTCCACCACCAGCTCTCCCTTGCGGATCGAGATCTTCGCCTGAAACCTCTGCGCCGTTTGCACGATCTGAGAGGACGGCGTGAGGTGCAGGCCATGTTCCAGGCCGACGGTGACGTCGCGCATGCATACGGGGATGGAGTTCATAGGGACTGCGCGGGGAGCGCCGGGACGGTCGTTCGCCACCCGGCTGGTAGCCCAGGGGATGCCAGCCGGAGAAACTCCCAGGGTTTTCAGTCGATTTGATTGTTGTCGGCTTCCTCCAACAGATCGATCACCGCCTTGGCCGATTTAGCCTGCTTCAGAAAATTGCAAAAATTGTCTTTCCGCAAGTGGCGCGAAATGTTTTCCAGCGCCCGCAGGTGATCCCCCGGACGATCCGGGGGAGAGACCAGCAGAAACAGGATGTGGACGCTTTCCCCATCCAAACTGGCGAATTCCACCCCGTCCGGAGACAGGGCGATCGTCGCGACCAGTTTGTCGACCGAGACGTGCTTGGTGTGCGGCACCGCCACTCCCTTGCCGATCCCGGTCGACCCGAGCTCTTCCCGTTTGAGGATCGCCGAAATGATGCTTTCCTGTTCCCCGGCCTGGATGCTCCCGGCGGCTTGCAGGCTCTCCACCATGGCCCGAATGGCCGCCTCCTTGGAATCGACCTTGACGTCCGTCAAAATCGCCTCACGCACCACGAAGTCCAACAACTTCATGAATCATTCCTCGCTTTCAAATCACTCGGTTGAACCCAACTCGTTGAGCGGGACGTCACGCCGGTGATCCTGGATTTTCTCTTTGTATTTCCTGATCTGGTGTTCCATCTTGTGCAACGCCTGATCAAACGTTGCCGTCACATCGTCCCCCTGGTCATTGGCGACGAAATTGTGCTTGTGCTCCGCATCCACCAGAATCTCGACTTTGATGTGCCCGTTGTCAAAGGACACCGTCACGTGGATCGCCGTGACCCGTTCAAAGTAGGTGAGCAGTTTTTCCGACTTGCGGGTGATGTGCTCCTGGTGTTGCGGTGTCAAATGTCCGTGCTTGCAGGTAATCGCGACTTGCACGACGCAAGGCTCCTTCGTTTCTATGGACCAGAACGCCGGGAACACAGGTGTCGCCCTGCCTCCCCCGCCTGGTGGACTCGTCTGATGCTGAGTGTAGCTAAGCGGTCGCTCCAATGCCAGCCACGCGCCGCGACAGCTAAAAGTCGCGAAAATCGCCCCATCCTGCCTATCACATGTCCTTTGCACCGCAATCCAGCGATCGATCAACCGGCGAATTCGGAGAACCGCCGCCTCAGCCACTCTCCGGTGTGCGATTGGGCCACCTGGCAGATTTGCTCCGGCGTCCCGGTCGCCACCACGGTTCCTCCCTCCGCTCCTGCCTCAGGCCCCAGATCGATCACATGGTCGGCGGCAGCAATTACGTCCAGATGATGCTCCACCACGATCAGCGAATGCCCCCCCGCAAGGAGTTGGCTCCAGCACTCCCACAGCCCCTGAACGTCGCGCGGGTGCAGCCCGACCGTGGGTTCGTCCAGCACGATCAAAGTCCGCCCCCGCGTTCCCTTTGCCAGGAGCGCCGCCATCTTCAATCGCTGGCCCTCTCCATCGGACAAGGTCCGGACCGATTGCCCCAGCGGGATGTAGCCCAACCCCACGTCACGCAGCCGCTTGAGCCGCCGCTGAATCCGCGTTTGCCCGCGAAATACCCCCAGCCCCTCCTGCGCCGTCAGATTCAGCACCTCGGCGATCGACAGCCCGCGGTATTTGGCTTCCAGAATCTCGGGTCGATAGCGCGTGCCGCGGCAATCGGCACACGGAACCACTGCGTCGGGTAAGAACTGCATGTCCACGGCGATTGAACCTGTTCCGGCGCACGAGGCGCAGCCACCTCCCCCCACCGCTTGAAAACTGAAATGCCGGGGGGTCAGGTGCTTGACGCGCGCCTCTTCGGTCTGGGCGAACAGTTGGCGAATCTCCCCAAAGACTCCCAGAATACTGGCGGGGTGACTGCGTGGAGAATGGCTGATCGATCCGGCATCGAGGACCACCACCCCCTCCAATTGTTCGACTCCCTCCAACCGGCTGAACGTCGTCTGCGCAGTGGAACCGCTCGCGCGGTCGGAGTCGTGAATCGCGGACGACACGGGAGGATCCTCCGACAGCCCGGCCTGGCCCGTGCGTTTGAGCCCCAGCCGCGGCTCTGGGGCGCGGCGAGGCAGGGCCGCGACCAGCGCCGGAACGAGCGTGTCGATGATCAGACTGCTCTTGCCACTGCCGCTCACTCCAGTGACCACGCACAGCACCCCCAGCGGAATCTCGACGGAGATATTTCTCAAGTTGCGCCCCGTGGCCCCTTCCAGCCGCAGCCATCCGGTCGCCTGCCGTCGTGAATTCCCCGGACCTGACCCCGAACCGGAACTGGAGTCCAGAAACTTCCCGGTCACCGATTCCGGGCAATCGCGCAGTCCGGACGGAAGCCCCTGGTAAACGATTCTCCCCCCCCCTTGTCCCGCGTCAGGCCCCAAATCGATCACATGGTCCGCGCGGCCGATCACCTGGTGATCATGCTCCACCACCACCAGCGTGTTCCCCGCGTCGCGGAGTTGAGTCAAGACATCGCACAACCGCAGCCGATCTCTGGCATGCAGTCCGCCGGTCGGTTCGTCAAGGACGCACAGCAGGTTGACCAGATTGAGCCCGCACAGTCCCGCCAGTCGGGCGCGGTGCGCCTCGCCTCGCGAGAGGGACCGCACCGGCCGGTTGAGCGTCAGGTAATCCAGCCCCAAGGCGGCCAGAAAACCCAGGCCTCGGGCGATCGATGGCGCCGCTCCGCGCAGCACAGCAGGATCGGCGGACGACCATTGTCCAGTCAGCCCCTCCAAAAACTCGGCCGCCGCCCGGACGGTCATTCCCAGGAATTCGGGAAAACTCCGACCCCCAACCCGAAAGGCGCGTGCAGCCGATAGCAATCCGGTTCCGGCACACTCATCGCAGCGACCTGTGCCGATCCCTCCTGTTCCTTGGCACCTGGGACATCCCCCCAGCGACGACCGTTCATTGAACAGCGCCGGTTCCGGATTCGGAAATTCCCGCAGACACCCGCCGCACACCAAGCGATCGAAGTGGTTTGTCACCCACCAGTGACGGCCATCGACCTCCATTGGGGTGGCGCTTCCTCCGCCAGTAGCTGCTTCGGCCGACGCTTCCTGTTCCTGAAGAATTACGCATCGACCGTCTCCCTCCCGGAAGGCGATTTCGAGCGAATCGATGAGCCGTTCGGGCGTTGTGCCGGGGAGGCGGACCCGATCGATGATCACGTAGGTGGGGGGGCACGTTTGTAGCTCCTCGTTCGCGGAAATCTCTTCGCGGGTGACCGTCCGATTCCCCACGATCAGTCGCGTAAAGCCCGCTTCCGCCAGGCGGTCCAGTCGCCGCGAGTCATCCTTCTGCGATTCTGTCTCGCCGGAGCGCGATTCCGGCCAGGCAAACCCGACCTGCAATCGGCGCGGCTTTGAAGCCGCGAGCAACTCCGCCGCCAGCGTCGATGGCGATCGCGCGATCACCGGAATGTGACAATCGGGACACTCGACTTCGCCGCACTGGGCATACAACAGCCGCAGCGCCGGAAGCAAATTGGTGATCGCCGCCAGATTCCCTGAGCCTCGACGATCGCCCCCTTGCCGAATCCCCACCACCGGTGGGAGGGGACCGATGACGTCGGCGTCGGGGGGCTCCAGACGCTCCATAAACTGTCGGGCGTACGCCGGAAAGCTCTCGACGTACCGCCGCCTCCCCTCGGCATACAGCGTGTCAAACGCCAGGCTGCTCTTGCCGGCGCCGCTGACTCCGGTCACCACAATCAGCCGTCCCAGTGGCAAATCGCAGTCCAAATTCCGCAGGTTGTGAACCCGGACGCCGCGCAACGTGAGGCATTGGTCGGAAGGGGGCATGACGAGGGGGGCTTGCAATTCTTGGAGAGCGCTCTTTCCTCAGGGAGGCGCGCTGGCAACAATAGACTAACGACCAGGAGGCATGACCATCCAGTTCCCCCGCGTTCGCGGCAGGTCAGGACTCCCCCTGGTCCCGGAAATCACGTCTCCGAATCGTTGAACCGAATCCGTAGAGGACAATGGCAGTGAAGGACTGGTTGCGTTCTTCGATCTCCCGGCTACGCGAATATCCAGGGCTGGCCCTGTCGGTGGTGCTGCATCTGATCGTTCTGGGCTGCCTGGCGCTCGTCACCGTGGCCGGCCCTGTCGTCG
>JBJXGA010000032.1:0-15249 GCA_046152955.1 Planctomycetales bacterium | reverse complement strand
CTGGCCCAGGCGGTGCGGAGCCTGTTATGACGACCCATCAGATGCCGATCGAATCCCGGCCCGTCCGGGGACGGCCGGGATCAGGCAGCGATCGATCAGGCCGGCTTCTCCGCCGGCGCTTCGGTCGGTTCAAACTTGGGGGGCTCGAACTTGGGGGCCGTCGTCTCTTCCCGTTCCTCAATCGGCATGGGGCGCGACTGCGGCGCGGTGGGTTGGCGGGCTGACGCGGACGAATACATCTCGTCCTCCATCCCATGCAATCCCTTCTTGAACTCCATCATCCCTTTGCCCAAACTCCGCGCCACCTGAGGCAAGTTCTTGCCAAACAGCAGCAGGGCGATCACGAACACCAGCATCATTTCCCAGTGGTTGATACCAAACATGGGGAATTCTCCAATGGAACCTGAATCATGAGCGCTCCCATGCCACTCGAGGAGCGCGAACAATTGCCGTCGGTCTTCGTCGCGAACGAGGCCGCGACGGGTCACCAGTCAATAGGAAGACGAACTACGATTCCGACTTGGAGCCAGCCTGCGACTCCTGATTCGATCCTTCGTCAATTCCTTTGACTCCTTTTTTGAATTCGGTGATGCTCTGTCCCAGCGATCGGGCGATGCCGGGAATCCGCGAACCGCCGAACAACAGGACAATAATCCCCAGCAGCAACAAGACTTCCCAGTGATTGACTCCAAACATGATCTTGTCTCCAGTAGGTTTCCGAATCGTGCAAACCACAAACGTCTGCGTCACCTGACTGCGGTTCAACACAAACCGTTCTGTCGGAACGAATTCATCGAACAGCGCCCAAACGACCGAAACGCGTTCGGGATGGGGCCGATAGGGGGCAATGGGCTCATTCCCTGCGGACCACCTTGTCTGGACGATGAATGACGGCCGACAACTGTCAGGCGATCCACTCGGTTTGCCCGCTGGGAGAGCAGGACGAGAGAGCGGAAGGATCAGTAAATAAGTATATCACCCCCCCGGCTGGTGTCAATCCTCGAAGCGCGGTTCGCCAAACCGACGTCGGAGGGGTCGCCACTTGCATTGCAATCACTGCGAACCGACACGATACTCCTTTACAGACTTGGGACTGCACGCCGCTCCTCTCACCAGGATCATCGGGAATCGCAACCCCTCTCCACACGGCTGATACCGGCAGAGAGGACTTGCCAATCTCGTGCTCCTGCCGGTCCCCTCTGAACTTTCTGAATCGTTTCACGAGATTTCGATGTTTCCATAGGTTTGTCATGCGCAACTCGACTCCGACGATCGTCCTGATTGCGGCGACCATTCTGTTGGCAGCCGGCTGGGGGATTTCCGCCCAGGTTCAAGAAAAAGCCAAGAGCAACCCCAACCAGAAACCGGCGTCCAGTCCCAAAATGCCGGATGCCAAGAACAAAAAGGGGGGAGCCCCTTCGGCAAAACCGGCGGCGGCAGCGGCGGCGACTGAAGAGGCCGACGATGCGGCCATTCGCCAGGGGGCGCAGGCGTTCGTCGCCGCCTACAACGCCCACGATTCCCGAGCCGTATCGGAACTGTTCGCCCTCAAGGCGGAGTTCACCGATGAAGAGGGGAACCTCATCAAAGGGCGCGAGGCGATCGAGCGCGATTTCGCCCGGATGTTTTCCGAATTCCCTGACTGCACGATCGAGGTTGACATTGCGTCGATTCGGCTGCTGACCCCCAATATCGCCATCGAGGAAGGGAGTGTCCGCGGTCAGCCGATTCCCGAGGAACCCTCCAACATCAGCGAATACGTGACGATCCATGTCAAAGTCGATGGACGCTGGCTGATCGCCTCGGTCACTGACTACGAGGTCGATGCAGGCGAATCGCTCTCTCCCCGCGACTCTCTGGAACAGCTCGCCTGGATGGTCGGCGAATGGATCGACGAAAGCCCGGACTCCAGCGTGAAATCTTCCTGCCGCTGGGATGATACGGGAAGTTACCTGCTCATCGATTTCACCCTGCAAGCCGGGGACGCATTGGACGCCAACGGTTCCATGCGGATTGGCTGGGATCCCCACTCCGGGCAACTCAAATCCTGGACGTTTGACGCCGACAGCGGCTATTCCGAAGGGTTGTGGACCCGGCAGGACGATTCCTGGTCGGTCCGGTCCCACGGGACCAACGGCGCCGGCCAGATCACCTCCGCCACGCATGTGTACCGGTTCATCGACAACGACACGATGACCTGGCGCTCCTATGATCGGGTGGTCAGTGGAGAACCGGCCGACGAAGTTCCCGAGTTTGTGATCAAGCGCCAGGCGCCCGATCCACAGCCGTGACACGCTCCGGACCCGACAACCGCTCGCTGCGGCCAGCGGTGGACCATTCCTCCTTTGCGACATTCAGGCACGATGGGTTGATTTGATCATGCGAAACGAAAAACACCTCGCGATGTTGTTGGCGTTGGTCCTGCTCGCCTTTCCCGATGCGTCATTTGCCCGTGGCCGCGGAGGGGGCGGTGGTGGCGGATATCGTGGTGGGGGAGGGGGTGGCGGATATCGCGGCGGTGGCGGAGGTGGTGGCGCGCGGCCGGCTCCCAGCCGACCGAGCGGGGGGAGTCGCCCGGCCGTCAACCGTCCGCCGGCAGGCGGGGGAGGGAATTACGGAGGGGGAGGGAACCGCCCCAATCTCGGCGGCGGGAATCGACCGAATGTGGGAGGAGGAAATCGTCCCAATCTGGGGGGTGGGGGAAACCGCCCCAACTTGGGGGGAGGCAATCGCCCTGCCATTGGCGGGGGGAACGGAGCCGGGATCGGCGCCGGGAACCGCCCCAACATCGGCAATCGACCAGGCGCCGGCGAGGGGAATCGCCCCGGTCTGGGGGGTGGGAATCGCCCTGGAATCGGTGAGGGAAATCGCCCAGGAATTGGCAACCGTCCGGGAATCGGCGACGGAAACCGACCGGGCATCGGCAATCGACCCGGCATCGGTGACGGGAATCGACCCGGGATTGGCAATCAACCTGGGACGGGGGACCGTCCTGGGATCGGGAATCGACCAGGGACAGGAGACCGACCAGGAATTGCGCGGCCACTTCCCGCTCCCGGCAATCGTCCAGGGACGGGCGACCGCCCCGGTCTGGGAAATCGACCCATCAATCGTCCCGGCGGCGGCAATAACATCGGGAATAATCTGGGCAACAATATCAACATCAACAACCATTGGAACAACATCGCCGTCGGAAACGGCAACCGCTGGAACAATGGCTGGCACCACGGCTATTGGGGGGGCGGGATGTGGGGCGGCGGATGGGGAGCAGGACCGGGATGGGGGCTCGGATGGGGCGCCGGATACATGCACGGCTATTGGAACGGCTTCTGGAATCGTCCCTGGTTCGCGCGCCCTGCGGTGTGGGGATTGGGGGCCTGGGCGCTCGGTTCCATCTTCTATGACTGCGGCTACGCAACCTATAGCAATCCCTACTACGGCAGCGGGGGGAACTACTACGACTACTCGCAACCGATTCAGGTGGTAACGCAGCCAACCGAGGTGGTCGTCGTCCAGGGAGATTCAACAACCGGCCAGCCGACAGACGCCGCCAGCGCTCCGGCTGAGCCACCCCCCGCCGTCCTGGCCAGCCAGCCTCACGTCGATCAGGCGCAAGAGGCATTTCGCGCACAAGACTATGCCAAGGCCGGCGCCGAAGCGGAATTGGCGATCAAGGAACTGCCGACCGACGCCGCCTTGCATGAATTCCGCGCCCTGGTCTACTTCGCCACCGGTGAATTTCCGCAGGCCGCGGGAACGTTGTACGCCGTCCTCTCCGCCGGACCGGGATGGGATTGGACGACGATGAGCGGGCTGTACCCCGGCGTGGAGGTGTACACGAAGCAACTTCGGGCGCTGGAGGCGTTCGTCAAGGCGCATCCCGACGCGGCGGACGCGCGCTTTGTCCTGGCATACCACTACATCACCGGCACCCACAAAGAGGCCGCCCTGAAACAACTGCAACAGGTCATCCGCCTCCAACCGGCCGATCAGCTCACGGCACAGTTGATTCGCAGCATGGGCGGGGAAGTTCCCTCTCCCAACGGCGCACAGCCTCCACCAGCGGAAGCAGAGGTCGCCGACGAAGAACTCCCCCCGCCTCCCGACCTCGATCCGGCCCAGATCGTGGGGAGACGGACCGCCAAACGATCTGATGGCACGACCTTCACGCTCGACCTGACGCAGGACAACACATTCACCTGGTCATTCGAGCGCGCCGGAAAGAAACAGGAATTCGGCGGAACCTACTCGATCGACGGAGCGGTGCTCGTCCTGGAACGGGCCGACAAAGCGACGATGCCCGGATTGGTGACCATGGAAGGAACCGGTTTCAATTTCAAACTGTTTGGCGCGCCGGAAGGTGACCCAGGGCTTGATTTCAAGAGTTAGCCCCATGCCCGGTGATCCCCCTGACCTGCGGACTCCTCCCCCCATCGCGCGCCCGAGGCGCCCTGCCCCGAGGCGCGCCCCCTCCTCAAACAGCGCCACGCTCCTGGCACTGCTGGGACTGCTGCTGATCGGCGGCGGCCTGCTCGCACTGGTCGCGCTGGTGCTCCCGCAGATCGCAATGATGGTCCTGGTCATCGCCGGAGTCTTCATCCTCCCGGCCGCCTTCCATTACCTGGTCTGGGGCTGGTGGCTCTCCCGAATCAACACCGCCGAGCCATCCGCCGCCGAAGAGCAAGTGTTCGAACAGGAGCCATTTGAAAACACCGAATGAACCGCGCGGTAGGATGGAAAGCGCCTTCCGAGTTCATCTATCAGCGGTAACGCGGCGCGATTCCCAGATGGGGGCTTCGCGGTCGCACTCCTCGAATCGCGGCCCTCCAGAACTCCCGAATTGAATCCCCACACCAATTACAATTGACGCATCAATTCACATTTATATAATGAAAGCCTGCGTCTAAATCCCCAACCTTCGGCTGGCCATTTTCCCGTGACTCTCGGCCGCTATTGTACCCTCACCTAACTCACTCACCAATGCTTTCTCTGCTCGGTCGCCCCATCGATTCTTTTTGTGATCGCCAGTCGCGGCGGCATTTTCTGAAAATCGGCGGGCTGGCCCTCGGCGGGATCGGTCTGCCGCAGATCCTGCGTGCGCAAGAGGCTTCCGGTACAGCGCGCGGCAGCAAACTGCCTCACAAAGCGGTGATCATGATCTACCTGTCGGGTGGGCCTTCCCATCAGGACATGTACGATCTCAAGATGGACGCCCCCAAAGAAATTCGTGGCTCCTTCCGGCCGATCCAGACCAACGTGCCGGGGATCGAAATCTGTGAACACATGCCGCGGCTGGCGACCATGATGGACAAATTCGCCATCATCCGTTCGCTCTACGGCAGCCCGGATCAACATGCCTCCGACATGTGCCTGAGCGGCTATCCGATTGGCCCCAAAGGGCGGCAGGACAATCATCCCTCTTTGGGGGCGGTGGTGTCGAAACTGCACGGTCCGGTCGATCAGGCGGTTCCCCCCTTCGTCGGCCTGACCCCTCCCACACGCCATGCCCCGTATTCGAATCCGGGGCTGCCCGGATTTCTGGGACTGGCCTATGCCCCGTTCCAGCCGGATGGAGAGGGGATGGCCAACATGCGGCTCCAAAATGTGACGCTCGATCAGTTGCGGGATCGGCAGAGCCTGCTCACCAACCTGGATGGATTCCGCCGCCAGGTGGAATTCAACAGCACATTCCGCGGCGTCGATGCTTTCACACAGAAGGCGTTCGACGTCCTCACCTCCAGCCGGCTGGTCGAAGCGCTCGACCTGGAACGGGAAGACCCGGCGCTCCGCGACCGCTACGGCCGGGGGAGTTCCGCCCCAGCCTTCGGCGAAGACGCCGGTCCGCATTGGATGGACCAGTTCCTCGTCGCCCGACGGCTCGTCGAAGCGGGGGTCCGCTGCGTCACCCTTTCGTTTGGAAGCTGGGACCGGCATGGCGCGAACTTTGAACGGCTCCCCGAACAGTTGGGAAAACTCGACCAGGGGGTGACCGCCCTGGTCGAAGACCTGCACTCCAGGGGTCTGGAGCAGGATGTGAGCGTCATCGCCTGGGGCGAATTTGGCCGAACTCCGCGTATCAATCCGGGCGGAGGGCGCGACCATTGGCCGCAAGCCTCCTGCGCCCTGCTGGCAGGTGGCGGAATGCGCATGGGCCAGGTCATCGGCTCGACCAACCGCCTCGGCGAAGTCCCCCAGGACCGCCCGATCCACTACCAGGACGTGTTCGCCACTCTGTATCGCCAACTCGGCATCGACGTAGGCACGGCAACAATCCCGGATCCGAATGGTCGCCCCCAATACCTGCTCGACCGCCGCGACCCCATCCGCGAGTTGATCTGAGCGTCCCTCGTGGGGCAGATTTTCCAATCTGCCACGTACGTTTCCAATCCCCGCGACAGTCGCGTCCGACATCGCCCGAGCGAAATGTCGTGAACTCGGCACGGTCGGGTGTCCAACGGCTACGAGGTAGAGACTTGGTTCGGCCCTGACCTGGGGTCGCGCAGCGCACCCCAGGTGGGCTGGCCATCTCGGCCGTTACCGTGAAGCGGTTGCACACCGGCTTGGTCCTCTCAAAGATGATCACAAAGGTTATCAATTGATCATCTTTGGCGCGGGCATCGTAACTCACAATCAGTCAACCAGTTGTGGAATCCACCTCTCCAAAGATCAATCATCAAGAATTCGAAGGGGCCCCGTTTTGGCTCAAATTCGAATCCGCCAGAGTCTGCGCCAGCGGCCAATTCCGACCAATTCCAGCGTTGGCGAAATGCCTTTCCCTCGCTCAGTAGGGGGGAACAGCGGTCTTCCATCTACCCCGGTTTGGATACGTCCACATCATTGACTTCTTCGCGGTCCTTCCAGCGAAGGCGCGCACGCTCCGAAAACTCTCCGCCGATCGTGATTCCACGATGCCGTGGGAAGCACTTTCAGCCATGCGTCTGGATTCAGGCTCGCCATTCCCCAGTTTGGCGTTCTCAATTATTGGAGGAGCTGTCCCTCGGTTAAGTTTGGCGATTTCCGCCGGAGGAGGGTCGTCATGCGCCCACCACCTGATCAGCCGCTTTGTGCGCGCATTCCCTGGACCGGACAATTGCCCAGTCGGCGCGGCGCTATCGGCGGGACTTCTTTCCGGACTTGGGTCGCTTGTCGTCCGTAGCCCCTTCGTCCGCCAGTTGGGGTTGTTCGGTGGAGGGCGCGGCGGATTCGTCTGACTGGCTGGGCGCGGTGGCGGGTTCCGCTTGAGGGAGCAGTTTGGCAATCTCGTCGCCTAATGCCTCGATAGCCAGCGATGTACTCACGACATTGCCGCTGGGATCGATCAGCCACAGCGCGGGGAGGTCCATGATCCCGTAGTATCCGGCCACGGGATTGTTCCAGCCGCGCTTTTCCGGCTCGGGAAAGAAAATCTGCGGCCAGGGGAGTTTGTGCTCAATGACGAACTGATTGACGGCGGCCGGATCGGTGTCGAGATTGACCCCCACGACCCGCAAGCCGTGCGGCGCATGCCTGCGAATCACGCGCTGCAACTGGGGCAGCATCTGGCGAAACGGTTTGGCCTCCGAAGCCCAGAACACCACCAGGACCGGCTGCCCCAGGAGATCGTCCAGGACGACCGGATCGCCATCCAGAGCCGGACCGGACAACTGCGGCGGATTGCCCGGCAGTTTCAACCGGCGGAGGATCGCCGTGACCCTGGCGGCGTATTGGCTCCGCGGGAATTTGCTTTGGATCAGCGCGTAGCAGTCGATCGCCTCTGGCGAAAGTCCGGCCAGTTCGCAACTGCGGGCGGCGGTAAACACGAGCGGCAGCGATCGCCGCTCTTCTGCCGGAAAGCTGCCGGCGAAATGCATCGCCTGGCGGGCGAATTCACCGAGCCATTGCCGCTGATCCGATCCGCCGGACTGCGCCCGACTGTACGCCAGATTGACCAGCGCGTGCGCCCCCTCGGCGGCGGCGGCCGATTGCGCGTCCCGCTGAAACAGCGCCCCCGCGTCTTCATACAGCGTGTCGATGCTCTCTGTGTCTCCCGTCAGGGCCAGTTGCAGCCGCGCTTCGAGCATCGTCCGGACTGCCAGGTTGAACAGCCGCTCCTGTTTGGAATCAGCATGCACGGCGGCAATCGCCTTCTGGCAGTGCGTGATGATGGTCTCGTTGCGCTCGCGTCGATGCCGCTTGAGTTCGTCGACGTCGTCAGTCTCCGGAGGGGCTTCCAGGCGGAGGCGGGTCGCTTCGCGGACGAGCCATTCCGGCGTGCCGACCTGGAGTTCGACTTGAGTCTCGTTCGGATCGTCCGCGTCGGCGTCATCCCCCTCGTCGTCATCCGGATTAGGGATTGCCGCAGGCGACGAAATGGATGCGGTGGGGAGTCCGCTCCCGGCTCCCCGGTCAGCGGAAGCGCCGCCGGAATCCTGGTTCTGGCCGCAGCCAGACAACGCCGAGATTCCGATCCACAACAAACCGGCCAGACTGTGCCGCCAACTCAATGCGCGCATCGCTCTCCATCCCTTGAGAGATCAGATAATTCGCCCCGTTCCGCCTCAATGAGGCGCGGAAAGGCCGCCAAACAGTTCTTGGCAGGAGTCTTTTACGAAAAAACGCAGTTTTGAGGCAAGATCGGTCTGCTACCGCGCATCGGACTTTTTCTGCGATATCAAAAACGTGACGAGATCGACGAATTCGGCGTCTGTGAGGCGTTTCTCCAGGCCGTCGGGCATGTTGCTGCGGGTGAGTGCCGCGCGGTGTTCCACGTCCGACTGGGAAATCTCGTGCAGCTTCCCCTGGTCGTCTCCCAATGTCAGATGCGTCTCGGTTTCGGAGACCCGAACCCCGCTGACGACCCGCCCGCTGCTCAATTCGACCGTCAGCGTTTCGTAACTGGGGGCGATCGTTCGTCCAGGTTCCAGGATCGATTCAATCAGGTGCATGCGTGCGAAGCGGCTTCCGACTCCCGTCAGATCGGGACCGATGCGACCTCCCTGGTCTCCCAGACGATGGCACTTCACGCACAGCGTCTTTTCGGCGTTGAAGAATAACTCGCGCCCGCGATCCGCCTGGCCGGTGCTTTGCAGAGCATATTGGGCCAACCGCTCGTGCTCCGCGGACGAGCCCCGACGGCGAAATCGGAGATGAAATCGGGCGGGCCGCTGCGCCGACACCAACTGGATCACCAGGCGATTGCGCCCCTGGTCGAGCGTCGATTCGAATCGCTCTGCGTCGGGTTGAAAGGTTCCGGACTTCTCGCGGCGATGGATCGATCGGCCGTTGAGCCACACCTCCATCGTTCCGGTGCAGGAGGCCAGGAACTGCGCGCCGGTCGATTCCGAGACGTGGACGTCGGCACAAGCCAGCCACACCACCTCGGCGTCGCCAATCCCTGGCGGAGGGAGCGAGATTTCGTGATCGACTCCGTCTGCCACCCGCGACTGCCACTCGATGGCGGAAACGCTGGGAAGCTCCTGATCGGGTTTCAACACCCCCTCGCGAACCGCCTCCAGGTCGCTGGCCGAGTTACCTTCCCGCACCCGCCAGACTGCCAGCGTGCCGCTCTCTCCATGCAGGCGGGCGAGTTCCAGGCGCAAGGGACTCGCCTGACTTGAATCGGCGGGGAGACGCTCTTCCCAGGTCGCCAGGGCGCGGGCCGCTTGTGTCAGCATCGGACTGGTACGGGTGCGGAGGATGGCTGCCACCAGGAGTGCGGCGTGTTCTGGCCCGCCGAAGCGGCCCAGATAGTCAATCGCTCCAGCTTGGCTCTCCGGATGCTCCAATGCCGCAACTGCCTCCGGCTGTGCCCCGGCCACCCCCAGTCTCCGCAACGAGTCCAGCGCCGCGCCGCGCGTGGCAGGGTCATTGTCCCGCGTGAGTTCGCGCAGTTTCTCGGTCACCGTCGTGACAGAGAACACACCGGCAGCCAGGGCCGCGGCCCGGCGCACGTCGGGGCCAGGATCATCGAGCAATGCCGGCACTCGTGCGACCGCTTGGCGAATCTGCAACCAGACCAGGGCGTCGAGCGCGGCGGCGCGGATCTCGGGGAGTTTTGAATCGAGTTTCAACAGCAGCAATTCCCGACTGTCGATTCCGGGACGCCGGGAGAGCGCCGCCAGCAGTCGTTCCAGTACAACCCCCTCATCCACGTCGCGCGCCAAGCTCAAGAGCCGGGCCTCCTGCTGGTCGTCGATGCGGCTGCTCCAATGCCTCCACGCTTCAAGGCGGTTGGCGGGGGCATAACGACGATCCGTCAGCGCTCGCTCCAGGAGCGCGGTGGCCTGTGGATCGGTGGACTTGCCGAGCGAATCGAGAATGACCGCGACTCGATCCACGTCTGTATCGGATTGCAGCCAGCGCTCCAGCCCCTCCAGTGAAACCGGCGCGGCCTCGCGCTGCATTTTCCTCAACACGGCAGCCCGCAGATCAAAATCGGGATCGGCCAAAGCCCGATTCAGCGTTTGCCCGATCCGTTCGGTTTTCTTCCAGGGGACGGTATGGGCGGGACGCGGCGCCGGCCGGTAACCCCAATAGGTCCAGGGGCCAGGTTTCTGATAGACGCGAACGAGGAGCTCAGCATACTGTCGGCGGCGGAGGGGATCGGCTTCGTGCTGCAGCCGTTCGATCAGGCCGTCGACGACGACCGGTTCCGCCTGTTCCGCCAATGCGCGAAGGGCAATCGTGCGCAGGGGAGAGGCACTTGGCTCGTCCAACAGCGTCAGCACCCCCGGCCAGTTGCCGCAGCGGCGCAGTGTCTGCTGCAGCGCATGCGCGGTCGCCCCGTCCAGCTCGGACTTCTGGGTAAGCGTGCGTTGCAGCCAAGCTGGAACGCCGGACCACTGCCAGCGTCCCATGGCGGTCACGATCTCGAGGTACACCTCGGGATCTATTCCCCCGGGAAGGGCCGCCAGCCGTTCTGCCAGCGCCGGGTCGGCAGGGCCGGCCTCCAGGCGGTGGGAGACAAAGCGCGGATCGGTCAGATCGGCGATCCCCCTCACCCCCTGCGCCCGGACGCTCGGAGAGGCGTCCGATTCCGCCAGCGACCACAACTCGGCAAGACTGTCGCGCCCGGCCAAAGCGACCAGCAGCCACACGGCATGCATCCGCCCGGCATCGTTCAATGTCTTCTCGCGGAGCGCCTCACGCACCCCCGCCAGTCCCGCGCTCCCCAGACGCTCCAACTCTGTCTGCGCTTCAATGCGGCGCGAATACTCGGGGGCGCCCAATTGCTTGAGCCAGCCGCGAAGTTCGGTCGCGTTTTCCCGCGGCAACACACGCGGGGCATCCGCTTCGCCGACGTAATGGACGCGGTAAATCCGTCCGCGACCCCGCTTGGGGCGCTGCCCATCGCACCAGTCGGAAATCAGCAGCGAGCCATCGCGATCCACGACCAGATCGGTGGGTTTGAATCCATACGGATCGGAGGGGGCGCCCGACGCGAAGTCCGTTTCACTGGTCCGGGCAAAGCCGGCGCCTGCGGGCTGACGGGGCGCCATAACCACCGCCCGCCCCCATTCACAGAAAAACAGGTGGCCACGCATTGATGGAGGAAACGCTGTCTCCAGGTAGCACGCCCCTCCCGCGGAGGAACCACGTCCCAAGTCGGCCAGCGGGGAGAGTGCCTCGAGAGGAAACTCGCGATAGAGGTAGGGATAGCCGTGGTCCGCTCCGGGAAAACTGTGACAGATGCGGATCATGTAATCCCCGCCGTCGTTCTCGTTGTCGCGAACGAACACGTTCAATCGATCGTCCAGGGCTACGTCATAGATGTTCCGCAAGCCGGTGGAGAAGAGATGCAAGTCGCGCCCCGTGGGACGGCAGCGCAGAATGCCTCCCGCATGCAGCACCAACTGATCTCCTTCCGGGCGCGTCACGTCGACTCCGTTATCCCCCAGCGCCAGATAGAGCCATCCATCGTGCCCCACCGTCACGCCGTTGGCGCAGTGCAGCCGCGACGGGTTCTTTTCGGGAGGAAGCCCCAGACCAGTCAGCAAATCGCGGCGTTCGTCCGCCACGCCATCCCCATCGACATCGCGGAGCGCCGTGAGCAGCGGCGCGTGCATCGCATAGACCACCCCCGCGTGATAGGCCAGACCCTGGATGGAATAGAAACCGTCCGCGTACAGGACCGACCGATCGGCGTACCCATCCTGGTCGGTATCCAGCAGCCACCGGATCTCGTCGCGACGGACGATCTCGACTCCCAGGCCGGTGAGGTAATCGTGTGCGACGAACAGCGATCCCGTCTGCGGGCCCAGTGCGATCACCGAGGGATACTCCACCAGCGGGTCGCAGGCAAACAGCGTCGCCCGGAATCCCTCGGGAACCGTCAACGGAGGAAAACGCTGCTCGGTCGCGGGACCGGTGAGTGGTGCCGCGGCTGACTCCTTTGAACTGTCGCCAGCCGACAGTCCGGCAGCGAACGAACCCAGGAGAAACACCAGCGCGCCATTCCAGGCGCTCCGGACGAACGATCGCAACGCACGGCAACGAGGGATCATGTCCGGCCCCTACGGCTTAGATGCAGCGAGAGTCTGGTTGGAAACGTCGCGGATAAAGTCTCGTGTGCGGGCGATGACTTCGTCATTGATTCCCATGTGCCCCATCTCCGGATAGCGGTGGAATCGAAACGTCGCCCCCCCCTGCTCCAGGGCCGATACCATTTTCAGTGCATTGGCGATCGGGACCGATTTGTCGTTGTCGGAATGGAGGACGAGCAATGGCTTGGACTTGGGTGAGACATGCCGGTTGGGCGAGGCGAGCGCCAGCGCCTCCTCTGCCGGGACGCCGGGAGGCGCCCAAAGTGGTCCCCAATCGAGCGTCGGCAGGTCGTAGGCGGCAGCGACACTGATGGCGGCCCGGAACTCGTTGCTCGACTTGTCCCATCCTCCCGTGCGGGGATACGGTCCATCTCCAAGCGTCGCCGCCAACGACACCATCTGTCCCCCGGCTGACTGTCCGATCAGAAAAATGCGCGACGTGTCCAGGCGATACTGCTCGGCGTGGGCATGCACGTAGCGGATGGCACACTGCAGATCCTGATAACAGGCGGGGGCTGGAGTGCAGTTTTTCAAGCGGTAGTCGATCGACATGGCGAAAAACCCGAACCGGGCCCACTGATCCACCTTGATCGTCGAACCATCCTTCTTGTGCCCCCCCACCCAGCGGCCGCCGTGGACCGAGATCAGCGCCGGGAGCTTTTCCCCGGCAGCGGGCAGGGCGATATCGGCCACGAGCGCGGCTCCGTCAACGCGGCCGTAGACCACGTCCTCGCGGAATTCGATCGGAGGGTCGTCTGTCCGGTCAGCCCCCCGGGCGCTGCTGTTGCCGCAGCACGATAGCGCGATCAGACAGGCGGTCGTGGCGGCCGCGACCCGGTCGAATTTCCCGTTCATGCTCGTTGCTCCCGGATTGGTTTCAACCCAACAATTCCCGAATCACGTGCGCCTCTTCGACTCCCGTCAGCCGCTGGTCGAGTCCCTGATAGCGGTAGGTCAACCGCTGGTGATCGAATCCCAGAAGCTGCAGCACGGTGGCGTGGAAGTCCCGGATGTGGACCGGATCTTTGATGATATTGTACGAAAAATCGTCGGTCTCGCCGTAGATCGTCCCCCCCTTGACTCCTCCTCCGGCCATCCACATCGTGAAGCACCGCGGATGATGGTCGCGTCCGTAGTTCTCCTTTGACAGCCCCCCTTGCGAGTAGATGGTCCGTCCAAACTCTCCTCCCCAGACGATCAGCGTCTCGTCGAACAGACCGCGCTGCTTGAGATCCTGGATGAGGCCCCAGCAGGGTTGATCCACGTCGCGGCACTGGTCGGGGAGCCGCCCCGCCACGTTGGCGTGCGTGTCCCAGTTGTTGTGGTAAATCTGCACGAAGCGGACCCCCCGTTCCACCATCCGCCGCGCGAGGAGGACCGTGTTGGCGAACGTCCCCGGCTGCTGGACCTGATCGCCGTACAGTTTCAGCGTACTCTCCGATTCCTGGGCGAAGTTCGTCAAATCAGGGACACTGGATTGCATGCGGAAGGCCAGTTCATATTGCTGAATCCGCGTGTTGGTCTCCGGATCGCCCACTTCGCGAAGATTGATCTCGTTGAGCGCCTTCAGGCCGTCCAGAGTCTTGCGGCGGACTTCGCTGGGAACGCCAGGCGGGTTGTTGATGAACAGGATCGGATCGCCTGCCGTTCGGAACGAGACCCCCGCATGCTCACCCGGCAGGTATCCCGATGACCACAAACGAGCCGAGATCGCCTGCACCTGTTCGGTATTCGTAGGACGCGCCACGAGCACCACGAACGTCGGGAGGTTCTCATTGAGCGAACCGAGTCCATACGAAGCCCAGGTTCCCAGGCAGGGACGGCCGGTGATCTGGTTTCCGGTCTGCATGTAGCTGATCGCCGGTTCGTGATTGATCGCTTCGGTGTGCATGCTGCGGAGGAAGCACATGTCGTCGACCATCTTGGCGGTGTGCGGGAGCAACTCGGTGACCCACATGCCGGATTGGCCATGCTGCGCGAATTTGAACTTCGACGGAGCGATGGGGAACCGCGCCTGTCCGGAGGTCATCGTGGTCAGCCGCTGTCCCATGCGGATCGACTCGGGAAGGTCCTTGTCGTACCACTCCTGCATCACCGGTTTGTAGTCGTACAGATCCATCTGCGGAGGGCCACCCACCATGTGCAGATAAATCACATGCTTGGCACGACCGGGAAAGTGATTGAGGCCCAGCCGCGCGTCGGAGGCGGGGGGAGCTTCTCCCCGTCCTTCGCGCGCGGCGAGCGACGCCAGCGCTCCCCAGCCGAGCGCGTGCATTCCCTGATGGAAGAAGTGGCGGCGGGTCAGATTCTGACGGAATTCGGTGAAGGGGTGCATGATCGTCTCCGAAATATTTTTGGGGTGAATCGAGAACGGTACTCTCGAATCGGATTATTTGTTCAGCGCCTCGTCCAGATTGAACAGCTCGTTGGCCAACATGGTCCAGGCGGCGAGCAGTTTGGGATCCAGCGACGAATCAGCCCGGGAGTCTCCCACCGCGATCAGCGCGGCGGCCTCCTGCGGCCGGTCCTGATAGAAGGCGGTCAGATCGTGGAGCGCCTGGACCGCCACGCTCCGCTCGGCGGAATGCAGCGGACGCGACAGAATTCGCCGGGTGAGGAAATCGAGTCGGGAGTCCTGGGTCGTCCCTCCCTCAAGGAGCGTCCGTTGCGCCAAGTGCCGGGCGGCCTCCACAAACGTCGGATCGTTCAGCGTCGCCAGGGCCTGCAG
>JBJXGA010000016.1:0-8848 GCA_046152955.1 Planctomycetales bacterium | reverse complement strand
TGCGCTCGATCCGGTGAATTCGGCTCGACGCTCCTCTTAGCACAATTCGCCGCTTGATGCCGGTGTTTGTGCCCCCCGCGGTGATGATGATGCGCACAGGTCTTCGAGTGGCTCGCCGCGCAATTGGGAACCGCGCTCGCGGAGGCCGCGGTGCAGCATTCCTCCCCGTGGTCGTGAAACATCCCCGACAGGGTGGCGACCAGCAAATAACTGGTCAGCACCGCCAAAGAGACGTAACGGCGGATGATCGACGATCTGAACATGCCCTGTCCAAGGGATGTGCCACACATGCAATTGATGTGCTTCTAGCGTATCCTAGCGGCCCCCCCCTCCTCAGGCAACCCCCCTTTTCCGCCGATTGTTGCCGTATCGCCGAGCGAGGCCGAACAGGGTGGCTTCGCGCCTCGCCGAATTGCAGTGTCGCCCCCTGTGCGCTACACTCCCCCCACCTGCTGATCGCCTTCTCCGGACGTTTCCAATGGGACGGGCCGTGAGTGGACTGGACATTGCCAAAGGAGTGACTCGCATGCGTTGCCGCGGAATCTGTTTGCTGATGTGGATCGGAATGGCCCTTTCCCTGGCGGGTGTCGTCTCCTCCGCCGCTGCCGACGAGGGGATGTGGGTTTTCAACAACCTGCCGCGGAAGCAATTGGCCGAAAAATACCAGTTCGAGCCGACTCCAGCCTGGATTGAGCACGTGATGAAAGCTTCGGTCCGGTTCAACTCGGGAGGTTCCGGTTCGTTCGTCTCGTCGACCGGCCTGGTTCTGACCAACCACCACGTCGGGGCCGACATGCTGCAGAAGATCAGCACCGCCGACCACGATTATTATCGCGAGGGATTTTGGGCCAAACGTCCGGCGGATGAGCCCCAGGCGCCCGACCTGGAACTCAACGTGCTGCAATCGATCGAAGACGTGACCGACCGGGTCAACGCGGCCGTCAAGCCGGAGATGGCCACCGCCGATGCGTTCGCCGCGCGGCGGGGGATGATCGCCTCGATCGAAAAGGAGTCGCTCGACAAGACCGGCCTGCGGAGCGACGTGGTGACGCTGTACCAGGGGGGTCAGTATCACCTGTACCGATACAAGAAATACACCGACATCCGGCTGGTGTTCGCCCCGGAGTTCGACATCGCCTTCTTCGGAGGGGATCCCGACAATTTCGAATACCCGCGATACGACCTGGATGTCTGCCTGTTTCGTGCCTACGAGAACGACCAGCCGGCCAGGATCGAGCATTTTCTGGCGTGGAGCCAATCCGGGGCGGCTGAAAACGAACTGGTGTTTGTCTCCGGCCATCCTGGTCGCACCAGCCGCCTGAATACGGTCGCCGCGCTCCACTACATGCGCGACGTGCAGCTTCCCACCATGCTGGATTGGCTCCGTCGCCGCGAGGTGTTGCTGCAACAATACGGCCAGGATGGAGAGGAGCAGGCGCGAATCGCCAAAGAAGACCTGTTCAGCATCCAGAATTCCCGCAAGGCATACTACGGCAGCATCGCCGGGTTGCAGGATCCGGTGATCATGGCGCGAAAGCGGGCAGCGGAATCGTCACTTCGGAAACGGGTCGCCGCGGATCCTCGGCTGCAAGCGGACTACGGAGGGGCCTGGGATCGGATCGCCCAGGCGCAGCAGCGTCGCCGCGAACTGCTGATTCCGATGTCGGTTTTGGAAACGGGCCGCGGATTCGGTTCCCACCTGTTTACGATTGCCCGCACGCTGGTGCGACTGGCTGAAGAGAACGACAAGCCAAACAAGGACCGACTTCCCGAATACGGCGATTCGGGCCGCGCATCGCTGGAGTTGCAACTGTTTTCCGAGGCTCCGCTGTACGACGACCTGGAACTGACCCTGCTCACCGACAGCCTGGGTTACCTGCTGGAAAAACTGGGAGGGGATCATTCCCTCGTTCAGCGGGTTCTGGCGGGGAAAAATCCCGCCAATCGGGCAGCGGAGTTGCTTCAAGGGACAAAACTGAAAGAGGTAGCCGAACGGCGTCGGTTGGCTCAGGGGGGCAAAGGGGCCGTCGATCAGTCCACCGATAGCCTGATCGTTCTGGCGCGGCTGGTCGATCCTGAGGCCCGCGCCATCCGCAAAAAGTTTGAGGAACAGGTGACCGAGGTGGAGCGTCAGGCCTATGCGCAGATTTCCAAGGCGATGTTCGAGACCCAGGGAACCAGCAGCGCTCCCGACGCAACATTCACGCTCCGCCTCTCCTATGGAACCGTCAAGGGCTACACTGAGAACGGTCAGTCGATCGCTCCCTGGACGACGATGGGAGGAGCCTTCGATCATGCCACACGCCACGGCAACAAGGCCCCCTGGGCGCTTCCCGCAAGCTGGACCAAAAATCGCAGCGCGATCGATCCCAAGACGCCGTTCAATTTCGTTTCCACGTGCGACATCATCGGCGGTAACTCGGGGAGTCCGGTGATCAATCGGAAGGGAGAATTCGTGGGGATCATCTTCGACGGCAACATCCAGTCGCTGGTGGGCGATTTCATCTTCGACGAATCGCAAAATCGAGCGGTCTCCGTCCACTCGTCATCGATTCTGGAATCCCTCCGCCACATCTACGGCGCTGGGGAGTTGGCCGCCGAATTGGGGCATTGATCGGTCCGCTGGCGCAGAACAAAGTCCTGCCGAGGGTCGTAACAGAAAAAGGATTTGACCACTGATAACACGAAAAACACGGGGCTGGCCGTGCTGCATTTCCCTCACCGCTGCCGCCACGGGACCGGACTTTTCGGTCGGTCACTTGCCACCAAGCCTGGTGTGCAACCGCTTCGCGGTAACGACTTGAATCGCCAGCGTACCTGGGGTGCGCTGCGCGACCCCAGGCTATCGTGGCAAACTGCTTCGCAGTAGTTCTTGCTCCTGGGGAGTTCTTGCTTCTGGTCCGTCAGACATTCCCTGGGTTGCTTATTGACGTCGGGTTCCATCGGCGGGCGTGCTCCGATTGCGAAAATCATTACGCGGAAGCAAGTCTCTCGACTGGATTGCGGTGCGGAGCCGGCGTGAGCGCGATTGGCTATCCTGCGAATGGGGGCGCCGCGGCGCGCGAGGCATGGTGGCGGCGGATGATGTCCTGCGCCTCTTCGGCGATCGATTTGAAGACCGGTTTGGGCTCCGCCTGGGGAATCGGGACCGTGGCCGGTTCGGTCGGTTTCACGATCGTCGTGTCCGACGTGTTGAGCATGTCGGTGGCGGTATCGCTTTCCGACAGCCAGCCGAAAATGTCGTCGTCGCTCATCCCCGAGCCGGGCGATCGAGGGGCCAGGCCCCCTTCGATTTCCAGCACAATCGGCCCCACCTGCAGCGTGTCCCCCGGATGGAGCAGCGTCTCTTTTTCGATCCGCGCCTGATTGACGAGCGTCCCGTTCTGGCTCCCCAAATCCCGCACGAGCAGACCGCGGTCGGTGGGAATCAGCGCGCAATGCTGGCGGCTCACTTCGGCGGAGGTCATCCGAATGAAGCAATGTTCGTCACGCCCCACCGTCACTTCCCGTTCCGGCAGGACGATTCGCTTTCCCTTTTTCTTTCCCGAACGGACGATCAAGCTGTGCATGCCAGTCAATCCTTGTCAATCGTGCCGCGGAACGAGCACTGGCTCGCCGCAATTGGGACAGGTCAGCGTCTTCCCCCGGTGCTGCGGAGCGACCTTCAGCCTTTTGCCACAGCGGCAGGCAAACCGCACCGGCTGTTCGCGCTGGCCACTGCTGGTGCTGTGCGCCTTGAGCCACACGTCCTGCGCCGTCAACTGAATCTGTTCCAGAAGCTGGGCGGGATGGTAGGGCTTGGTGAGGTAGCTGTCGGCCCCGACGCGCCGTGCCAAGTGCCGCGCGTCGTCCATGTCAATGGCGGTGACGATGATTACCGGCACCTGGCGATCCAGCGTTTTCAGCCGCTGGCACACTTCGAAGCCCGACTCCCCCGGCAGGATCAGGTCCAACAGGACGAGGTCCGGCTGCTTCATGACGAACATCGAATGCGCCTGCCCCCCGTCCTTGGCGATCGAGACCTCGTATCCCTCGCGCTCCAGGATCGTCTTGAGCGCCGTCGCTGCGTCGGGTTCATCCTCGACCACCAGGATCCGGTGGACGATCGCCGGGGCGTATCCCGAGTCACTTTCGGCTTCCAGACTCATAACGCTCGACTCCGATCCACGGCGGGAGCATCCGCCACTGCCATCGGCCCATGCCTGCCTCAGCGCCCGGCGGAGCCCGCCTGCACGCCGTCTGTGACCTCTGCAATTATTGTCACAAATACCCGATCTGGCGAGGAGTTGCAATGTTCTGGCGGCCCCGTCAAGATGCACGAGTGCCCCCCCGTTGCGTCCCTCAGGAGACTGCTCACCGTGGAACCTGCTGCTCCCCCCCCGGCTGATGCCGCCGATGCCGATCTGCAAACCGTGCAGCGGATGGCCGAGTCGTTCCGCCGCTTGACCTCCGAATTGGGCAAGGTGATCATCGGCCAGCAGTCGGTGATCGAGGAATTGCTGGTGGCGATGTTTGCCGGCGGGCATTGCCTTTTGGTGGGGGTGCCGGGTTTGGCCAAGACCCTCATGATCCGCACGCTGGCGGAGTGCCTCAACCTGTCGTTCAATCGCGTGCAGTTCACCCCCGACCTGATGCCCGCCGACATCACCGGCACTGAGGTGATCCAGGAAGACAAGGCGACCGGCAGCCGCTCGTTCAAGTTCCTGCCCGGTCCAATCTTCGCCAACGTCGTGCTGGCCGATGAAATCAACCGCACGCCTCCCAAGACGCAGGCCGCGCTTCTGGAGGCGATGCAGGAGCAGCAGGTGACTGTGGGAGGGGACCGCCATCGGTTGCCCACGCCGTTCTTTGTGCTGGCCACACAAAATCCGATCGAGCAGGAAGGGACGTACCCCCTCCCCGAAGCGCAACTCGACCGCTTCATGTTCAACGTCCTGGTCGATTATCCGAGCGAAGAGGAAGAATTCTCGATCGTCCGCCAGACCACCGCCGAGACGCTCCCCAGCGTCACCAAGACCCTCTCCGCCGACGAGGTACTGGCGTTGCAGCAGTTTGTCAGAAAGGTGCCGGTCGCCGACCATGTGATCCGGTATGCCATGCAGTTCTCGCGGCTCACCCGCAAAGGGGGGAGCGCCATTCCGGACTTCGTGCGGAATTTCGTGAGCTGGGGGGCCGGCCCGCGCGCCAGCCAGTTCCTGATTCTGGGGGCCAAGGCGCGGGCCGTGCTTCACGGTCGCGCGTATGTCAGCACCGAGGACGTGCAGGCAGTGGCCCGGCCGGTCTTGCGGCATCGGATCATCACCAACTTCAACGCCGAAGCGGAAGGGATCAAACCGGATGACATCATCCGCCGCCTGGCGGAGCTCATCCCGCATGATCCCGCAGGCCTGGCGAAGCTCTCGCGGTTGCCGGACGTGTTTTCAACGGCTGCCTCGGCCTGAGTCGCATCTTGGAAAACTACCAGAAGTACCTGCAACCCGAGACGCTCAGCCAACTGCACGGGCTGGAACTGCAAGCGCGGCTGATTGTCGAAGGGTACGTCTCGGGACTGCACAAGAGTCCCTACCACGGGTTTTCCATCGAGTTTGCCGAACACCGGGAGTATGCCCCCGGCGACGACCTGCGGTACGTCGACTGGAAGGTGTTTGGGAAGTCCGATCGGTTCTATCTCAAGCAATATGAGGAAGAAACCAATTACGCCTGCCACTTCCTGTTGGACACCAGCGAATCGATGCTCTATCGGTCGGAAAAAGCGGCCGTCTCGAAGCTGGCTTATGCGCAATATGTGACCTGCGCGCTGGCGTACCTCGTCCTGCAGCAGCAGGATGCGGTGGGACTGGCGACGTTCGATACGGGAGTGCGGCATTTCATCCGCGCCAGCAGTCATCCCTCGCACTTGAAACAACTGTGCCACGTGATGGATGGCGCCTCGGCGGAGGGGGAAACTTCGCTGGGGCCGATTCTGCACGATCTGGCCGAACGGATTCGCAAGCGCGGGCTGGTGGTCATCGTCAGCGACCTGTTCGACGACGTGCCGGCCCTGATGCTGGGTTTGAAACACCTGCGGCATCGACGGCATGAGGTACTGGTGCTGCAGGTGATCGATCCGGCCGAACAGGATTTTCCCTTCGTCGATCCGACCCTCTTCAAAGGACTGGAGCGGCTTCCCGAGCAACTCACGGAACCGCGCTCCCTGCGGCAGGCCTATCAGCGGGAGTTCGAACGGTTTCTCACGGAACTGGAACGAGGCTGCCGTGAACTCCACATGGACTACGCCCGCTTGCGCACCGACCAGCCGCTCGACGTCGCCCTGCGGTCGTTTCTCTCCGCCCGAGCCAGCCGGCTGCATCGGACGTAGGCCCGTGTCCCGTGGGGCAGATTTCCAAATCTGCCCGGTTCACCAATCGGCTCAAGCCGACTGCTGCTTCAAGAGATCGCGGATTTCGGTCAGCAAGGCTTCGGTCGGGGTGGGGGCTGGCGGCGCGGCGGCTTCGACCGTCTTGTTGCGCATCAGCCAGCCCAGAAACTTGACGATGAAGATGTACAGCGCCGCGGCCACCAGCAGGAAGTTGACGATCTCTCCCAGGAATTGGCCGTAAGGAACTTCCTTCCCCTGAATCGTCCACTTCCAGTCGGTGTAGCCCTTTTCCGCCGGCAGCAGCACGCTGATCAGCGGCATGATCACTTTTTCGACGAGCGCCGTCACGATCTTGCCGAACGCCCCGCCGATGATCACCCCGACCGCCAGGTCGACGACGTTTCCCTTGAACGCGAAATTTTTGAATTCATCGACCAGCGAGAGGGCCTTGCCGGCGACTTGTTTGGCGGGTTGCATGCTCGTTCCTGGGGAGGGGGTAGGGACTAGGCGCTAGGGATTAGGGGCTAGGGGCGGCGGGATTGTTCGATTTTGGTTTTCAGGCGCTGGTGGGCTTCTTGGTAGACTTGCAGCACGGTGGATCGTTCGGATTGGTTGGCGAAGGCTCCTTTTTGTTCGATGGCGGCGAGGGAGCGTTCGATTTGCTCCAGTAATTCCTGTGCGGCGGCGGGATCGAAGGGGGGCTGGCCGGCATACTCCACGTAGATGGGACTGGCATGGCTGAAGAGCATTTGGCCGAGTTCGTTGCGCGGAAAATCCGCCGCGCCGGGAGTGTCTTGTGAGACGGGAGGTGGCGTGCGGATGGCCAGCCAGCAGGGGGAATCAATGCCGATCTGCCACCGGGCGGCGGATTCAAAATGTCCCTCGACCGCACGGCTGGCAGTCGTTTCGACGACCTGGCCGTTGCGGATCAATTCCAGTCGGCCAAAATCGGCCCGCCCGGTTCCCTTGGCCGCGATCTCGATTTGGGTCCGATTGGCCAGCCGCAACGTGTCGCCGGAAGTCAATTTCCCGACGTGGAACTCCAGCAACGGCCCATTGGTGATGAAACTCCGGCCGGCAGCCAGCGACTTGAGCCAGGCAGCCGTAGTGAGCGGTCCTTCGACCGGCACGTAAACGCGGGAGAAATCGTACAGGAACCAGTCGGTACCCGTGGAAAACGGGACACGAAACCCGGCGCTGAGCAACCGATAAAAACTGTCCTGATAACTGCCGTGGCTCCCGCCGTCGAAGATGTTCTGCGCGTCGAGCCGACCGGTCACCCAGTTGGGAATATGTTCCAACCCCCAGTTGTTGTGGCACCAGACCGCCGTCGCTCCCTGGCGGCGGGCGGCGTCGATCCCGCGCTGCACAGGGAGTCCGTCGGTTCCCTGCTTCGTAATACCCGGACCGATGCTCACCGGCTGAACGAGTTGTTGCAGGTTGAGCAGCATGACGTGCCCATAGCCCTCCTCCTGGGGACCGAAATTGTGGCGATGTTCTTCGCCGTTCCCCAGCCCCACCCCCGATCGTTCCGCCAGCCCCTGGAGGTCCGCCGCGCGGTATCGATTCGTGATGTAATCCTGGTCGGCGCCGGCCCGTTCCAGATACGAGACGAACAGCAGATCGAGCCGGTCGGCGCGCGGCGTCTCGCTGAGATAGCGATCGGACTGTTCCCTGGTGAGCTTCATCAGATGCAGATGGGTGTTGGCCGACCGCCATCCCCGCTCCGCCGTCTGGCTAAAACGCCTCAAGGGGACAGCGATCTGCCGCTCCGGTTGCCCGGTCAGGTCCAGCGTCACCTGCGCCTGTTCGGTTTCCAGTCCGGAAATGGCGGTCAACGTCAATTTCTCCTGCGGCACGGAGATTCGAACCCCCTGGTTTCCCGGAACGACCCGCCAGTGATGGATCGGCAGATCTCCCTCCAGACCCTCGCCGCGCGATAACAATTCCGGCAACTCGATCAACCGCTCGTCAGCATCAACGAGGCGAATCAGCCCCGGCGCATCGGCCCCCGTTTCCGCATCAACCAACCGCACTGTCAACAGACAGCGGTCGGCTCCCGATGGCCGACTCCCAAGGGAAGCTCCGAGCAATAGCAGGACGCACAGAGCGGCTAATCCTGGTCGAACGCCGGGAATGGAAGAGCGGATCTTGCTCGCTTTCGGAAATGAGGCAGGCATGCCGATCAGTCTATCAACCAGGAAACAAAGCATGAATCCCAATCCAACCGGCCAGCGGCGCCCGGCTGCATCACAACCTTTTGAGGATTGCTCACGCAAAGACGCGGAGATCGCAGAGTTGATCCGGCCGTCGTCGGCCAAACTATCCCGTTTTTTATCGCTGTCGATGAGAATTGCCTCTCCGCACCGCAATCCAGCAGAATCTTGTTATGGCAAGAAGAAATTCTCAGTCCGAAATGTTCAATCACAGGTCAAAACAGAAGGGGAACAGAAGCACGCAGAGGAAGCAGAGAAGTATGTAGGCATCGGC
>JBJXGA010000013.1:0-3642 GCA_046152955.1 Planctomycetales bacterium | reverse complement strand
TGAGCAACTCGAAATACAGACCGGCCACGTCGGGAGGCTGAAACGGATCGGTTCCGGACGAAGCCAGACCGGCCAGCCTGGCCAATCGAGCGCGCTGCGGCTTGGCCATCACCTCGCCGCGGCAAATCGACCAGTTCGACATCTGCCGCAGCGCGCCGCAGACGGTTTGCAGATCCAGCGCCACTTCCGCCGACGTCCGCCGGGTGACCGATTTCACCGGTTGATCGAGGATATTCGTCGGCGTCCACCCCAGCGGTTCCGCCGCCGGCACGCGACCGACAAGCGCCGGGTGCAGGACCATTTCCGGGTAATTCCGCTCCGCAATCGGCAACCTCTGAAAGCTGAACTGATAGCGATTGAAATACGCATCGTGCAGATATCCGTCGCCGAGAAACAGAACCATTTTCTCGCGGAGCTGCGCGGCAACGTCCTCCAGGGGACCGGCGTCGTTAGCGGTCGATTTCTTTTTGCGGGAGGCATTGATGGCGCGCGACACAAGCTCAGCACGCAGCAATCCGCCAGACACCACCGGCCCATAGAGTTCGAAGATCGACAGCATCCGCTTTTCGGGTTCGTCCAGCCGCGCGACGACACTGGCGGCCGTTTCGGGATCCTGAAACGCTTTCCGTAACAGTTCTTCTCGCTCGCCCCGACTGTTCCCCTTGGGTTTGCCGGCGCCCCACACGCGCACGGCGCGCTGAATCGTCTGGCGATCGTGCTGATGAAATTGCAGATCGGCCTGACCGGCACGTCGCAAGAGAGGCGGAAGCGTCATTTCGATTCATTCTCTGCAACGCGGGGAGTATGTCCGGCGGCCATCAGCACCCCTTGCAATTCCCTGGCCCGCAGCGGATCGACCAGTGCGACAGTATCCGACACCCGCGCCAGCAACAGTCGCCGAATTTTGGGGGTCGAAGCCAACTCCGCCACCTGGCTCATCTCGGACACTTCCAGCAATGTCGCCCCTAAGTGCAAGTCCAGCCCGCCAGGCTGCAGCAGGGGGAGCAGGTCGTCCAGTGGATGTCGGCGGGAGGGCATGGCGATCCTTGATGGGGGGGCGGATTCAGGGGCGCGCCGCCGCGGCGACGGCCTCGCGCGCAGCGTGCCGACCCGTAGCGGAAGGATTCCGGCCAGGCGTCTCCGGCGAGGTCGCCGACGGTTGAGGAACGCCTTCGTGAATCGCGTACTGGTAGCCCTGTTCGGTCAGGAACAACTGCCGATTGAGGGCGAAATCCTGTTCCACCGTGTCGCGCGTCACCAGCGTGTAAAACGTCGCCTGATTGGCCCCCGGCTTGGGGCGCAGGATGCGTCCCAGACGCTGCGCCTCTTCCTGCCGCGAGCCGTAGGTTCCCGAGATCTGGATGGCGACCGCCGCGTCGGGGAGATCGACAGCAAAATTGGCCACCTTCGAAACCGCCAGGTGTTTGACTACGCCCGATTTGAACTGTTCGAACAGTTCGTCGCGACGTTTTTGCGGGGTCGAACCGGTGATCAGCGGGAGCCGGCGGCTGCGCGCCACTTCACGCAACTGGTCCACAAACATGCCGATGACCAGCACCTGGTCCAGGGCGTGGCGATCGAGCAGATCGCGAACGATTTCTCCCTTGAGCGGGTTCTCCGCCGCCACCCGGAACTTATCCCGCTTGGGGGCGGTGGCGTAGGTCATTTTCAGCGCCTCGGGAAGCGGCACGCGGACTTCATGGCATTGCGCCTGGGCGATCCAACCCTGGTGCTCCAGAACCTTCCACGGCACGTCGTACTTCTTCGGTCCAATCAGCGCGAAAACGTCCTCTTCGCGGCCATCTTCGCGAACCAAGGTCGCCGTCAATCCCAACCGCCGCCGCGCTTGCAGGCCGGCCGTCGCCTGAAACACCGGCGCAGGGAGCAGGTGGACCTCGTCATAAATGATCAGCCCCCAATTTCGGCAGTCGAAGACCTGCATGTGGGGAAATTCTCCGTCGCGATCGGCGCGCCAGGTGAGGATGTTGTACGTGGCGGCAGTCACCGGGCGGATGTCCTTGACGGCGCCGGTGTACTCCCCGACCTGATCGGGGGTGAGCGACGTCTTATCGAGCACTTCCGCCAGCCACTGGCGGGCGGCGGTGATGTTCGTCGTGAGGATCAGCGTGGAGGTCTGCAACCGCGACAGGCAGGCCAACCCCACGATCGTTTTCCCGGCGCCGCAGGGGAGGACGATGACCCCCGAGCCTCCCCGCTCCGAACCAGCAGCGTAAAACACGTCCGCCGACTCCCGCTGGTAGTCGCGGAGCGCAAACGGAAGCCCCCCCGCCGTCACGTCGCGCAAAGTCAACTCCAGCGGCTCTCCCGGAGTATATCCGGCCAGATCTTCGACCGGCCAACCCGCCTTAATCAACTCCTGTTTGAGCCGCCCGCGGGCGCCGACGTCGACTGAGAATTCGCACGCTCCGATCCGCTCCCGGAGCCACGGCGCCACGTCGCGATGGCATTCCAGTTCGGCGGCCAGCGCTTCGCGCGCCGCATCCAGCCGCAGGCCGTGCCGTACATCCCGGTGCAGTTGAAGCTGACCGTACCGCGAGGCAAACTCCGCAATTTCCGTCCCGACATGGTGGGGAACGTCGTATTTGGACAGTGCGTGCAGCGTCTCGACGATCGCCTGAGGAGACATCCCCGCGGCGCAGGCATTCCAGATCGAGAGGGGGGTGATGCGGTAGGTGTGGACGTGTTCGGGGGATTTGACGAGTTCCGCAAACCGCGCCAGGGCATCCCGCGCCTCGACGTACCGCGGGCTATGCACCTCCACCAAAATCGTGTGGTCTCCCTGCACGATCAACGGATTGTCAGATTGTCCGGCCATCATGCGCCTCCCTGGTCCCGACCGGCGCCTCCGTTCCACGGTGGCGCGCCGACTTGCCCAGCACCGACACTTTAGCGGCTCCCCGACCGGTTCGCGAGTCTGCTTCACTCCTCAATCGACACGTTTTGTCCGGCTGGGGGCTCTGGCCGTGGATCGCGACGGCGACCGCCGTTCGGTCCGTCACTGGGAGAGTGGTCTTGCGCGGGATCGGTCAGTATCCTGGATCCGCTGGCGCCGCCGCGCTGCCTGACAACTCAATTCCCTGCGGGAGGACTCATGCCGATCGACGTTCGTTGCCCATCCTGCGACAAGGCGTACAAGGTGAAGGATGACGCCGCCGGCAAAAAGTTCCGCTGCAAAAACTGCGAAACAGCGATTGTGGTTCCCGAACTGGTGCTGGAAGCCGACCCCTGGGACGCGGTCGATGAGCAGGAGGCCGAGGAACCCCAGACGCCGCTCCCCCCACGGACGCGCAGGAAGCGTCCCGCCGCTGCTCCGACTCCCCGGCGATCGTCCCGCGGCGGGGGAATGCCGGCGACGATCATCGTGGCGATCATCACCAACGTTTTGTTGATCCCGGTCGGCCTCCTGGATCTGGTTGGGAATGCCATTTCTCTCAATATCCTGGGATCCACCTTTGCCCTGGCGCGGATCGGCATTGAGGGGGCCATCATCAAGGGGTTGTACGATCAAAGCAATCGCACCCGCTGGACCGCGATCGTTCTGGATATTCTCGGACTGCTCTGCGGATCGCTGGTGCTGATCGGTCTGGCGGCGACAACCCAGCTCCCCGTCCGAATTCCCGC
>JBJXGA010000529.1:0-11101 GCA_046152955.1 Planctomycetales bacterium | reverse complement strand
AGGTGATGAACGACAATCCGTGCGTCGCCGACTACGACCTGGTGCGCAAGATGCGGGCCAGCATTTGCGTGTTGGGGCCGCTCCTGGCGCGCCGCGGGCGGGCTTGCGTCTCGCTTCCCGGAGGATGTAACATCGGCGATCGCCCGGTCGATCTACACCTCAAGGGACTCAAAGCGCTGGGGGCCGAGGTGTCGATCGAGCGGGGCTACATCATGGCCCGCGCCCGGCGTCTGCGCGGGGCGCGAATTTATCTCGGGGGAGCGTTCGGCAGCACTGTCACGGGAACCTGTAACGTCATGGCGGCCGCGACGCTGGCCGATGGGATCACGACGATCGAAGCGGCCGCCTGCGAGCCGGAGGTCGTGGACCTGGGGAATTTCCTGAACTCCCTTGGGGCACGGATCACCGGTTTGGGAACTCCGTTTCTCGCCATCGAAGGGGTCGAAACGCTGACCGGAGCCGAACACACAGTCATTCCCGACCGGATCGAAGCGGCGACCCTGATGATCGCGGCAGCCATCACTCACGGGGATATCGTTCTGGAAAACGTTTACGTCGAGCACCTGACGGCCGTCATTGAAAAGTTACAGGAAATCGGCGTGTCGATCGAAGCGCTGGGGCGCACGGCCCGGGTGACGGTTCGAGACGCGCTTCGCCCGGCTGACTGCATCATGCTCCCCTATCCCGGCTTGCCGACGGACGTCCAGGCGCAGCTCATGGCGCTGTTGGCAATCGTGCCGGGGATCAGCATCATTACCGACACGGTGTTCCCGGACCGATTCATGCACGCCGCGGAATTGGCGCGGATGGGGGCCCGCATCCGCCGCGAAGGCCCCAGTGCGATCGTCAGCGGCGTTCCCGCACTCAGCGGGGCGAGCGTGATGGCGTCGGACCTGCGCGCGTCTGCCGCGCTGGTGTTGGGGGCGCTGGCCGCGCAGGGTGATTCGCTCATTCGTCGGATTTACCACCTGGATCGGGGCTATGACCGGCTGGAACACAAGCTGAACGATTTGGGGGCCGGCATCGTCCGGGCCGAAGACGCGCCGCTGAACATGCCCGCCAGCCTGTCGATCAACGTCGCCGAAGCGTTCGCCCCCGACGACGGAGACCATGAACTGAAAGGACCGAACTACCTGCGAGCGCGGGACCGGCTGAAGATCCATTTTCCGGAGGAAGCACGCAGCGAGGAAGAGTGAAGCGGGAGCGGCAGGAGGAATTTGCATTTTTCAATTCGCATTTTTCATTTTGTATTTGAGATTTCAGACTTGAGATTGCAAAATGAGAAATGAAAAGTGGAAAATGCAAACTGCGGCGTCGGGTGACGAACCCCTAATCCCCAGCGCCTAACCCCCAGCGCCTAACTTCTAGCTCCTCCCCTTGCCTTCCTCCGTCAACTCTCCTCTTGGCCGGCACTACACTCCGGCGGATATCGCGCGGAGGATGGTGCGGGAAGGGGTCGCTTCGGCGCTTCGCACGGGGGGGACGGGGTATTGCCGCGTCCTGGATCCGGCATGCGGGGATGGGGCGTTCTTGCTGGAGGTGCTGGATGATCTCGCGTCGCAGGTTCCAACGGTAGATCATTGCCAGACGCTCGGATCCGCACCGTTGCGCCCCGATGCTCCCTCCCAGGCATTCCCCTCCACCCTGCCGCATGGAAATGAGTCCTCGGGTGCCGTCGGTTCTTCCGCGGTGTCGCCGAGCGCTGCTTCCGAGATGGTCGGTTCCGCGGAGTGGCGATTGAAACTGGTGCGCGACTGCATTTTCGGCGTCGACATCGATCCTGTCGCCGTGGCGAGGCTCCGCCGGTCGTTGCTCGATCGGATTCAGCCCTACCCAGCGATGGTTACGGAGGCTGAAGCGTTCGTAAACGCCAGGGTCCGGTGCGGCGATGCGCTAACCGGTCCGGATTGGAAGCCGGACGACTGTCTACCGTTCGTCGGCGAGGTTGGCCAGCCGGATGGTGTTATCGCCGCCGATGAGCTCACTTTCCAGGAGAATATCGATTGGGGGAAGGCGTTTCCGGACGTGGCGCGGGCCGGAGGGTTTGACCTGGTTGTGGGGAATCCGCCTTATCTTCGAGAAAAGGATGGGCGCGACCTGTTTCGACGACTCAGGGAGAGTTCGCTGGGGAGCAAGTGGCACGAGGCGCGGATGGACCTGTGGCATTACTTCGTCCATCGCAGCCTCGACCTGCTTCGACCGGGCGGCGTCCTCACATTCATCGTCAACAGTTATTGGACGGCGTCCCGCGGCGCCAGTCGGCTGATCGGGCGTTTGGAGCGCGAGACGCGTCTGGAGCTGATCGAGGAACTCGGGGACACGCCGCTGTTCAAGGGGGTCGCCGGGCGGCATCTGATCTTTCGCCTGACCAGAAACCCAGCTTCCCCTGGGCCAGAGCGAAGGGGCGCCGGGTGGTGCCGGGTGACGACTTCGGACCGTCCTGAGCGACTGATCCCGCACCAGGAGCTCTTTCACGAGGGGCGTCTGGTACTCGCGCCGGAGGTGCGACTGTCGCGGGGGACGACCCACGTGTCCCCTTTGGGAGATCGGTACGATACGCGCCAGGGTTTGGCCGAAAACCCGCCCTGCATCACTCGCCGAATGGCGGAAGAATTCCCCGATCGATACCAGGCGGGGGAAGGGGTGTTTGTTTTGCGCGACGACGAATTGGCGCGGCTGGCGCTTTCCGATCGCGAGCGGAGCCTGCTCCGTCCGTACTTTGCCACGAACGCCATGGGACGCTATCAGGCGCCCCAGACCACGGATCGGCACGTGCTGTACCTGACCCGTGCGACCGCTCCCACGCTCGAAGGAATGCCCCATCTCGCGGCGCATCTGGAGCGCTTCCGTCCGATTCTGGAGCGCCGCCGGGAGACGCAGCGGGGACGCTGCGCCTGGTGGCATTTGCATTGGCCGCGGCTGGAGTCGGTGTTCGTCCAACCGCGGATCCTGTCGGTACAAATGGGGCGGCGACCGCAATTCGCCTGGGCCGAACACCCGACGTTTGTCGGGTTCTCGATCAATCTGGTGCTGGCCTCCGCGAAGGACGCCCCGAGTCTTTTGTGTTTGACCGGCCTATTGAACTCGAACCTGGCGATGGAATGGTTCGAGCGGCATGCCAAGCGACGCGGCATTCACCTGGAGATCAATGGCCACGTGCTGAAGGGCTTTCCCATTCCCGAGCGGCAACCTCCGATCGAAGCGGAGATTGAACGGCTTGTGCGCATTCGGCAAGCGCTCGTCCCTGACGATCCCCAGGCGACGGAAATCGAGAACTCTGTGGAACGACTCGTGGAGACCTGGTACGGAGTGTGAACGCCAGCCAGGTCACAACGCCAGCCAGCTCACTTGGTCGGCCGAAAGAACTTCATCGACTCTTTGACGGCGGTAGCCCGCGTCGCCAGCCGCACTAGCAATGAGAGAATGTAGTTCTTCCAGCCGGAGACGACGTATTGCCGGCGCTTTTCCAGAGCCTTCAACCCCGTTTTGACCACCGTCTTCACATCCTGAGCCGAGTGCCGATCGAGCCAGCCCGGCTGCGCTTCGGCAATGTTGAAGAACTCCGTGCGGGTCGTGCCGGGGCACAGGGTCGTGACAGTCACCCCTTTCGTTCGGGCTTCAGCCCACAACGACTCGGAAAAATGCAGGACGAACGCCTTGCTGGCGGCATAAGCCCCCATGTAACCCACCGGCTGGAACGCGGCGACGGAGGCGACATTGATGATCCCCCCATGTCCGCGCTGCAACATCTCCGGAAGGACACGCAGCGTCAGCTCCGCGAGCGCCGCGATGTTCAATTGGATCAGGTTGAGAACCCGGCTGACATCGGTCCGGTCGACTTCCGTGACGTATCCGAATCCGGCATTGTTGACCAACAGCTCGATGGTCAGTCCGCGGCGCTGCACCTCCTCCAGCAACCGCACCGGCTCCGCGGGCTGCGACAAATCCGCGACAAGGATCTCGCATTTTGTCCCATGCTGCCGATGCAGTTCTTCGGCAAGCTGCTGCAACAGAACCTCGCGTCGAGCGACCAGAATCAGATGCATGCCACGCGCGGCCAATTGCCGCGCGAATTCGGCCCCAATGCCCGATGACGCCCCGGTCACCAGGGCCCAATGATCGGCGTACGCGGTCAACAACGTGGGTAGCTCCTCCAAAGAAAGTCCGATGGCCCGGCAGTTTCATGCCGTTGATCGTAGCAAAGTCGTTGACGGTTGACGACAATCGAAGGTGAAAGGACCGGACCGATGGTACTCCTCCCCTTAGCAAGGGGGTAGGGGGGGGTGACGACAATCGGAGACGTAAGGACCGGGCCGATGACGCCAGTGCCAGGCGGTTCGCCGGCACTTGTCCGGGGATCGTCGCGATGTGGACGGTCCGAATCGCGAGGTCCGCCCCCCAACGCGGGCCGCATGAAGAATTCATCCCGTTTTGTGCCAAATGATCGAGGCTGGCCATGTCTGATTTCTTGCCACGCCACAAACCTTCGTGGCCCATGACGCGCGCCGAGGTTCGCGACGTCGATCGCCGCGCTCTGGAACAGTACGGCATTCCCGGCGTGGTCCTGATGGAGAACGCCGGCCGTGGCGCCGCGGAGCTGCTCTTGTCGCTGGGAGCTCGCGGCCCGGTCGTGATCTGTGCGGGAAAGGGAAACAACGGGGGAGACGGATTCGTTATGGCCCGACACCTGGATGGAGCGGGAATCGCCGTGCGGGTGTTGCTGTTCTGCGATCCTTCCGAATTGACCCGCGACGCGGCGGTCCATTATGGGATCCTTCAGGCGGCCGGTCTGGCGGGGAGCGTCTATCGATCGGTCACGGACCCGTTGCCGTTGGAGCGGGAACTGGCATCGGCGGATTGGATCGTCGATGCCTTGCTGGGGACCGGAGCCAAAGGTCCGGCTCGTCCCCCGCTCAGTCAAGTGATTGAGGCGATCAATCGATCCGGGCGCTTCGTTCTGGCGGTGGACATCCCCTCTGGACTCGACTGCGACACCGGAGAGCCGCTGGGGGCGTGCGTGAAGGCTCACCACACGGTCACATTTGTGGCTCGAAAAATCGGATTTGAAATGCCTGGCGCCTTGGGTTGGACGGGGCAAGTCAGTGTGGCGCCGATTGGGATTCCGAGGAAGCTGGTGACGGATCTGCTGAGGGAATTCAAGTGGCCAGCTCGTTGATCCCCCTCCGCACTCCGCGGCAGGCAATTCTTCCGGAGCTTCCTGATCTCGGGGACCATCTGGCGGACCTGCTGCGGCAGATTCCTCCCGGGCGCGTGACAACCTATGGCGCGCTGGCCCGAGCGCTGGGGAGTATCGTGGCGGCCCGCTGGGTGGCGACCTGGATCAACGATCCCTCCGGACCCAGCGGCCTGCCGCGGCATCGGGTGGTCCTGCAATCCGGCGAACTCGGGAGGTCGCGGAATGGAGACGAACCGGTCCAGCAGCGTCTGCTCCGCGCGGAAGGAATCGAAGTCGGCGACCGAGGAGTCGATCTGGAGCGGTGCGGTTTCGATGGATTCCAAGCGACGCAGCCCCTGGCCCAATTGCAAACGGCGCAGGTCGCCCTGGCGGAACTCGTGGACTCCACACCGCCAACCCTATTCCCCGAGTTCGTCGCCGGTGTCGACGTCTCCTATGCGGGAACCAGTGGCAGCAGTCCCGTCTATGGATTTGCTGCCTATGTCCTCGTTCATATCGGCTCCGGGGAAACCGTTTGGTCGCTTACAATGCGCCGGACGATTCGGTTCCCTTACATCCCTGGGTTTCTGGCGTTTCGCGAAGCACCGATTCTATGCGCGCTGTTGGACGAAGTCCGCAGCAACGATCGTCTGGCCGATGTCGTGCTGGTGGATGGGAATGGCCGCTTGCATCATCGCCATTCGGGAGTTGCCTGTCATGTGGGAGTGGTGGCGGGCATTCCAACGATCGGAGTGGGAAAATCGCTGCTCTGCGGTACAGCGGACGTACGGGGGATGCGTCGGGGGGAGTCGCGCCCGGTCATGCTTCACGATCAGATTGTCGCGCACGCCTGGCAAACTGCCGCCCGCGGGAGACCGATCTATATCTCAGCCGGACATCGAATGAACCTGGAAACGGCGCTGCGGATTGTGCAGCGCGTGGGCATCGCCGGGCGCATTCCGTCGCCGATCCAGCGAGCGCACCTTCTCAGTCGCAAGGTGGCGAAATGCTCCCCGTCGCCGCGTCATTTTCCGATGGCGTAAAGCGCCTTGTCGGATCGGATCAGCAGGCGTGTTCCGTCGATCGCGATGCTGCCGTTGAACACGCTTCCGTCGCGCAGGTCGTTGACTGCCAGTTCTTCGAATTCAGGCTTGGCGGACAGCACAAACGTCTTGCCATCGCGGGTCATGTAATAGAGCCGCCCGTCCGCGAGCAGTGCCGAGGCATAGATCGAGCCGGCCCGGTTGAGCCGTTTTTCATACACCAGTTTTCCGGACGCTGCCTCAGCGCAGTAGGCGATCTCCAGATTGTCCTGCGCCCAGTAGAGATATCCATCCTGCAGAACGGGGGAAGAGACGTTCGACCCTTTGTGACTCGTCCAGAGCCGATGCGTCTGCGTGACGTCCCCGGCTCCTCCCGAGCGGACCGCCAGCGACGCGACCCCCGAGCGTCCCCCCAGGCAATAGACGATCCCCTCCTGCGCCACGACGCTGGGAACCATGTACCAGCCGATGTCGGTGGCGCAGGTCCAGAGCGGCCGGCCAGTTTCCGGCTCAAACGCCCGAATTTTCCCCTGCGTGGCGACCACCAGTTCGGACCGCCCCTCGGGACTGGTGGCAACGACCGGCGTGTTCCACGATTCGTTGATCCCCTCGACCCGCCATCGCTCCTTCCCCGAGGCACGCTCCAGCGCGACGAGCGACTCACTCTCGACGCTGGCATTGACGAACAGCAGATCCTGGTACAACACGGGGGAAGCGGCGGAACCCCAGCCATTGGTTCCCTCTCCGACATCCGCCTGCCACAACGGCGTGCCGGAATGATCGAAGGCATGCACGCCCGATTTGCCGAAGAAGCAATACACCGCTTCATCGTCAGCGGCGGGGGTACTCGCCGCAAAGCCGTGGTCCCGAATTCGCTCCTCTTCGGGCAACCGCGGAGCGACTGTCCGTTCCCAAAGCTGTTTTCCCGAAGCGCGGTCAAGACAGAGAAGATGTCGCCGCAGGTCTTCCTGGGTTCCCCCCTCCTCGCCGGGGACGAAAAACCCGGAATAACAGGTGACGTAAATGTAGTCTCCCAAAACAATGGGACTGGAGGCTCCCGGGCCGGGCAGTTCCTGCTTCCAGGCGATGTTCTCGTCGCTGCTCCATTCCAGGGGGAGGCCGGTCGCCGCGCTGGATCCCTGCCCCCCTGGGCCGCGAAACCGCCCCCAGTCTTCTCCCGCGGCGGCCGTCGCCAGAGGCGCCGTTTTGGTCCCCTTCTTCGTGGGCACCGGCTTGGCCATCGGCCGTTTGGCGGCAGGCGGCCTTTTCTTGGCCTGAGCCAGGCACGGATGGGACCAGGGAATCACCGCGGCGATCAGGATCAGAATCCGCAGTGCGTGATTTCGCGGCCGATTCGCGGAGCACAATTCAGGTTGCGGGGGCAAAGCACGTTCTCCGGAATAATAAATTTTGGCGGACTTCATCCGACTAACGCACGATCGCCAGCCCCGGCAGCGCGTTCTTGAGCGCAGCGACCCCCTCATCGCTCACTTTCGCGAACCGCAGATCGAGCGATTTCAGATGTTTCATCCCTTTGATTTTGTCCAGGCCGGCATCGGTCACCTGAGTCTGTCGCAACTTGAGCGTTTGCAGATTGCCCAGTCCGGCCAACGTCGCCAAGCCTGCGTCCCCCACCGTCGTTTCGTCCAGGATGAGCGTTTTCAGATTCTTCAACCCCTGCAGGCTGGCCATGCCTGCGTCGGTCACGGGCGCATGCCACAGATCGAGCGACTCCAGTTTTGAAAGGCCCGACAGCTTCGCCAGGCCGGCGTCATCCACCAGGGTTTTCGCTCAACACCAGCGTTCGTAGATTGGTCAGACCGGCCAGATGCGCCATCCCGGCGCCGCTGACGCTATTGCAGCCGCGCAGACTGAGCCGCTTGAGACCGGACATTTTTCCCAGCGTCTCCAGCCCGGCGTCAGAAACGCCGTCACGCATCAGCGTGACGTCTTCCAGCCCCGCCATGTCCGCCAGATATTTCAATCCTTCATCGTTGATCCCTTGCGAGTCCTCGATGGCGAGAACCTTCAGGTTCTTGAGTGGCTGAAGTTTCTCCAGTCCCTTGTTGGTGACGCTGAAGTTGCGCAACTTGAGCACCCGCAAGCTGGTCAATTCCCGCAGATGCTCCAGCCCCTTGTCGGTGACGGAAACGCAACCCCGAATATCCAGCAGCGTCACCTGCGACATCTCCTTGAGCTCCGCCAAACCCTTATTGGAAACCTGGGTGTACAACAAATGCAGTTCTTCGAGTTTGGGCAGTTTCTTGAGGTGCGGGAGTCCCTTGTTGGTGATGTTCGTCTGGCGCAAATTGATCGACTTCAGATTGACCAGCGGCGCCAATTTCTCAAGTCCCGCGTCATTGACTGCCGTGCAGGACTCCAGCTCCAGCGTGGTCAGCTCGGTCAAACCGGCGACCCGGTCCAGCGCGTCATTGCCGATGTCCGGTCCCCAGAGAACCAGCGACTTCAATTTAGGGAACTTCTCCAGCGGAGCCAGTTGTTCCGATTTGACGCTCCGTTGCCGCAGGTCGATCCCGCTGATTTGCCCCGCTTTGTCCCGCTCGATTCGGCCGCCAAGTTGTTCGATCTCGGCCAGCGCGGCAGCCTGTTCGGAATCGAGGGGGACGGCCGCCTTGGCCCCTTTAGCCGCCGCTGGTGCAGACTTCTTCTGAGCCAGGACTTCGCCGGGGGCCGCCGCGCCCAGCGCCAGCAAACAGGCCGCAATCCTCCCCAGCGATCGGGGTGTGACAAACCTCGCGATCATTCGATTCATTCTCCTGAGAAAACAAGGACCAGACGAATTGGCCGGAGGAGGGGTGAATCCTCCCGGCGCCAGTTGCGAGGGACACTCCGGCACGGTATCGTGGTGGTCGGGCAGGGGCCTGGGAAAGCGACGCGATTCCAGGCAACGCAGCCGATGTGCCGCGGGATGCGCTGGTCATGATTCTGATGGCTGGCGAGTCCTCCCGCAAGTCACGCGGCGATCGGCCCGATTTGATTCCATCCGCCCCTATCCGTTGTCCGTGTTTTTGGAGTTCAAACGATGGCACGTCAGACGAATCGACGAAAGTTCTTGCAGGAAACGACCGCCTTGGGAATCGGGCTCTGGGCGGCTGGCGGCATCCAGGCCAAAGAGAGCGTGTCGGCCAATGAGCGGATCCGATTTGCCTGCATCGGCGTCGGGGGGAAGGGGGACAGCGATTCGGCGGATGCGGGAGGGAGCGGGGACGTAGTCGCCATCTGCGATATCGACGACAACACGCTCGAAAATGCCGGGAGCAAGAAGTTTCCCCAGGCGAAGCGCTACAACGATTATCGCCGGTTGTTCGACGAGATGGAAAAGAGCATCGACGCGGTCACCGTCAGTACCCCCGACCACAGCCATGCCTGCGCGTCGGTGATGGCGGTGGTGCGCGGCAAGGCGTGCTTTACGCAAAAGCCCCTCACGCACTCGGTGTTTGAAGCCCGCTTTCTGGCCGACACCGCCCGCCGCATGAAGGTGGCGACGCAGATGGGGAATCAAGGAACCGCCGGGGATTCACTCCGCAAAGCGGCGGCGATCATCAAGGGGGGACACCTGGGAACGATCAAGGAAGTCCACGTCTGGACGAACCGTCCGATTTGGGCGCAGGGGGGAGAGCGCCCCGAACCTGAAGATGAAGTTCCCGGCCACGTCCATTGGGACTTGTTCATCGGCCCGGCACCGTTCCGGGAGTTCGCTCCCGGGGCATATCATCCCTTTGCCTGGCGCGGCTGGTGGGACTTTGGAACCGGAGCGCTGGGGGATATGGCGTGCCATACGTTCAACATGCCCTTCATGGCCCTCAACCTGAAGAATCCGACCACCATTGAAGCGGAACACTCCGGACATACGGGGGACAGCTATCCGCAATGGTCGGTGATCAAGTTTCAATTCCCCAAAGACGGCGATCGACCGGCGATTCCCGTTACCTGGTATGACGGGAAAAAGCTCCCCCCCAAGGAACTGATGGGGGGCAAAGAAGTCCCCGCCAGTGGCGCTCTGGTGGTGGGAACCAAGGACACGCTGCACGCGATGGGGGACTACTGTGGCGATTTTGAATTGCTCAGCGGAGCGACTCCCCCCGACGTGAGCTTCATCAAGTCCCCTGGTCATTTCCAGGAATTTGTCGAAGCGATTCGCGGCGGCAAACCGGCAATGTCCAACTTCCCCGATTACGCGGGGCCATTGACCGAGACGATCCTGCTCGGGAACCTGGCGGTGTCGTGCGGCAAGAGCCCCAATTCGAACGGCAAGATCGTCCAGTGGGATTCCTCCAAACTGAAGGCTACGAATGCCCCCGAACTCGATGCGATCATCAAGCCCCCCTATCGGGATGGCTGGTCGCTGAATGGGTGACCGTAGACTATCACTGTCGGGATGATTTGCAGATGCCCCCCCTCGACCGGCGATTTGCTGGTCGAGGGGGTGTACATTGCGCCGTTGTCTTAGCCCATCGCCACCAGAATTTTCCTGGGACCGCTATACGGCATGCGGCCGTGTGCCACCAGGTAGTTGTCGAGAATCAGCACGTCTCCCTGTTTCCACGGGAAGATCGCCGCTTCGTCCCACATCACCTTGCGGACGCGATCGAGGTCGGCGTCGTCGATCGGCGTGCCGTCGCCGTAATAGGCGTGTGTCGGAAGGTTGTCGATGCCGCAGCGGTCCAACAACTGCTTCCGGTGCCGTTCGTCGACATTGGTCACATGCCATAAGTTGGCCTGATTGAACCAGTGCATTTCCCCGGTGACGGGGTGTCGCATGACGCCGGGGCGAATCGACCAAGTCCGCAGCGCCCCGTCGGGGGTCCATTGGTAGTCGATGTCGTTGTCGCACAGGTACTCTTCGATATGCTGCCGGTCG
>JBJXGA010000525.1:0-29112 GCA_046152955.1 Planctomycetales bacterium | reverse complement strand
CGGCGCGGCCTGGGACTGCAACCCAAGACGATTGTTCACGCGGAGACGCGGAGACGCGGAGAGTTTCCGACGGCGGTAGCCACGTTCGCCAGAACGTGGGGGGAGCAGCGATCACCCACATTCTGGCAAATGTGGCTACGTCGGAAGGGGTGCCAGGGAATTTGGGCACGCCCTGATAAGGGCGTGGCGAACGTCTCTGAGCAGCGTACCCCCCAACGTGCCTCGCCACGCCCTTCCTAACGTCAGGGCGTGGCACTCTGCCGCGCGTTGCAATCCGGCGAGTTTTCCGACTACAGTGCCGAACCCAGAGCCCCGGGCCTTTGGGTCATGGCTGGCGACCGGTCACCTTCCCTGGCCTGCAATCATCGCTTTCGGAGTTGCCTTTGATGAAGCGCATCGTCCAATTCGGTCTGCTGCTTTTGGCCCTGTTCGCGTTCCATCGATCGGTTTCCGCCGCGGAAGATCGGCCCCTGAAGGTGGGGGTGATTGGTCTGGACAATTATCAGGCGGTCGCGTTCACGGCGTTGTTTCACGATCCCCAGGCCGCGGGAGAATTACAGGGGCTGCGGGTCGTGGCGGCGTACGCCGGTGGGAGCCCGGACATCGAGGAAAGCGTGCAGTCGCTCCCCAAATGGATTCCCGCGATGAAGGATTTGGGAGTCGAGGTTGTCGAAACGATCGACCAGGTGGTTGCGAAGTCCGACGCGCTCTTGCTGATGAGCCTCGACGGCCGGGCGCACTTGCCGCATTTGAAGGCGGTGCTGCGCGCGGGCCGGCCGGTGTACATCGGACGTCCGATGGCGGCGTCTCTGGCCGACGTGGTCGAGATGTTCGACCTGGCCAAAGAACACAAGGTTCCCCTGTTTTCCTGCTCGCAGCATCGATTCAGTCCCGGCTTCAGCGGCATGCGCCAGCACCCGGAGGTGGGGTCGGTGCTGGGGTGCAGCGTGTTTGGGGGCTGCCCCACCGAGCCGCATCATCCCGACCTGTTCTGGCACGCCATCCATGGCGTCGAGACGCTGTACACCATCATGCGGCCGGGGTGCGAATCGGTCGCCCGGGCCTCCACTCCCGATGCCGAATTCCTGACCGGCGTGTGGAGCGACGGGCGGATTGGAACGTTTCGCGGGATTCGCAAGGGAGCGGTGCTGTACCGCGCGATGGTGTTTGGAGAGAAGGGGATCTCTCCCTCGGGAGATTATGGATACGACGTGCCGGAGAAATGGGTGGCGCCGCACGGAGAATACATGGGCTACAAAGGGGTCGCGATCGAAATCGCGCGCTTCTTCCGAACCCGCAATCCTCCCGTGTCGGCCGAGGAGACGATTGAGATCTTCACGTTCATGGAGGCGGCGCACCAGAGCAAGGCCCGCGGCGGCATCCCGGTCAAATTGGCCGAAGTCCTTGCCGAGACGCGAAAGAAGGTCGGTGGTGGATCGTCCGACAAGTGATCGTGGCCTGGAAGAACAGGACGCGATGACTCAGCACGCGGCGTGGATTCCCGGCAAACGGCACGCGGATGGAGGAGGGGTGGAATTCATATGGTGACCTGGCAGTCGGTGTTGGAGCTAGATCAGCGTCGGCAGGTGGTGGGCGGGAGCGCGGCGGAATTGTGTGCCGCGGTGGGGCGTGCCGCCGACTTGCGGATCTATACGGAATTCGTCCACAACGAACACATCAATGTCGATTCCCCCTGCGACGAGCGAATTCGGGAAGTGGCGGAGTTTGGCGTGACGTATCGGCTGGGACCGGACTGGGCCGCGGGGATCATGAGCCTGCGGCAGCCGATCGAATTGCCGGTGGGCTTCGGCCCGCGCCCTTCGATGTCGTTCTTTTTGTACAACCGGGATGGAACGCAGGGGATCGCTCGTCCGCATCTGGATGGTGTGCCCCCCGACGGAGCGCCAGGCCCGTCGCCGATCACTCCCCCCGCGCGGATGCCCAAGTACCATGTGCTGGACCAATGGGACGCGGGAACGAACGCTCCCTGCCAGAATTTTGTGTACGATTTCGATCGGTTCCGCTATTGCGTGCTGGATCATTGGCGGGAAGCGCTGCGGCACTCCGCGTCGGGGGAGGTGGAGGCAGGCTCATTGGATGACCTGGTGGACGCCTTTTCGTCCGGCTGCGCCATCAAGTTGGGAATCGGCAATCTGTGCGCCGATTTAGCGCCGGCGGGAGAATCGGGGCCGGAACACGAGGTGTTTGTCCAAGGAGGCTCAGCGTACTATTACACGCAGCGGCGGCTGTTCATGATCGGCTCGCATCCGGTCATCCGCGTCCGACCAGCGATCCCGCTGCGGTATCGCTCGGAGGGGTGGGATTTCGGTTGGCTCATGGTCCGGACCGACGGACAGGTCGTCTACCGGCGCTGCGATCCCTACACGCTGCGCTTCAGCGATCACGTGATGCACTGCGCGGTCCGGTGGTTTGTCAGGTAATGACGTCAAAGACCGTAATAGGTGCGGTTAAGTCTTCACCGGCGTCAAATCCACCACTTCGCGCGGGATGGATGGAACCGACAACACACAGAGCGTGCAGGGAGAGTGTTCGCGGACAAACTTGTGCCAGGGGGGGACATTGTCGTCGTCATCGGCGACCTCGGACCCATCCAGAACCAAGAGGTCGTAGTCGTGTTCCAGGACGAGCTGTACCACCTCCGGACCGGGGTTCTCCGACAGGCGGTGGACCTGCACTTCCCGGCCGATGTTTTCGGCGCGCTCGATGTCCTGTTGCAGCGTGGTTGCCGTCGGTTGGCTGGCTGCTCCGGGGCGGACGAGTTCCGGCACTGTGGCGATATCCAGCCGAACGTCGGGGTCGAGCATCGTCAGCACCGCTTCGAACAGATCGGCGGCGTGCGGGGTGTTGTCGTGGACCATCAACACGCGGCGGACTCCAACCCCCGCGGCCCGCAGTTCGGCGACGCTCTTGGCTTTCCTTTCCGTGATCCGCGGAATGCGGTTGCCTCCGCCGACGTCGTAATGCACGTCCCAGGTGCGGCTCAGGACGCGAATCGACAGCGGCGTTGATTCCCCGCCGTGCAGGTTGATCCAGTAAAACGCCATCTGATCCAGGTGTTCCTCGGCGGTGAACTTGTTCGAGGCGCCGACGACCAATTCCTGCACACCGAGCGATTTGGCCGTGTTCATGACGGCAAACAGCGGATTGTTGGTGGGCACCACCAGGGGTTTGATCTGTTTGCCGACCTTTTCGGCCAGTTCGATGACCACGGTCATTAACTTGCGGTCGTAACGGTCGAGTTCAACTTCATCGCTGGGGGCGCCCCCCGGCGGGCTGACTTTCGCCGTCATGACGATCACGTCGGTCGTTTCCGGATCGGTCTCTTCGAGCGCCCGTTGCAGCATGTACAGATTCTGCGGGGAACGAATCGCCACCAGCTTGCGGTACGGCTTGCTGAGTCCCACGGCGTTTTGCGAAACGACGTCGGTCGAACGTTCGGTGAATTGCTCGATGTGTTCATGCGCCGCGCCCCGATTGCGCTTGATGGTCATCCGCTCGGTGACGAGAAACACCGTCAGGAAGATCGCCGTGAACGACAGCCCGCTGATCGTGGCCACCTCCTTGGTAAACAAGTTGGCCAGACCGGCAAAGGCCAGCGTCAGAAACACCAGTCCCAGTCCCACGGGAATCTCGATGGACCCCAAGCGAATGTTGAGCGGCACCTTGAATTCGCGCTGTTCCGGCTTCTTGAAGCGCAACACCAGCATCGACAGCGCCATGAACAGGAAGCTCCAGATCACGCCAAACGCATACGCCTCTCCCAGGAGGATCATGTTCCCCCCCGTTCCGATGATCGTGCAGACCTGCAAGCCGACGATCAGGTACAAGATGCGATGCGTTGTCCCGTATTTGGGATGGGGCTTTTGCAGCCGATCGGGCAGAACGCCATCCTCAGCGACCCGGTTGAGCACCCCGTTGGAACCAATGATCGAGGTGTTCACCGCTCCGGAGAGAATCAGGAACCCGGCCGCGACGACCAGCGCGTTGAGCACCAGCCGCGCCATCGGGGGCCCCACGACGTGCATGGCCAGCCCCCCCAGCAGATTGTCGGCGTAGTCCTTCATCCGGACCTCGTCGGGAATCAGCCAGACGGACAAAATCGACACGCTGGAGGTGAGGATGAGCGCGTAGGTGAAGATGACCAGCGCCCCCTTCTTGAAGTTCTGCAGTTTGGGAGATTCGACCTCGCGATAGACCTGGGCCATGGTCTCCTCGCCGCTCATCGCCAGGATCGAATGTCCAAACGCCATCGCCAGTCCGCACAGACCCAACAGGCTCAACAGGCTGCCCGTTCCCGAAAACTGCTCCCGCAGGCCTTCGGAGAATTGCGGAAAAAAGTGGGGCAGAAAACCGAGCGGATCGACCTGTCGTCCGGTGACGGCATCGACGCGCGGTTCCGGGGTGCCGTCGTCGCGCAACAGGGGGGTCAGCCGCCCGTCGTCGTCTTTCTTCCATTGTTCGCGATCGACATTCGACAAGGGATGCGGGACGCGGACGACTTCGTATTCCACCTTCTTGTTCAAATCGGGACGGAACTTGAGCGTGTTCACCGGGCCGGTGGTGAAGAGGGTCACAGCGCTCCAGATCAGCACGATTACGGCGACGGCCGTCGTGAACAGCATGATCTTGAGCGCCTTCTCACTCGATTCGTGGATCCCCTTGAGGTTTTTGTAGAAGAAATACAGCGTGATGGCGATGGCGATCACCACCGATCCGTATTGTCGAATCGCCGTCCGCAAACTCGGATCCTCGATCGCCATGGAAGGATTGGTGATGGCGATCAGCTCCAGCATCCAGCCGATCAGGTACTGTCCCGCGGAGACCGAACTGATCGGGCCGGTGAGGATGTAGTCGAACAGCAGCGCCGAGACTGCCGCCTTGGCCGGGAGCGCCCCGATCGCTTCTTTGACCACCCGGTATACGCCGCCGCGAACAAACAGGGAGCAGCTTTCGATATACACGGCCCCCATGCAAAAACCGAACAGCATCACCGCCACGATGAACCAGGGGGCCGCCGGACCGATCACCTGTTCGACGATCCCCCCAATATAGAACGCCGTGCTGGCCATATCACACAACACGACCGCCGCGATGCGCCAATACGAGATGAAACTGAACATCACGCTCCCGATGATGATCACCGGGGCGCCTCGCAACGGTCGGCGGGGGCCGTCACCGGGAGAACTGGGTTTGTTTTCCGTATCAGACATGGACTGGTCCTGAGATGGGATCGGGGCGCGTCGGGCGCAACTTCACGCGGTCGGCTGCGGACGGAGCGTGGACGCGGAACCCTCGGCGCCGGCCATTGGCCAGCCGTGGTTCTTCGCCAAGGTGGAGAGCGGATGCCCCGGAAGCTCCCCGGCAATGCCTGCTTGAGGCAGGCTGCGAACGACATGCGTCATGCCGCAATAGTACACTTTCAATGTGGCCGAAACACCACGTTTCGAGCCGACCGACGAGGTGAGCTGTCGGGCTGGGACTTGAAAGTGTCCCGGATCGGTTGGACCGATCCTTCGCCCCGATGGGACCGGACTATCCGGCACCGGTGGTTCCCCCGCATCCGCCGTGAGGCAAATTTAGGCTGCAACAGCAAATGATTATCGCAGGCCCTTCATGGGGCCGCAAGGAATCGCGGTGAAATCACCACAACCCATTGATCAACAATCACTTAACCGCTATTGTCTGATGGTGGCAGCGCGCCCGATTCGCGGTATGCACGACCCGTTTCGGCATGTCTACGTGTTGAGCATACGCACGATCACGCGGGACGGGCGACTGGCGGCACATCGGGCATTTCCTGCGGAAAATGCCGGTCATTCGGCCCAGGATGCTTCGTCGGCAGGAGAGAGGGGGGAATTTCCCGCCGGGACGGTTCCCAGCGGTGGCAGGGACCGGTACATTGAATCCGTGCCAGGAATCGCGAATTGGATCCGCATGTTCCAAACACGCGGAATGAGAAGCGCGTCGCAGGAAGACCAACGCGGAGCAAGGAATCGACGTAGGATCGTCGTCATGCGGTCGGTCGTCGTCCGCGCGGATTCGGGCGCACAAGGTGGTCCTAGCTGGAGACGAGGTTCAACATGTCGGTTTGGAATGGATGGGGCGCGCCGGGGCTGTTGCTGGCGGCGGACGCGGCTCCTGTGCCGGGAGAGGCCGGATCGCAGTGGTATCTGACGGTGAGCGCCGCGTCGGCGCTGCTGGTCGGCCTGCTGGCGTTTCTGTATGGAACCCGGTCGGGTATCATCGCCCGCGCGGCGGCCAAAGAGGCGATCCGGCAGCCGATTTTTGCGCTCCTCCTGGCGGTTTCCATCCTCCTGTTGGTGCTCAACACGTTCATCCCCTTCTTTTCGCTGGGTGATGACATCAAGATGCTGGAAATCTGTGGATTGGCCACGATGCTCATTTGTGGCATGCTGCTGTCGATCTGGACCTCCAGCATGAGCATCGCCGACGAGATCGAAGGGAAAACGGCGATGACGCTGTTGTCGAAGCCGATCAATCGGCGGCAATTCATCGTTGGAAAATTCGTCGGCATTCAGACGGCGGTGCTGATCCTGCTGGTGCCGGTGACGATCATCTTTTGTTCGCTGATTTTTTACAAAGTGTTCTACGACGCCAAGGAGACAGCCAACGATGCCGTGAATTCCACCGTGGCGCTGCAGGAGGCGCTGCGGATTTTGCCGGGGGCGGCACTGTGCCTGATGGAGATCATGGTGATGTCGGCGATCAGCGTCGCGATTTCGACGCGGATGCCGATGGTGGTCAATATGGTCACCTGTCTGGCGATTTTCGTGGTCGGGCACCTGACCCCCAGTCTCGTGGGGGGGAATTTCGGCAGGCTGGAACCGGTGATGTTCATGGCGCGGGTCATTGCCACGGTGTTGCCGGCGATTGAGAATTTCAACGTGGAAACGGCGATCGTCACCGGCGCGCTCGTCCCCGCGTCGTATCTGGGATGGACGGCGTTGTACAGCGCGGCGTATGCCGCGATGGCGATTCTGCTGGCGTTCATGATGTTCGAGGATCGAGACTTGGCGTGATCGACCGCGGACCGCCCCCCGCGGCGACAGGAGTTGGCAGCCACGGATGTGAGGCGACTGGGGGGCGTCCCGGCGTGTACACGATCGGATTTCTCCGTGGCAACCAAAGAACTGTCCGCCTTTCAACGGGTTTTCTCGCGTAAGGATCTGGTGCGCGGCGAAGCGCTGCGCGCTGCCGTGGCGTTCGCGGCCAGTTCGCTGGGCCTGTGTCTGGGGCTCGTCGTTCTGTACTGGATCACCGATCTGTTGATTCACGTCGGGCGTCTGGAGATTACCGCGGCATCCCACGCCGAGTTGCTGGACCTGGTGGGGAGCGACCTGCTCAGCGGCACCGGAATTCCGGCGGTGCATGAGGGGGGAACGGTGACCTATGTCAATCGGGGCATCCTGCCGACGCTGTGGCGCGACCGAGGGGCGTTTTGGATTCCCGTCGCAGTGAAAGTCTACCAGCGGTTTTCCCCGTTGCAGGAAGACCGGCAGGCGCTGCTGACGCTGGTTGGGGTGGTGGCGCTGGTGGGGTGGGGACGGAGCATGCTGGAATCCCGCGCGCGGGTCTGGCTGCTTCGCAAGGGACTGGCGATTTCGACTCGGCTCCGGCAATCGATCCATCGGCAAACGCACCGCCTGGCCCCCTCGGACCTGCAGGGGCGGGCCAGCGAACAGGCGCTGCGGCTGTTCACCACCGAGGTCGACCAGCTCCGCGCCGGGGTCATTGGCTGGGCCGAGACCCTGGCCCGCGACCCGCTCCGGCTGGTGCTGCTGCTGATGCTGGCGCTCCTTGTGAATCCTTCGCTGGCGATCATTTGTCTGGTCCCCATGGCCTTTTGCTGGTGGATCACGCAGCGCGAGAAACTCCGCCTGGAGGAGTTCCAACGACATGCCGACGCCCATACGACCGGAGAACTGCGGTTGCTGGCCGAAGGGCTGGACCGCTCGCGGCTCGTGCGCGGGTACGCCATGGAGTCGTTCGAACAGGAGCAGTTCCAAAAAGCGCTGCAACGCTTCGAACGGGGGACGCAGGAGACATTCGTCGCCAAGGCCTGGTCGCGCCGCATGGTGCGGTCCCTCGTGGCGGCCTGCGTGGCGTTCGTGCTGCTGTTTGTGGGGCGCTCGATCCTGCTCCCCCCCCGTGAATTGGGATTGGCGGACGGTCTGCTCATGATGTCGGCGTTTGTTGCCGCCGGCCTGCCGCTGGGGAATTTGGCGCGGCTGGCCTCCCTGACCGCCGGCGCGGAACAGTCCGCCCAGCGGATTCAGTCGTATCTCAACCAGATCCCCGAAGTCGGACAGGCGGTGGGGGCCAAGTTCCTCCAGCCGCTGTCGCGACTGCTGGTTTTGGAAGGCGTGACCTATGCCACTCCCGACAAGCGGACGCTGCTGGAGGGGTTGACGCTGCGTATTCCCGCTGGCCGCCAGGTGGCCGTGGTGGCCACCGATCCGATGGAGGGACTGGCGCTGGCCTACCTCTTGCCGCGGTTCATCGAACCGCAAAAAGGACGGATTCTGATCGATGGCGAAGACATCGGCTGGGTGACGCTGGAATCGCTGCGGGCTGAAGCGATCTTCGTGGGAGGAAAGGATCCGTACCTGACCGCCACGATTCGCGAAAACATCAGTGGAGGGAATCCCAATTATTCGCTCCAGGACGTGACCGAAGCGGCCAAAGCCGCGCACGCCCACCAGTTCATCAACAAGCTGCCACAGGGATATGAAACAGTGATCGGCGAGCATGGCGAACAACTCGACCCTGGCCAGGCCTTTCGTCTGGGACTGGCGCGGGCCGCCTTGCGCAAGCCGGCTCTGTTGATTATCGAAGAGCCCGATGCGCCGCTCGACGAGGACACCAAGACGCTGCTGGACGACGCCTACAAACGGATCACCCCCAACCGCACGGTACTGTACCTGGCCCGTCGTTTGTCCACGGTGAAACGGGCCGACGAGATCGTTCTTCTCCACAAGGGGCGCTTGGCGGCCATCGGCCCGCATGCCCGGCTGGTCCAGACCTCCCCCCTCTACCGCCATTGGGAGTACATCCACTTCAACGAATTCCGCCACGAATTCGAAGCGGAATGAGTGACGCTCGACTGATTCTGGCCGGCCCTCAGACCGTTGGAGGCGGACTATCCGGAAAATGGTGGTTGGTCGGCGTGATGACTTCGACCCGCCAGATCTGCTCCAGTCCCAACCGGTCCACGAGCCACTGCATCCGCAGCTCGATCCAGGTCTTTTCCCGCAAGTCGACGGGACAGCGCGGACTGAATAAACCAAACACGACACCCCCATTGCGTCACGTGACGGATGCATTCATCGGACCACTTGTGCGGCCCGGCCAGATGACGAATCCGGCACGATCGATGCCCGCAGTTCGTCCGTGCAGTGGCCATCACACGGAACCGCATCGCAGTTCAGGAACGAAGCACATGGTAATTGTTGGCCGGTTGAATGAACAAGGCACATACAATGACAGACTTTTGGCAGGCCTACTAGGCATGCATGGATTAGTGGACAGAGAACAAATCAGAAGGGAACACTAATAACCGCTAATAACAACTAATTCAATTACGATTGCATTCCAGGTTACCCTGAATGGCAAAGTTATTAGTGTTTATCAGTGTTCCCCTCGTTTTTCCCCAAGAGTTTTCGACGTGATCGCCGATGGCTCACGTTTTCACCTCGTTCCTCATGTTGCCGTGAGAATCCGCTCCCCCGCGACCACGAACGATCCAAAAACGCAAAATCGCCGAGAAAATCCATAGAAATCATAGGATCTCATGAGTTTCTATAGGGCCGGCGTTGTAACATGAGATTTACCAACAGGTTGTGATGTCGACCACGCCATAGATGATCATGCATTTTAAAGTTTGACCCCCGGTTCCGCGGAACCAAGAGTGGTGGAGTATTGGGAGGCCAGGCCCTCCAGTTCAGTCGGAGACGACAACGATTCGCCGCGCTCTGCATAATGCTGGTCGGTCACCTGTGACCTGCTGTTCAAACTCCAGGTCCATGTCCCACCGGGCCCGAATCCCTTTCGGTAAGATTGGACCTTCAGTTTTTGCTTCGCGCGGGTCAAGGTGATCAATGGCAGCCCGCAGCGGCTTGCTTCTTCAATTACCTCCGCGGCAGGAACCTCTCCCGCGGCGAGTTTTGATTGGATAGAGTCGATCGCTTCGTCCATTGCCCAATGCTCGGTGTGCGTCACGGCGGGATCGGAGGCCATCTGGTGGATCGGCCGGTCCTCCCAGACCAAGCGCGTCGGGCCAAACTCGAAGCGATAGCCAGGCGGGGTCGCCGTGTGGTTCATCTTGAGTGGCAGGAACAATCGCCGCCGACTTCTCGCCGGATCAGGCAGAACGGTCCAGATGCATCGTGGAATGGTCGCCAGCGCGCGGCTCCCCAGCGCCTGGTAGATACTGGATTTGGCGGGGTCGGACCGCAGATGGGCGATGGCCAGAACCGCCAGGCGATACTCGGCGGCCAGCCGCGCCAAGTCGGCGAGCACCTTCCTCAGATAGGGCTCGGACTCGCGCTGTTCCAGGTATGCCACGACCGGATCGATGACCAGCAAATCGACGCCGCGCCATGCGCGCAGGGAACTCTCCAGATGCTGAAGATCCCCGTCCGGCACAGAGGCTTTTGGGCGGGTTCCGGGCCAGGGGAGGCCGCCGGAAAGCCGCGCGGCAATGTCGATCGCCACAAACGATTTGCCGATCCCCGGCATCCCCGCCAGCAACGTGAGCGATCCGCGCGGAATGACTCGTGGCCAAATCCATTCCAGGGGGTCCGGGGTGTCGAGCGCGACATAATCCAGCGCGGCGCGTTCGACAACGTTGGGGTAGGCATTGGGTTGGAACAGCTCGGCGGAACGCCAGGCGGGAACCGTCATTTGCAGCGTCTGCGGTGCATCGTCGTAGAGCATGAGATTCTCCCAAGGAAACAGGACTCGAGCGCACCCAGGCGGACGCGCCGGTTGTCGTCACCCCCGCGCCCACGGTCGGCCCAGAGAACGATTCCCGGCGTACCGAACCGCAATGGGGGAAGAACGACCACCACATAGTATTCTTATGACCATTATTGTACTAATGACCACTTATGAATGCAAGGGATTGAAGGGGAAAAATCTCTGCGTGCCAAAAGGCGGACCGGCAGTAGCGGACGCAGGCAGCATTCGCCTCGGGCGATGGCCTCGTGGCCGACGCAGCCTACGTCGGCACATTACGAAAACTCCTCCTTCGACCTCACCCATTTTGCACTTTGCATTTTTCACTTCTCATTTTCCATTTCCCCATTTCCATATCCCCATTTCGCCGCCATCGACCGCCCACAAGCGACCCGTTGGATTATCCCCTGATCGCTGGCTTCCCTTCCCGCCGCGTGTTACCTTGGAAGTTCGCGCTGTGCGACCCGCCGGGCCGATCCCTGGGGGGGGACGCGCAGCGATCACAGTGGATCCCTTTCGACTTGAGGTTGGTTGTGTCCGTTGGCCCTGATTTTGAGAAACACCCGCTGATTCCGGTCATTGCCCAGGATGCGGAGTCCGGCGTCGTGTTGATGCTGGCCTACATGAACGACGAGGCGTATGCCGAGACGCTCCGTACGCGACGCGTCTGCTACTACAGCCGCAGCCGCGACAAATTGTGGCGCAAGGGAGAGGAAAGCGGGAACGTCCAGGAGGTCCGGGAGATCTTCTATGACTGCGACGCCGACACGCTGTTGATTCAGGTGCAGCAGATTGGGGGAGCGGCGTGTCATGAGGGGTATCAGAGCTGCTTCTTCCGACGCCTGAACGCCGAGGGAAGCGCTTTTGAAGTCGTAGGGGAGCGAGTCTTCGACCCCGCCGTCGTCTATCGCAAATGAGTGGGGAACGCGTCATGGGTGAGGAAAATCGGTTGAAACTGGGGATTCCCGCCGGGAGCCTGCAAGAGGCCGCGGGAGAGTTGTTCCGTAAAGCGGGCTACAACATCAAGTTCTCCTCCCGCTCGTACTATCCCGAGATCGACGATCCGGAGATCGAGTGCTTGCTGATCCGCGCCCAGGAGATGGCACGGTACGTCGAACAGGGGGTGCTGGACGCCGGGATCACGGGACACGATTGGATCGTCGAGAATGGCTCGCAGGTCCACGAAGTGTGCGAACTGATGTTCTCCAAAGTCAGTCGGCGGCCGGTGCGGTGGGTGCTGTGCGTTCCCAATGATTCGCCCGTACAGACCGTGAAGGACTTGCAGGGAAAACGGATCGCCACCGAGGTGGTGGGGCTGACCCGCAGCTTCCTGGCGCAGCACGAGGTCACGGCGCAGGTTGAGTTTTCCTGGGGAGCGACGGAAGTCAAACCGCCGCGGCTGGCCGATGCGATCGTCGAAGTGACCGAAACGGGGAGTTCCCTGCGCGCCAACAACCTGCGGATCATCGCCGAGGTTCTACAAAGCACCACCCGGTTCATCGCCAACAAAGCCGCCTGGGACGATCCCTGGAAGCGGAGCAAGATCGAGAATCTCTCGCTGATGCTCAAGTCGTGCCTGGCCGCTGAGGGCAAGGTGGGGCTGATGATGAATGTCCGCCGCGCCGATCTGACGGCCGTGTTGCAGCAGCTTCCGGCGCTGCAAAAGCCAACCGTCTCCTCCCTCTCAGATCCCGACTGGGTGGATGTCAACACGATCGTCGACGAGTCGTTCGTGCGGGTCGTGGTTCCGCGGCTCAAAGGGGCCGGCGCCCGCGGGATTGTCGAATATCAGATCACGAAGATCATCGACTGATGCTCTTGGCGAATTGTTCCAGGTGTTGCATCGTGTCGCAGAAGCCTGAATAGCGGATTTGCTGGCGGATGACTCCCTGCATGGCGAATCCCCCGACCACGATCGCGGCCCCCACTTCGTCGGCCGCGGCGTTGAGCAACGGAAACTGCGTGATGAATGCGACCGGGTCGGCCACGAACGAAACGCTGAGCCAGAAGAGCCGGGGGCGGCATTCGCGGATGGCGGTCGCCAGCGAGGACATGGGAAGCGAGGCCCCTAGCGATCGGGCATCCCACCCGCAGTCACGGAGCACCACCTCGACCATCGTCGTCGGCAGGATGTACTGATCCCCCTCGACCGTGCCGCCGATCGCCAGTCGGGAGGGATCGCCCGGCGACAGCCCCGAGCGAAACTCCAGCAGAATTCGCAGCATAATTTCGCAGGCACGGCGTTCGTGAAAGACATCCACCTGGTGACAGGCCCAGCGTTCACCGATGTCACGAAAGGCGGCCGCGATCAGGTGGTCGCAGATTTCGGTCATCGGTTGCCCTGACAGCCACTGGTCGAACACGACTTGCCGACAGACCGCTTCGTTGCCTTCCAGCAACGCGTCCCGCAGACGCTCGCGGCCCTTGCCGATCGCCCGGTCGGAGGGGGCACAGGTCGCCGGAAGCCCGAGCAATTCCGGTGCCACGACCGCGGTTCGGGTCGATCGCAAGTAGGCCAGGACCGAACTGATGGGGAGTCGGCGATGCCCTCCGGCGGTGCGTACCGAGCTGATCAAACCCTGGTCGCACCACCGCTTGAGCGAGGATTCGCTCACGCCGATGGCCCGCGCGACCTGCTTGGGGGTGACAAGCTGCTTCACAATTGCACGATAAAAAAATGAACTATTTGAACGAATCAATCGTTGTCAAAGACACTGATTGTAGACGGCGATGCGCTCCGTTCAAGGGAGATTCACAAGATGTTTCTCAAGAACGAGTTAGGAGAATATCCATAAATCCGATCGATCGGAAGGTTTTTCACTTGCCGTACTGAACGATTTATCGTACAAATTGATGAACGATTTGAACGATTTTCAGAATGTGTCCTCTGACACGGATCACCGGCTGACTTCAGGAGGCTTCCATGCCACGTCTGACTTTGCTGCAATCCCCCCCCAAGCCGACTCGCCGAACATCCAGGGCCCGCTCAACCGAGGAGCGGCATTCCGCCTCCAAGGGCACGGGTCGCGCCTGCCGCGAACCAGGCAAGACGGTTCAGCCGCGCGCCCGAACCGGTGACTCAGGTGATCTGTCGCGCCTGCAGGCGCTGCTGGTTCAGGAAATCGCGTTCATCGACAATCCGGAATTCCGCGCTCCCCAGGCGGACCAGTTCCTGTTGCCGTTGGCTGACTCCCCGGCGACGACTGCTCCGCGTCAGACTGCGGCTCCCGCCGGGACTCCCAGCTATCTGGCCCAGTTGTATGCCACCCCGCTGCTCACGGCAGCACAGGAGGTGGATCTGTTTCGAAGGATGAACTACCTCAAGTTCCGGGCCAACACCCTTCGCGCCGAATTGAATCCGCGCCGCCCCAAATGGTCCGTGGTCAACCAGATCGAGTCGCTATTGGCACGGGCGGCGGACGTCCGTCGCGAGATCATCGTCGCCAATTTGCGGTTGGTGGTCTCCCTGGCGCGTCGTTTCGCCGACGAACACAACGACTTCGACGAGCTCGTCAGCGACGGCAACCTGACGCTGGTGAACGCCGTCGAAAAGTTCGACTATTCGCGCGGCTTCCGGTTCAGCACGTATGCCACGCATTCCATTCAGCGCGACTTCTTCCGACAGATTCGCCGTCGCCGGCAGGATCGGACGCGATTTGTGCCAGGCGCGGACATCATGGTGGCTACGGTACCCGACGCCGCGCCGGATGAACTGTCGCTGTCCGACCGGTTAGAAGGGAACAAGCAGCTCTCGCAATGGATGGCGCGTGAGCTGGACGAGCGCGAACGGAGCGTCCTGACGTGGCGGTTTGGACTGGATCGGGACGCCGGACCGCAAACTTTGCAGGAGATCGGCCAACGTCTGGGGGTCAGCAAAGAACGCGTCCGCCAACTGGAAATCCGCGCCCTGGAAACACTGCAGCGAACCTACGGCCGCCAGGCGCGGTGACCGGGCGGGCTCCGATCATTCCATCGCCGCCGGGGCCGCGTTTTCCCTCGTTCCGTCCAAGTATCCCTGCAGCAGGATTTGCGCCGCCAGCATGTCCCGCCGCGCTTGCCGTTGCCGGGGGCTCAGCGGGGTGTCTCGCAGCAGCTCGTTGGCGTGTGCCGTGGTGTAGCGTTCGTCAAAGAACACCACGGGGAGCCTCGTGGCCGCAGCGGCCCATTGGCCAAACGCCCGCGCCTCGCGGGCTTGCTCCCCCTCGTCCCCGCTCATATGCACCGGTAATCCCACGACCAGGGCCACGACCGAATAGTCCTGGACCTGCCGTTGGAGATAAAGCGTGTCCTGGCGGTCATCGCGGCGGGTGTACGTCGCCAGGGGAGTGGCAATCGACTGTTCCAGATTGGAGAGAGCCAGGCCCACTCGCCGCTGGCCGTAGTCGAGTCCCATCAACCTTCCCCGCTGCGGGATTTCTCCGGGGGGCGCTTCAGAGGTAGCGGCCATAGCCTTGTTCCTCAAGCAGGGCCACCAGTCGGCGGATGGCATCGCCATCGTTGCGCGGGGCTATCAGCGTCGCCTCGGGAGTATGCACGACCAGCAGATTCGCCAGACCGATCGTCGCCACGAGGTGGTCGTCGGTCGTGCGGATCACGCAGTCGCGCGTCTCGAGGCCGGCATGCGGACCGACCAGCGTGTTGCCATCCCGGTCGCTCCCCAGCAGTCGCGGGAGCGACTCCCAACTCCCGACGTCATCCCAGTCAAACTGCGCGGGGACCACAAACAGTTCCCGCGACCCCGTGGGTCGGGCCGCCAGCGGTTCCAGCACTCCATAGTCGATGGACACCGAGGGCATGCGGGGAAATTCCTCGGTCAGCGCGGCGTCCCACCGGGGAGTTCCCCAGGCGGCATCCAGTCGCATGAGCCGCTCGTGCATTTCCGGCTGAAACTCGCGCAGCAGGCGTAGGACCTCTGCCGCGCGCCACAAAAAGATGCCGCAGTTCCAGAACCAGCCCCCCTCGCGCAGGTATCTTTCGGCCACGTCGAGAGTCGGCTTCTCGCGAAAGGCGTCCACCTGAAAGGCCTCTCCCGCGGGAAGCGAAACCTGCGCGCCGCGCGAGATGTAGCCATAACCGGTGGCAGGAAACGTCGGGGGGACGCCCAGCAACACGCTCGCCTGGGGATGCCGTTCGAGCAATTGCACCCCCTGTTCCACCGTCGCACGAAACGCCTCCTCCGGGCCGATGACGTGGTCGGCGGGAGTTACCAGCATCAGGCCCAGGGGATCCAATCGCTGCACGTGGAGTGCCGCCAGTCCGATCCCGGGAGCGGTGTTCCGCGGGGAGGGTTCGACGAGAATCTGGTCGAAGGCCAGGTCGGGAAGCTGCGTGCGAGTTTCCAGCGTACACGCGGCGCCGGTCACGACGTGCGTGGCGGCCGGCCCGATCAGCGGCCGACAGCGGTGGGCCGCCTGTTGCAGCAGCGTTCGGTTTCCCGCCAGCGACAACAATTGCTTGGGACGGTCGCGGCGGCTGGCGGGCCAGAATCGCGTGCCGCTTCCTCCCGCCATGATGACCAGATGGAGCATAGCTGTCTGTCAGGTGTGCCGCAGCATCAGGACGGCGCTGTACGCCACGACCGCCATCGCCGCCAGCAGGGCAAACCGGAGCAGTCGCCGCGCCACGTCCAGTCGCTCGCGGGCGATGATCTGGCAAATGACGATCACAAACGCGACGGTGACCGCCTTGAAGTAGATCAGGCCGCGCAAGCCCCAGCCCATGAGAAAGTACCGGGCGACCGGGTTGGACTCCATGAACAGGTAATGGCTCCCTTCGTCGGTCAGCAACTGCCGGGTCAGCAGAAAGTCGAGCAGGCTCGCCAGACAGAACAGGAGCATCTCACGCTCCAGGGGCAGCCGCTGATGCAGGAAAAACTGCAACACTCCACCCGACGCCGACCGACCGTGGTGAATCGACTCTTTCATGGCACTGACCTTTCGGCGGGTGGGAACTCCGCATCCGGGAACAGGACGAAACGGGCGAACGCCAAAAAAGGGGCCTCCGCCGATCAGACAAACTGCGAAATGAAGGGACTCAGCTCACCCCTTGTCGAAGGGGAAACAATACAGTTCATACGCCGTTTTGGCATTCCAGGCAAGATCGATTGGTAAAAAACCGCGACAGCCGGTCGCCGCGGCGGCGGAAGCACCTGGCTGAGATGGTCAGGTCGGCTGGGCTTCGAAGGGGCTTCTTCGGGACTGCCCCCACGAACAAATCCAGATTCCCAGTTCGTACAACAGGCACAGCGGGATGAGCATCATCAGCATACTCACCGGGTCGGACGGGGTGAGGACCATCGACAGAATCGAGATGATGAGGATGGCTAACCGCCGCTTTTCGCGATACGTGCTGGTCGTCACCAGCGACATCCGCTCCAGAATCAGCATCACCATCGGCAATTGAAAACTGAGGCCGAACATCAGCGACACGATCAGCGCGAAGGAAATCCAGGTGGAGATTTTGATTTCCGGACGCAAGCCCAGCCACGTGTTGAATTCAAACAGGAAACCCAGCACCTGCGGAATCACCAGGTAGAAACAGAAGAAGGCCCCTCCCAGAAACAGCCCCAGGCTCAAGGGGAGGTAGGAATAGACGTATTTGCGTTCATGCGGGTACAGCCCGGCTGCGACAAACTGCCAGATCTGGAAAAAAATCCAGGGGCTGGAAATGACCAGCCCGACCACCAGCGACACCTTGAGGTAGATCATGAATGCCTCGTCGACGCTGTCGGTCCGTGGTTTGAGATTCTCGGTCCGCATCGATTCCAGCATGTCTCCCAAAGGGGTTCCCGCCAGAGAGATCGTGACGAAGTTTTTTTCAGTCGTCTCAGCCGCCTCAGGTGTCTCTGGAGTCACGGAAAGCTCGGGATATTTGTCGGGAAGGGAGGCGTGCAGTTTCCGGGCGATTTCCCGAACATCCAGTTGAATCTGCAGCGTGAGATCCGGAGGAACCAGCTCCGAGGGGGTCTCCACCGGTGCTTCTCCAAACCGTCTCTGAAACCAGGCTTTGATCTGCTCCCAGGTATTGACACGATCCTGCAAGTCGTTCGTCACCTTATGGCCAAACTTCTCTTCCATCACGGTCGTCACCGGTTTTTGGATGGCGACGATGATATGGTTGGAAAAGAAAAACGCCGCCGTGCTGCCGATCGCCAAACCAATGATCGCCTTCCAGAGGTGAATCCGGAGCACTTCCAGGTGCTCGCCAAACGTCATCGTCGTATCGTCGAACAGGTCTTTCTGAGCCATGCTGCGCCTCGCAAATCAGATGGGGAAAAGCGTCGTGAACGTCTAATCCGCAACGGCCAGAAGGGGACGGGGATGCTCCCCTCCAAAGGGATGAATCGCACCCGTGCGACTCAGGAGACATCCGGGACACCCTTGCCCAACGACCGGCTTCGCCTGGGAACGATCCTGGGCTGCCGGTCCGCGCCTGCCGTGCGGTGTCCACTCGATTTGCCCGCTGTCGAGAGCAGGAAGGATGAGCGGCGACTGACTCGCCCCGATTCTATGGAACGGGGTCGTTCCAAGTCAACTGCACCCGCAGGCGTGCACCCGCAGGCGTCCCCAGGGCTGGCCGCCAGGCGTCGGCCTCATAGAAGCCTGTCAGACGAATCGGCAGGGAAAGCGTGCGCAGGCTGTCCGCTGCCCCAAGGCGGCGTCAGCCCGCCCCCAGCGCGGGGTCCGCCGACCCACCGCTTATGACTGAATTACTGAAAGAAGTAAGTTGGACGCGACACCCTCGAAAACGCTGGGTAGAATGTATACGGACGACGAACTGGAGAATTGCTCATGACCAAGATCGCCGTATGAATCGCCGATTGTTCGCAAAATGGCTCGCTTTGGGAACAGGCGCGCTGGTGGGATGGCAGGAAACTGCGCAAGCGGCGCCTCAGTCCCCGCGGTCACTTCCCGATCCCGATGGCGTCGGCGCGGGCATTCCCAACACGGGTCGCGACGATCTCAAATCCAATCCCTCCAGCGTCCATGACCTGCAAGCGTTGGCCCGGATCGCCCTTCCTTCGGCCACGTATGACTACATCACCACCGGTTCCACCGACGAGGTGACGCTGCGAGACAACGTGGAAGCGTTCCAGCGCCTGCGGTTGCTCCCGCCGCTCCTGTCAGGTGTCGCCCAGGTGGACACATCAGTCCGGGCGCTGGGGCAGCCCGTCGCGATGCCCATTCTGCTCGCCCCCGTGGCGGGGCAGAGCCTGTTTCATCGCGAGGGGGTGCTGGCCTCGGCCCGAGCGGCGGCCGCCGCCAAGACCATCCTGGGGGTCAGCAGCAGCGCCGGACACAGCATCGAGGAGATCGCCGCGGCGGCCCCCGGACCAAAATGGTTTCAACTGTACGTTCCCAACGACCGCGTGATCGCTCGCAAACTGGTGGAACGGGCCGAACGGGCCGACTACCGGGCGCTCGTCGTGACGGTCGATCTGGGAGAGCGAAAAGACGCCGATCGGCGGAATCGGTTTGCGCTCCCCCCGGCGGTGTTGCGGAAGCACCTGCGGGACGTTGGGTTTTCCATCACCGACGACATGTCCCAGCAACAACTCGAAGCGCTCAATGATCATGCCTGGGATCTTTCCTTCTCCTGGGACTTCTTCGACTGGCTCCGCTCGATCACGCGGCTCCCCCTCTTGATCAAAGGGGTGCTGCGGGAAGAGGACGCGACGAAGGCGGTGGCGATCGGTCTGGAGGGGATCGTCGTTTCGAATCACGGCGGCCGGCGACTCGACGGCGTCCCGGCCAGCATCACGCAACTCTCCACCGTGGTCCAGGCGGTGCGGGGTCGAGCCGAGGTCTACCTCGACAGCGGCGTCCGCCGCGGAACGGACGTGCTCAAAGCGGTCGCCCTGGGGGCCAAAGCGGTGCTGATCGGCCGTCCCTACGCCTGGGGTCTGGCCGCCGGAGGAGAAGCGGGAGTGGCGACCGTCTTGCAGCTTTTGCGAGAAGAACTGGAAAGCGCCATGCACGCCTGCGGCTGCGCGCGAGTCGATCAGATCAGTCAGTCGCTGATCGTGCCGGGCAACGGACAGTAAGGAGGGCCGCGGCAGGAACCGGATTCCTGGGGCCGTGACTACCGCGAAGCGGTTGCACACGATGCCGTGTGACGAGTGTTCGAAATCACTGAACCTGGAGTCAGCTCATGCCCATCAATTCCATCGAACTGCGGGCCTTGCCCGCTGCCGAAAAGTTGCAGATCGTGGAAATGCTCTGGGACGAACTCGGCGAGTCCGATGTTTCGATTCCCCTCCCGGAGTGGGTTGCGCAGGAGGCCGTGCGGCGACGCGATGAAATGCAGACTGACCCTTCGGTCGGACTCACGCATGAGGAAGCCTGGCGGCGGATTGAGGCCGGCGATGGCTAGAAGTGTTCGATATCATCCGCTTTTCGACTGCGATGTTCGTGAAGCGGCTGCCTGGTGTGACCGCCGGTCGCCCGGACTTGGCGATGTCTTTGTGGAAGTTATCTGAGAACGAGTTGAGTGGAGCAATCGGTCATAATGCCCGGAGACGGTTGCCATCCTAGCTCAGTGCGATTGGGCGCCTCTCATCAAATGCTCGCGGCAACAATTGTTACCTTGCCCCACGCCTCATCCACCATGCGCGCCCACGCCGCACCATCCATCCCAGCAGCACGATCGCGCCGACTGCATACACGCCCAGGAACCAGGCGGTCCACCAACCGCGCGACGAATAGCGCAACCCTTCCGGCAGCCACTGCGAGTCGATCGCCAGGAAGACTGCCGCCGCCAGGACACCGGCGACCGTTGCGGCGACGATTCGCAGGAACGCGCGCTGGAGGTGGTTTTCTCGAACATCGCGCCAGAGCGTCCACCAGAAAATCGCACCCGGCGTGCAGACCAGTGCCAGCAGGCACCGTTTGGCGACGATTTCGCCGGCCCAAAAGTAGAAGCGTTGCGGATGCGAGTTCGCCACATTGTGCATCGTCGACACATGAAGGTGGATGAACGGTGCAGTCAACCCGATCACAAACAGTGCCGCGACGAAGGCCGGCCACATCCGGCGCTCTCGCACCGCTTCGCGTACAAGCAGCCAGGGCAGCAGCAGTGCCGAAACCGCCGAGGCCCCTTGGTGAAAGACCAGTTTTCCCGCCAAATCCTGAGCGTCGAACGGTGCCAGCAACAGGCCGGCGAGAAACCGTTGAACCGGTTCGAGCACGCCGATCGCGACATATGTCAACAGCACTATCGACAGTCTGCATGAGCGCCGACGATAAGCCGTCAGCGCCAGCCACCAGGGAATGATCGCCGAGAACACTGTCAACGCTCCGCTCGGCACGCCGACCGACACCAGAAGGTACACCAGCAGGTTCGACTCGGAAACAACCCACGGGAGTTTAATTCCGGGAGTTTCGAGCTCGGGAATCGGCTGGAAAGTCAGCGGCGCGACAGGGACGGAAGTGTACTGCCCCCTGCGATCGACCGGCAGTGCCTGTCGCCCGATCGTCGTATGCAGGTGCTCCAAAAAGTTCTCACCGTTGAACACCACGACTGGCAAGCCCGCCGCCGAATTGCCGCGCGCTAGTCCGACAAACGGCGTGCTCGACGAGCCTTGAACCGGCGCTATCGGGACATCGCTGCTCCAATTGGGCCGGCCGTCGGACCCCGAAAGGCCCGTTACGGCCCGTCCCGCCCAGACGACGACAGTGGCCGGCACACCCGCCCGGTTTCCGGGTACAATCGTAACGATCTCCGGATATTCGGGGAGCAGCGCCCAGCTCCACACGACTCGCCCCGCGCCGTCGGCAGCGATCAGTTGTCCATCGTGCGGGTACAGCAACTCCTCGAGACCATCGCCATCGAGATCGAACTTTCGCCACAAGGAGGTGAACACCCCCAAAGACGACGCCGAGTCCAGCGCCATCGATTCGCGACGCACCTCCTTGGCGGCAGCATTGAGGACGACGACCGACGTTTTCCGCACATGGTTCTGCTCCTCAGCGATTCCCAGGCAAATGCTTCTGCGCCCGTCCCCCTTGAAATCGACTAACAGTGGGGGGAGCGCTTCATGGTCGCCGACCCACGTGAATTGACCGTGCAGTTCGCCTGTCCGACCATCGAGAACCGACAACTCGGACTCATGTCCACGCTCCAAGATGTAACCCAGCCGACGCAGCACGACGACCTCTGGCAATCCATCTCCATCCAGATCGTCGACAGCCGGCACCGGCCATAGCAACGTGGTTTCCTGGTCCTTTTCCGGACCCAAGGCGCTCCACAATCGGACTCCGTCTTTCCCGCTGAGGGCCGACAGCTCCGCCCAAGCCAGCCCTGGGATGGGCTTCACTGCGGGGGTCCACAGCACCAGATCCAGAACGCCATCGCCATTGAGGTCGTAGCGAGGCGGGCCGTATAAATCGGGAACGGCGCCTACCGTACCATTTACAATCGGCGCCTGCCACAAGCTTCTGCCATCGGCGCCCGACGCCACGCAAAGTGCAGGATTCGCCTGACCGCCAATCATGCCGGCGACAGCGACAAGAATCTCGGCACGACGGTCGCCGTCAAGGTCGGCCCATTGGACGCTCGGATACTGAAACCGGGAACCGCCGCTGCTGCTACTGATCTGTCCGTCGATCAAAAGTTCGTTCGCCACCCATAAGCGGTGACCGTCACTGCCGGAGACGGCCGAAATCGTCCTGCGAAACGTCGTCGAGTTGGGCCCCGTCGACTGCTCGACCGTCGCCGGCCCGATCAGGTCGGGCACACCGTCGCCGTCAAGATCGCCTTCCGGAAGCGGCAAGGGGGCCGATAGCTCGCCGTACGAGCGACTCCAGGGTACACCGGAGATTCTCCACAGCGGGCGTTCGTCGGCGCCCGAGGCGGCGACCCCGTCGCGCGAAACAAAATCGTCGATGCCGTCGCGATCGACGTCGCCGATCGTTCGCCAGTTTCCCAGCCGCTGCCAGGCCGCGGGCGCGCCGCCGCTGATGGTAATCAATCTCGGCGCACCCTGGGGGTCGACGCTGTAACACAGATCGAGCAGACCGTCGCCGTTGAAGTCGGCAGTGCGCGGGTTGGACACCTCTGGCAGTATGTGCAACACTCGGCCGTCGGCTGCCGCCAGAAAATACGTGATCAGCTGCTCGCCTGGACCTGACCTGGCGGGAACAATTAACATGGGCCGGCCATCTGGCCCGGGATTCCACCAGGCCAGAGGGCCGTTGCGATCGGAAGTGTTGTGGTGCTTCGCATCCAGGGTCTTCCGCCACAACGCCTGGCCCGTAGCTCCCGAAAGTGCGGTGACGAATTGCGCTCGGCCTAAGGCGAAACTGCTTGCCGATTCGTGTTCGTACGCGGTGACAAACACCTCGTCCACCCGATCGCCGTCGAGATCGACACCGCTAAGGAAACGCACGGCCGGCGCCGGGAAGTTCATTGAATGCCGCGTCAGGGCGCGCCGCCATCGCTCACGGCCGGTGGCCACGTCGATCCGCGCGACGGCGGTCGTCCGTTTCCACAAGCGCTCGTCCAGCGCATCTTCGACCACGACCAGATCCGGCCGACGGTCGCCGTCAAAATCGCTGAGCAGGTGACTGGGATGATCGTTGTGGAACACGCCATACGAATCCCGCTCGGCGCGCAACACGTCGCGCTCCCATGCGCGCTTTCCCCCCGGAAACTCGATCGCTTGCACGCGGGATCGTTCGAATGTGCCCGCTGTGCTGGCCACGACGAGTTCATTGGCAACTAGCACCAGATCGGTCCAGCCGTCGGCGTCATGATCGACGGCAATCGGCGGCAGCCAGGTAATAGCCGTCGCGGCAGTTTCGCTGGCACCCAGCACCGGTCTTTTCGATTCGTCACGAGGAGCGGCAGCCTGCGTTGACCCAGCCGTGGGAGCGATCTGGATCGAAGGAGCGCGATCGACCCCGGTCTTGAGTTCAGTCACCACGATTCGGTCTTCCACCAGCACGGCGACTTCGATTCCACCCGCGCCGTGAATCAGGACGGGCCGGCAGGCCGCCAGAAACGGCGGAACGATTTGTCCTTGTCCGGTCCCGGCAAAGCGTCCGCGACCCAGGTCGCGCGACCACAACTGCGCGCCGTTCTTCCCTGAAATGGCCGCCAGCCAGCCCTGTTGATCGGCGGCGCGGTTGTAATCCGCGAGACGAACGAAACAGACGATCAGGTCGAGTACGTCGTCGTCGTTCACCGCCGCCACGGCCGATTGACCGGCGACGAACGACATCCCGGCGTAGGCCCAAACCGGACTCGCGGGATCGGCCGGATTCGTCGAATCGTCCGGATGACGTCCCTGATAGGTCCACAGTAATGTTCCGGCCTCTGCTGAAATCGCCGCCACTAGCGGGAACTGGCACGACTGCACGACCAGGTCGCCGGCTCCACCACCATCCAGATCGACCGCCGGCTCGAGCAATCCGCGGTAGCTTCCGGAGTCACCATCGAACGCCGGCAACATCGCCCAGCGATTGGGCGCGACCCCCGCCGGTACGTTTCGGCCGTCAAACACAAAGTCTCTCTCCCAGACGCGCTCACCGGTGCTCCCGCTGATGCGGCGCAGTGCCGCGGGTCGCTGCGTGCCACCCGGGCTGCCACGATCGATGACGATGATGTCATCGCTCTGATCAAACCGCATGGGAATCACCATTTGATTCGCAGGCGTTTCCAGCGGTGGCCACAGCCAACGCGGCACCAGCCGGACCGTGTGCCGCGCGTTGACCCTTCGCTCGATTTCCACCGGCCACGAGTCGCTGAGCAGTCCCGGTGTGCTGACCCGTAATCGGTATTTCCCGGCGGGCAGCGTCACTGGCTCGGGGGATGGCACCGGAAAGGGGGGCACAACTGGTTGATCGAGTTCGTCGACGATTTCCGCGAGATACCGCGTGTGGTCGCTGCTCACGGTCAATTGACCGTTCTGCGACTCGCGATAGCCGCGCCAGGCGGCAAACAGGACAAGGGCAGTGAACAATGCGATCCCTGCCGAAATCACTGCAATGCGCGTGGTGCGCCGGTGCTTCTGCACCGCGCGCAGCGCCTGCTCGACCAGCGTCGGACGACTGGCAGAGATTGGCCGATCATCGAGAAACGCCTCGAGATCCTGTGCCAGATCGCTGGCCGCCGCGTACCTCTGCGCCGGCTGCTTTGCCAGACACTTGAGGATGATCGTCTCCAGGTCCGCAGGAAGTCTTGGGGCGACCAAACACGGGCGCTGCGGCTCCTGCGATAGGATCTGGCTGATGACGCCGTGCGGCGTGCCGGCGTTGAAGATCGGCTTGCTCGTCACCAGTTCGTAGAGCGTCGCCCCCAGGCTGTAGATGTCGCTGCGGTGGTCTACCGGCTGTTGCATTCCCGCCGCCTGTTCGGGACTCATGTAGCGCGGCGTGCCCAAGAGAACTCCGGCCACGGAGAGCGTGACGTCATCGTCGCGCTTCGCCAAGCCGAAGTCGGTCAGCCAGATGCGGCCTTCCGGATCGAGGATCAGGTTTGAGGGCTTCACGTCACGATGCACGACGCCTCGGGCGTGCGCATGCGCCAGTGCCTCGGCCGCCTGCAATCCCCAGTTGGCGACGACGTGGGCAGTGAAGGGACTTAGGTCAGCCTTTCCAGGCTGGCGCAACGGCTTGGTTGTCCGTTCATCGCGGTTTGCGTCTGGATCGAAAGCCGGACCGACCTTGGACTTTGCGACCTGCGCCAGACTGTGCCCCTCAATGAACTGCATCGCGTAGTACCGCACGTCCTGTTCGCACCCGATGGCGAAGATCGGTACGATATTGGTGTGGTGCAGCCCGGCGACTGTCTCGGCCTCGCGCTGGAAGCGCTGCATGGCTTCGCTGTCGGCCACCCCCCCAAACCTGAGCACTTTGAGCGCCACCCTGCGTTTGAGCGACACCTGCTCGGCCTCGTACACCACTCCCATCCCGCCCCGCCCCACTTCCCGCACGATCCGAAAGTCACCCAGTTGCGCTGGCAGGCCGGCGCTACCGGCGGCAGCGGCCCGATGCATGAACTCGATCCCCGCCAGGCACTGCTCGAGCTGCCCGGCCCACTCCGGATGTGCGGCCAAAAACGCCTCCCGATGGGGCGTTTTTCCCGCCTCCAAATCTGCCAGATACGTTTCGAGCAGCCCGACCAACTCGGTAGGCGAACCGCCGCCCACCAGCACCGTCGGCTGCCCCGGCGCAAACGTCGATTCGTTTGACTGCGATGAGTTCGATAACGGCTGCGGGTCAGACATGGATTAACACAACACGGGTGTCAGAGGCCACTTGAAGGCATCGGAAAGCGAGGTGTTATCAAGAGTCGTGTTCAGGTGAAGAATGCCATGAGGCGGCGTATCCTGCTGTGAAATAAACCTCTCCGCCGACCCACAAGGGGCATGAGAATGTCCGCCGCTATGCGGCACGGTACAATGAACGTCACGACAAGTCCAGTAGTCATTACGATGGATCGAGGTTCGGAATCGCGGTTTCTTTCACATGGCGGTCAAGAGTCCGGCAACGACACCAACGGGAAATACGCCAGACCAATCCACTGGCGGAGCGTCGGCCATTATGCATTGTTCTCGGCGCCGCCAAAGATGAAAGCGGACAGCACGAGCAGACTCGCCAGAGTCCGGATCCGAGCCAACCACCGTATACCGCTCGCCCATTGTCTCGAAGACATTGCTGTTGTCCCATTGCCACTACTGATGAGTTGTCAGTACCTCTCTGAAGGCGACAAACCGATCCCGCATATCACGCGCAACATTAAAAAATTGTAGACCTGACCGATCAGGGCCAAAAACTACCGCGAAGTGGTTGCTCACCTCAGGCTGGGGTCGCGCAACGCACCTCAGGTCAGGCGGTCGAATTCACCGCCGACCCCCAGTCGTCGATCCGCTTGCTTGCGGTCGCAGGCGAGTGCGGAAATAATCCGGACGCGACGCAGCGCACACTGTTGTCCGGAACCCGCAGTTCAAGGCACTCCCAGGCAGTCCATGATCATGACGTTTCCCTCCCTTTTGGCCCGGTACCAATGCGCGTGGCGATTCGGCAGTTCACACACTGTTGTGGTCAATTCTCTCGTGGCGCTGCTCATTCTGGCCGCTCCGGGTCGTCCGGCCCAGGCGCAGGAATCGCTCTGGCTCGAAGCCGAGCATTTTGACGGCATCCGCGATTACTGCTGGCCGATGGGACGCCCCGAAATGAAGAAGACGGCAGGGCATTGGGGACTCTCCGGTCCCGGCTGGGCGGCGGAATGGAATCAGGGGGGTGAGAGCGGCTTTCTCTCCATCGCCACGGCGGCGGATGACGACAAGGCGCTTGTCAGCAAGCAGGTCGAGATTCCACTCGCCGGAACCTACCACGTCTGGGTCCGCTACGCCGACTGGCGCGAAAAGTCCGAGCGGTTTCAGATCCGCATCGATCAGCCGGGGGAGAAAACCTGGGAAGGGAAGTTCGGCGAACAGCCGGTCGTCGAAGAAGACAACGAGATGAAACTGTACTTCGGTTGGGCGTTCGGCTGGGGTGGACTCACTGCTTCCCTCAAGAAGGGGCCCGCGACAATCCAGTTGGTTTCCACGAGCAAGGAACCGGAGCCGCGTCAGGTGGATGTCATCGTCCTCACGACCGATCCCGCCTACCGCCCATTGATCAAGGATCGCCCTCCATCGGCGGCATGGAAGCTCCTGGATGGATATCGGCAGGGGATCCCCTCCGATCTGGAACCGCTTGCCCGGCGGCGACCGAATTTCACGCAGCCGGCCACCTGTGAGCTTCCTCCGTCGTGGAAGCTCAAGACATTCCGCGATCAGGGGTTCCTCTACTTATGGAACGTGAGCCACACGAATCCGGTCGAGACTTGGCTAAGCGACAAGCCGCAACGGGTCAAATTCCCATACAACATTGCCGACCAGACCGTCCGCGAGGAGTTCGAAAAGAAGTACGCCGGGCGAGACGACGTGCCGATTTTCTCCGACCCGCGGCTGGTTCCGACGTTTCACGGCGCCGGCGCCGGGGTATTCGGGACCGATCCCAAGACTGGGGAACTCCTGGAAGTCGGCCAACGGTTCGCGCGGTGGCTCGACGCCAATCCACAGCGTCCCTGGGGGATGATGATGAACTATCACCCGGAGGTGCTGATTGGCGAAAAAGGAATTGCCGCCTTCCAGAAATACCGCGACCGGTATGTCGGGAGCATCTCCGGCGAGAGCCTGGGATATTTCTATCCCGATCCGGAAAAGATGCGTGCCGCCACCGCCGGAGCGACGACTCGCCGCCAACTCGTCGAGACGTTCACCCCACTGACTTTGGCGGGGAACCGGGAAAAGTATCAGAAAGTCTATGGGCGCGACCTGGATTCCAATCCCTATCTCGACGTGATCGCCTGCCTGTCGGTGGGGAACATTGTCTTCATGCCGCTGTGCGCCGACTGGGGAGCCCGGACGATCGGCTATGAATCGTCCGCGGCAACCGCGTCGGTTCTCCCCATGCGGTGGGCCTTCATGCGGGGCGCCGCCCGGCAATGGGGGAACCTGACCGCGACGTATCGGAGCTGCAACTTTGGCGATTCGAGCACGATCTTCAGCGACACGCAGAGCTTCCACGCGCCGAAGAACATCCTCGACAACTATTACAGCGTCTTCAGCGGCGCCGGGATGACCTGGTACAAGTTCGACATCTGGTATCAGTACATGGCCGGAGCGTCGATGTTCTATCACGAACAGGGGTTCGACGAATTCTGGCAGCCGGGCGGGACGACGGCGGCTGGGTTGCACGAAGTACAACTTTCCCCCAAAGGGAAACTGGTCGATCGCTTTCTGCGCTCCACCGCGGCCGAACCCGATCGGGGCGATCCCTACACTCCCGTCGCGTTTCTAGTGGACCACGCGCACGGTTGGGAACCAGCCCCCTTCTGGCCCAACAGTTTCAAGAACTGGCATGGGCACCAGAATCGGTTCCTGTTTGGCGAGCATGAAAAAATGCTCGAACAGTTTTTCTGGACCGCCTATCACCCGATCGGGCCGGAGAGCGAAAAACCGATGACGGGAACCAACGAAGTGAACGTCCCCGGCGTCTTCGGCGATCTGTTCGATGTGATCTTCGCCTACCCCGACGTCAACAAATGGCGGACGATCGACAGCTA
>JBJXGA010000520.1:0-2737 GCA_046152955.1 Planctomycetales bacterium | reverse complement strand
ACAGGACCGAGCCCCAGAAGAACCACGGCGCCATCCGCCGCCACCAGTCGCCCGGGATCCAGGATGCGACCAGTGCCGCCAGCAATCCCGCGGCGGCAAACGTCAGATGCCGCGACAGGAAAATCTCTTCCGCCTGGCTGGGACTGGACGTGATGCTCGCGCTGTGGACCATCAGGACGCCGAATCCCAACAACACCGCGACCAGCGTCAGGAACAGCTTGCGTTCGGTGTCCACGGTCGCGCCAGGGGTCGAGAGTCGTTCCGCAGGGGCCAAGAGGGGGGAGCGTGCTCAGGCCCATCTCGTGAACGCCCAAGCTGACGCCGAATATCGTGTCATCGACCCTCCGGACCGGCCCCCTCGACGATCGGATCGATTGTGACGATCATAGCGGATTGCTTCCCTGATCGGAGGGAGCCACCGCTTCCGGAAATGAATCGGGAGTTTTGGAAGACTCCGGCGCTGCGTCGGGTGTCGTTTTTGGAGTGGCGCTGGATGGCACCGGATCGCGACTGGAAACTGCCGCGGCGGGTGTGGCGGCGGGAGTTTGCGGCGGCGCCGACTGTCCATACCCAGGGGCGACCCTTCCGGGAGCCTGTGCTGGATATGAACTCTCGGGGGAAGCTGGAGCGGCCTTTAGGGGTGTTGCATTTGCCGCCTCGTATGTACGGCATGCGGCACAGTTAGCCGGTGCGGCTGACAGCGGCTGCGGGGGGACGGCCGACAAATCAGGTGTGGAAGAGCTGTAAAACGTAAGTTCGGACGCAACGGTCTGGGCGTTGGCGGACGGAGGAGTGGGCGACAGTGTCGCTTGAGAACTGGTCGTCGTCACCTGACTGACGCTCACCGATCCCAGCAGCGCGAAACCCAGATACAATCCACACAGGGACGCAGCGCCAAATGGGACCGGTCCTGTGCAGATTCCAGCCACCGCCCAACCGCGACCCGATCGATGCGCCGACCCGCGTCGCAGACGCCACAACGAGGCGACGCCGGAGACCACCGCACTGCCCCCTCCGGCGACGATCATCGCCAGATAACAACCCAGCAGCACGACGACGGCCGTTTCACCCAGAACCTCGCCAAAACTGACTGCCAGCAGATACACCAGCGGGAGCGCAAAGAGCAGAATTCCGGAAAGTATCCCCAGGATGCCCGAGGAAAGCGCGAGCTTTGAACGCCTGGCGGTCGAGGGACTCGCCATAGTTTGGATCGGCAGCGAAGAACCCCCTCGCGGCGATCCCTGTCGCATACGCTCCGCAAGTGTCTCCACCAGCGCCACGCGCTCGCTGCGTGGAAGCACTCCCAGCAGAAGTTGATCGACCGCATCGAGCCGAGCATCCAGATCGAGAGAAGCCGCGGAACCCAATTCCTGATCATTCAGCGACATCGTCAGACTCCTTTCCAACAGAGGCATCAATCGCCAGGAACCCTACCGACAATCTGCTTTGGGGGTCAAGATCAATGTGCTAACAAATCCGTGGCAAAGGGCTTCCCTGCGGTTCATCCAAGGGCTGCTCAGTTCCAAGCACGCGGCGGACGGTGGCTGGAGCGAGTCCTTGGGGGCGTGCCTGGCCGATCAGGGCGGCGCCGGCGGAGATGGCAGACTGGCGTAATGCGGCGACGGCCGCTGCGCCACAGCCGGCAGCGACTGCCACCAGCATCGTCCCCTCGTTGGCAACGTGCAGAGGATCCAATCCCAGAAGTTCGCACGCGCCGCGGACGTCGGGGGTGATCGGCAGCGAATGCTCGTCGATCGTCAAGGTGATTCCGCTCGCTTCGGCCCATTCGTGCAGCACCGCCGCGACTCCGCCACGCGTGGCGTCGCGCATCGCCCGCACGGGAATCCCCGCGTCGCGCAAGCGCGCGGCAGGTTCGATCAACGGAGCGCAGTCGCTTTCCGGAGGGGGCTCGAATCCCAGGTTTTCGCGCGATGCCAACACGGCGATTCCGTGCCGGCCGATCGGCCCGCTGATCACCAGTTCGTCCCCAGGAAGCAGGCTCCCCGCTCCGGGTGGAGGGGACTCCCACAGTTGGCCGATTCCCGAGGTGTTGATGAACAGTTGGTCGGCGGCCCCTCGCGGGACCACCTTCGTGTCGCCGGCGGCAATTTGCACCCCGGCCACGGTGGCGGCGGCGGAAATGCTTCGGATCACACGTTCCAGCACCGCCAGCGGCAAGCCTTCCTCCAGAATCAGTGACAGGCTGAGCCAGAGGGGTCGGGCGCCGCTTACCACCAGATCGTTGACCGTGCCGTAGACCGCCAGCGTTCCAATGTCTCCTCCGGGAAAGAACAGCGGCGAGACGACGAAGCTGTCGGTGGTAAAGGCCAAGGGGCCAGGGACCGCAGGAAGCCGGGCCGCATCCTCCAGATCACGCGGCCCATCACCAGCCAGCGCCGGGAGAATCGTCTGTTGCAGCAGCCGCCGCATGAGCCTCCCCCCTTCGCCATGCGCGAGCAGAATTCGGTCTTCCACGTCCGCGGCGCCAATCGGGCAGGCAGTCGTCCAGGTCGGTTCGCTCATCGAACCGCCTCATGAGACGAGCCGTTGGGGAGGCTGCCAGCCCCCTGATCGCGACGGTAAAGATAGTAGGCGGCGCATGCCCCTTCAGAGGAAACCATCGGCGCCCCCAGCGGAGTGGTCGGTGTGCAACGAACCCCGAACTGCGGACAGGCGGTGGGCCGGATTCTTCCCGCGAGAACCTCCCCCGCCAGGCAATCCCCTTCGGATTCGACCG
>JBJXGA010000519.1:0-51304 GCA_046152955.1 Planctomycetales bacterium | reverse complement strand
CTGGCGAACGGCTCAGCGTAAGCTGGCCGGTGATTGGTGACGGGTGATTGCTGACGAATCGCTCAATCTCAGCCATGCCGTTCTAACCGGCAGCGCGGTGACAGGCCGGTGTTTATTGCTTGGTGAGCGCTTTGTGTGGCTTGACCGGCCAGCTTACGCTGGGCCGTTCGCCGAGGTGGGGGCGAGCGCTTTGTGTGGCTTGACCGGCCAGCTTACGCTGTGCCGTTCGCCTGGGAGGTTGGCTGACGCCAACTGTTTGGCTGAATCTGGTATAATTCGTTCTATGAATCCGAAACTCTTTCATTGCCGTGGGGCGGTCTTTCGTGCCGCATGCGTTGCTTGCCTGTTGAGCGCGGCTAGCGCCACCATTGCGGGGGCCGAGTCGCCATTGGTCGTTGCCGTCGAGGGGCAGCCTTTGGCGGCGAATGTCCGACGGGTCGTTCAGGCGCTGGAATTGATCGGGACGCCGCTCCCTGCGGAACTCGCCGCGGAGTTGGAACAGGCGGCGCTCCAGCGCGACCACCGCCGTCTGCAACAACTGCTCGATCCGCGGGCACTCTTCGTTGTGGCCATCAATCCGGAGTCGCGCGTCAAAGTCAGCCGCGGCCCCGCTCCGGCGAGGTTGCAGCAGGCGGGTTATACGCCGATACTGATTAAAATCATCAACGAGAGTACGGTCACCAAAAAACTGCTGATCGTCAGCCCGCAGGGAGGTCCGCCGTACGCCGGCGAGGCGCGGTTCACTCTGCAGCGTCAACAGCAAACCGGTCTGTCGAGTGAAAGAAGCCCGAAGGAAACGACCGCAAGTGCTGAGCGCTTCCTGCATCTGGAAATGTTCTCGGCCCCTCCGTTGACCGAAATCCTCAGCGGCCTGGAAGTCGAATACGCCCTGGCGCTCGTCTATTCCAGCGAATCGGGAAAGCGGGAAGCGACGATCGGCTTCGACGTGGGACAGGGAAACCAGGAACTGGGATTTCGAGGGGAAGTGCCGGTGCTGTTTCAAATTGAACCGGCGGTCAAAATCGAATTGGAAATCATCGACAGCGATGGATCCCCCACCGTCGGCCGGTTGGTGTTTCGCGACCGGGCGGGACAGGTCTATCCGCCGCAGGCACGGCGCCTCGCTCCCGACCTGTTCTTTCAGCCGCACGTCTATCGCCAGAGCGGGCAGTCGGTCTGGCTCCCCCCAGGCGAATTCGTGCTGCACGCCAGCCGCGGTCCGGAGTACGCCGTCGTGACACAGCCGGTGTCGATCCCGCGCGCGGCTGAAACCCGCGTGCAGGTTTCGCTCGCGCGGTGGATCGACCCGGCCCGGCGAGGATTCTACAGCGGCGACCACCACATCCATGCCGCCGGTTGCGCGCATTACACCAGTCCCACCGAAGGGGTTCGCCCGGAAGACATGTTTCTGCAAGTCAAAGGGGAGGGACTCAACGTCGGATGCGTCCTCACCTGGGGACCGTGCTTTCGGTTTCAGAGGCAGTTCTTTGAGCCTCGCCCGCTGGGCTTGAGCGAACCATTGACACTCCTCAAGTACGACCTGGAGATCAGCGGCTTCGGATCGCAGGCGCTGGGACACGTCTGTCTGCTGAATCTTCGCGATCAAACCTATCCCGGTTCCGACGGGCTGGAGACGCAGGGATGGCCGACGTGGACCACTCCGGTCATGCGGTGGTGCAAACAGCAGGGAGGAGTCGCCGGTTACGCTCATTCCGCCAGCGGCTTGCAGATCGATCCGGTCGCCGCTGCCGGGCGATGGCTGGCGCGGCACGATGCTTCGAAAGATGGCCTGCTCAGTCGGGAAGAAGCGGCGCAGGGATTATTGCCCGAGCCGTTCGAGAAGATCGATCGGGACCGGGACGGCTTCCTGGCGCTCGATGAGCTGCGCGAATCGCACCACCGCGCTGCGGACCAGCTTCCCAACCTGGCGATTCCCGAGATGAACGGCGTGGGGGCGATGGAGGTCTGCGTCAGCACGGCGGAGGGAGTCTGCGATTTCATCAGCGCCATGGACACCGCCCGCATCCAGGAATGGAACACCTGGTATCACGTGATGAATTGCGGGTTTCCATTGAAGGTGAGTGGCGAGACTGATTTTCCCTGCATGAGCAGTCGCCACGTCGGACAGGGGCGGGTCTACGTTCAGCTTGGCCAGGTGGAGCAGGTCGATTTCGACGCCTGGTGTCAGGGATTGGCGCAGGGACGATCCTATGTCTCGGATGGCTACGCGCATCCCCTGTCGTTTCGTGTCCATGGCGCCGCGCCGGGTGATCCGGCGGTTGAGCTGGCGTCGCCTGGGGAAGTCAAAGTCACCGCCGAGGTCGCCTGTGCGCGGGAGACTCCCAAAGCGGTGGCGCACGGCGGGATCATCCCTCCCTCGGGCCGCCGCCATGTTGGCGACACGGTGGAACTGCACGGCTCGCGTTACGACGAGATGGTGGTGGGGGGGGTGCGGCTGGTCGAATTGGTCGTCAACGGCCAGGTGGTTGCCAGTCAGGAGATCCCCGCCGACGGCCAGCCGCACGAACTCGTCTGGCCGGTGATGGTCCAGCAAAGCAGTTGGATCGCGTTGCGGCATTTCCCGCAATTTCATACGAACCCGGTGATCGTGACGGTCGCCGACCGGCCGATCCGGGCCTCCCAAGCCAGCGCCCGCTGGTGCATCGAGATGACGGAATTGCTGTGGAAAAACCGGGAAAAATCGATCTCCGAACCCGAGCGGGACGCGGCGCGGGAGACGTTCGCGCGCGTCCTGAAACAATATCGCCGGATCGAGGAAGAGTGCGCACGGTGACGGATCGGTCTTGACCGGTCGTTCGGTTTTCGGGTAATAGACCCCCCTCTCCTCTCGTTTCACCCGTTCAACACCCGTTTTCTCCGCCTCGGTGCGTCGCAGGGACATTTCCCTTGGACGCTCCGCCGGGGGTCTTCATGTCTCGCCATCGCTGCGGCCCTGGTCGTCTTGTCAGGGGGGTGCTGGGAATGCTCCTCCTGTCGCTACCGGGTTGCGCGCTGTTCACTCCTTCGGCAACGTCGTCGCACCAGGGTTCGGCGTTTTCGTGGTTGACCAACTGGGTCAATCAGCCGCTCGAAGGGGACGCCGGGTTTGATGTCGAAAAATTGCGCCCCGATCCCAGTCCCGCCACAGTGGACGCAGGGGATCTCCTGGAGATCACTGTCTGGGATCTGGATGAGCCGGGCAAACCGTACACATTTCCCGTGCGGGTTTCCGAACAACGGATGATCGAAGCTCCCTTAGTGGGACAAGTCTCCGTAGCGGACCAGAGCCGGGAACAGATCGAACAGGAACTGGCCCGTGCCTATGTCGCTCGGGAATACCTGGTCGATCCGCGGATCCTGGTGCGGAGTCTCGATCCACCGTCGATCAAGGTCCAGGTGAGCGGCGCGGTGCAGCGCCCGGGTTTTGTCGAACTCGCCCGGTCTCAATGCAGCGTCCATGCCGCCTTGATTTCCTGCGGCGGGCTCAAAAAGCCAGCCGGACACCAGGTGGCGATTGTCTGTCCCGCGTCGCAGCCGGTCGTCTCTCCGCACGCGCCGACTCCGCCTGTCGAAGTACACCCGACCGCCGAAGTCCGGCCGACGGCGGATGCACCGGCTGAGCAGTACGCCAATACCGTCCACGGACTGAGTGTCGATGTTCCGTCCGATTCTCCAACAGCGGCGATCGCCCCAGCCGCGGCAGAATCCGCGGTCCGGGCTGTCCGGGCGGATCCGCGGGCCGGCGCGACCGCAGATTCCAAAGTCCGAGCTGTCACGGTTTGGTACGACCTCACGCGCGACGAAGACCGCGAGGCGCTGCGCAACATTCGCTTGCGGGAAGGAGACGAAGTGATCGTCAAAGGGGCGCTCCCTCCGGTCAGAGTCGGAGGAGTGGTCCGTCAGCCGGGAGCGTTCCCGGTTCCTCCCGGACGGAGCCTCAACGTGTGGCAGGCGATCGAAATGGCGGGAGGGGTGAGCGTTCACGACGCGCCGCTGAACATCACGCTGATTCACCCCGCCGCCGAGGGGCGCGCCGCGCAACGCACCTCGCTGCATGTCCCGGAATACGACCAGCACCCGCCGCAATCGCCGCTGCTGGAGCCGGGGGACATCCTGCATGTCGAACCGACCACCGGGAGCAAACTCAAGCGCGCCGTGGGAGACCTGTGGAGCAAACCATGAATGTTCGTGGCACATCGTGGCTTGCCGGAGCGCTATTGGCGACGCCGCTCGCCCTGGGAGCCGGATGGCTGTGGCATCTGGATCGGCCAGTCGAGTATCTGTCGCGGGCGCGCCTGACTCTGTCGGCGTCAGCCCTGGATGGGGACGGACCGGTCGCCGCCGTCGTGGAAGAAACCCTGTGGTCTCCCCAACAGGTCTCCTTGCTGGTGGCGCGGCTCCGCGAACAGGAGGTGTCGCTGCCACTGGACTCGCCGTTCGATTCGGAAGTCGAAGTCCTCGCCCGGCGACTGGAACTGTCATACTCCCGCAACGGCGATGATCATGACATTGAAATGCGCTATCGCAGCCCCGACCCGCAGATGGCGGCGCCGGTCCTGGCAGCCGTGATCGAAATCTGCCAGGCGTCGTTCGAGCGTGCCGCCGAACCGGCTCAACCCGCACCTGATCGCCAGCGCGAACAGCTCCAATGGCGGCAAGCGGTCGAGCGGCAGCAAGCGGTCATCGACACCCTGTCGGAAGAGTGGGAACGGTTCAATGATTCTTCTTCCGGGGCATCGCACGAACGCTTGCCGGCGCTGGAAGAAGCGCTGGCCAGGGCGGAGACGCTACGATCGGACGCCGAATTCATCCTGGCGAGTACACGGCAGAAACTCAGCAGCGGCATGTCTCCCGAGTCCATCGCGCAGTCCCTTCCCGAGGGAGAACTGGCGAAGTCGACGCGGAAGCTGCTGACCGCCGCGCGAAGTCGACTGGACATGAGCGAACAGGAATCGGAACTGCAACAGGCATCGCGAGTGTACGGGAAGAACCATCCACGCATGGTCGCGCTCCGCAAGGGGATCGACCGTCTCCAGCAGCAACTGGCGCAGGTCGATCTCGATTTGGGGGAAGAGGCTCACTCCGCTTCCCCGGCCGATTTGCTGGTTCACGCGCTGGACGCGCAGGGCCAACTGGCCGCCGAGGCCGAACGCGACTGCCGCAAGCAACTCGACGAGGTTTTGGCCTCCGAGACCCAGCGGCAGCGATTGGATGAAGAATCGACCGACGCGCGGCAGGAACTGGCGTTCTTGCAGAACGAACAGGCCCAGTCGCTGGCGGAGATCAACCCGGTCCATTCCGGCGAAAGGCACTCCGCGGTGCGCGTCGTCGAGCCTCCAGTGTTGTCTGAGGATCCGATCGTTCCGTCGCCGCTGACCCCTTTGTTGTGGAGTGCCGCGGCAGGGCTGGTCATTTCCATTGGCATGTGGCGCCAGGCGCGCCAGTTTCGGCAATTCCGTGATGCGGCCCCGGCCTCCCCCTCCCGGCCGCAGTCTTCTGCGCGAGAACGATTCCAGTCCCAGGAGGAACTCAACCTCGCCCGGCTCAAACGGCTCTCTGCGCCCCAGGCATGAATCTGGAAGAACCGGAGATTACGGTGGCAACGGACATGCCGAGGTTCTGAAGTCAGCCGATGGGACGTTTCCGCGCGTTTGAGAGAGCGCGTCCTGGTTCCTATACTCTAGGCTCTGTTTCCATGAACGGGCGCTCTGTGCCGCGCCCGTTTGATCGTGCATCCTGGAGAGGGGCTTCATGACCAGCCGCGCTGCGACGGAGTACCGTTACGAAAAACTGACCTGGCCCGAGATCAACGACGCTGTCGATCTGGGGAAGGTCTGCATCATTCCCTGTGGCGCCGTGGAGCAGCATGGGCCGCATCTGCCTCTGGACGTCGATCTGGTCTGTCCCGGTGGCATTGCCCGCGGGGCGGGGCAAAACATGCCCGATAAGATCCTGGTGCTCCCCACGATCTGCTATGGCTACACCGGCCACGTCATGGATTTTCCCGGCACGATCAACAGCCATTACACGACGTTCATGGAGCACGTCCTCGACGTGACCAAGTCGCTGGCGTACCACGGCTTCAAAAAGATCATCCTGCTGAACGGGCATGGCTCCAACATGCCCAATCTCGACTTGGCCGCCCGCCGGACCAATCTCGAAACCGACGCCGAATGCCTCGTCACCGCCTGGTGGAATCTGCTGACGGTTGATAAGACGTTTCTGCCGAGCTGGCGGGAAAGCAAGTTCCCCGGCGGCTGCGCGCACGCCTGTGAACTGGAGACCTCGCTGTACCTGTATCTGGATGAAGAGAACGTCCGCAAAGACCAGATCAAATCGGGGACGATTTCATTCAACGAAGACAATAGCCCATTTAACTGGGTCGATCTGTTCGCCGCCGGCCCCTCAACGGTGGTCTCCTGGACCAGCAGCTACACCCCGACGGGAGTTCTGGGAGAGGCGGAACTGGCGACCAAAGAAAAAGGAGAGCGGGCCTACAAAGAAGCGGTCAAGCAGTTGTGCGCCTTCGTCCATTACTTCCACCCGCGTCCCAAAGATGCCCGCCGGGATATGCACCGGCGTCCCCCCACGATGCCGATCCCCTGGGGTCAGCGGTCGCATGGGGAATAACCAGCGGAGCGTTCAATCGGGTTTTGTCAGGCGATAGGCATTGAGTTGAGTGCCAGTCGCGACAAGCAGCAGCGGCGATTTCGCTTTCCCGTCGGCGCCCCAGCCGACCTCTGGAGCTCTTCCCTGGTCTTTGACGGTGGCCACCACTTCCCCCCTCTCAACGTCAACCACAGTCACCACTCCTCCCATCATTCCTAAAGCGAGCCATGGTTTTCCAGGGGCCATGAAGGCGGAAATGACGTGCGGCGGATCACCGCTGGGCAATTCCAAAGACCATTTCGGATCGCCCTCGCCAGACAGTGCGGCCAATACGAGGCCAGCTGGGTTCCCTCCCTGGTTGAGTGCGGACCCGGCCACAAAGATCAGTCCGTGCTTGTCCTTTTCCGACACCTTCCCAATGCGCACCATGGATGCGTAGCAGCCTGCAGCATGGTCCTGGCGTTGGTTTCCCTTGCGCTCATGATCAAAGACGTGGACCTTGCCGATGGCTGACGTGGTGACGATCTGATTTTTCCCATTCCCCAGAACGTCCCCTGCACAGACATGCCAGACGTTGCCGATGTCCGTCGTCTTCCAGAGGAGCTCGCCTCGGCCATCCAGAACATGCAGCCCGACCTTTCCATTGAAACCCACAAGCACTTCGTCGGCGCCGTCGCCATTGACATCGCTGGGCCAGACGTCATCAATGCCGTTGGGGTATTCCCACAGTTTGTTCCCTTCGAGGTCGGTGGCGACCAGCGCCCCGCTCCAGGGGGTGAAGGCCAGCAATGCGCGCCCGCCATCGCGAGACAACTGGGCCAGTCGGACGACCCTGGCGCCAGGTTGAGGGAGCTGGAACGTCCTTTGAACCTTCCCTTCCAGGCTGGCTTTGGCGCAGTTTCCGTTGGGTTCGACCGCATAAATCGCCCCATTTTTGGCGTCGCCGACAACACCCGTGAAGGCCCCTTCTAAGGACCAGGCCAGATCCAGTTTCATGATCGTAGCCTCCTTGTCTTGCGCCCCAATCGCGCCTCCTAAGACAAGGTACAGCGCCAGGGACAGAAAGCAGCAAACTCGCGAGTCGCAGCGCAAAGTCATGATGGGATTCCAGGATGCTGACCGTTGACGCAGGGATTGATTACACCGGGCGCGGCTCATGAAGTCAATCGTCCGCCAGGCTCCACCCTACAATTGGGCGGCCCAAAACGGTGAGGCGTTCAATCGGGACTTTTCGGGCGGAAGGCATTGAGTTCATTGCCGGTCGCGACAAGCAGGCAGTCGGTTTCCCGCCGTTCCTCCGATCTCGATTGGGGCGGTCGGTTTACCCATCCCGATTTGCCAAGGTATCATATGAGGATGAAACTCCCCGGACTCTCGTACGGCTTCGATGACCATGCCCCGGCCAGCCGGTTCTTGCAGGGTTGGCCTGCCGCGCTCGTCGTGTTGGCAAGTATTTTTTTCGGGTCGGGCGCCATCCACGTCCATGCCGACGAGTCGCCCGTCGATTACCTACGCGAAATCAAACCAATCCTACGCCAGCGCTGTTACGCGTGTCACGGGGCGTTGAAACAGAAGTCAGGTCTGCGGCTCGATACGGCGGCGGCCATCTTGAAAGGGGGCCGCGCGGGGTCGGTGATTGAGCCGGGGGAGCCGGAGGTCAGCCTGCTGATCGAACGCGTGACCGCCTCGGTAGAGGATCGGATGCCTCCGGTGGACGAGGGGACGCCTCTCACGCCGGACGAAATCAGTCTGCTGTCGCGCTGGATTGCACAAGGGGCCACTGGCCCGGCCGACGAACAGCCCCAGACCGATCCCCGCCAGTGGTGGTCCTACCGGCCGATGCGCCGGCCGGAGCCTCCCGCGGTTCGCCACGCGGCGTGGGTCAGAAATTCGATCGACCGGTTTGTCGCCGCGGAACAGGAGCGGCACGGGTTGACCCCCAGCCCCGAAGCGTCCCGCGAGATCTGGCTCCGCCGCGTCGGGCTGGATTTGATCGGATTGCCCCCCACGCGCGACGAACTGCACGCCTTTGTGTCAGATTCCTCCGAAGGGGCCTACGAACAGGTTGTCGATCGGCTGCTGGCCCGTCCCGAGTATGGCGAACGCTGGGGACGGCACTGGATGGATGTCTGGCGGTACAGCGACTGGTACGGCAGCCGCGCCATCAACGAGATTCGCTACGGACAGAGGCATCTGTGGCGCTGGCGCGACTGGATTGTCGAATCGCTGAACGACGACAAGCCGTACGATCGGATGGTCGTCGAGATGCTGGCGGGGGATGAACTGGCGGGGGACGATCCGCAGGTGTTGCGGGCGACCGGGTTCATCGGACGCAACTGGTACAAGTTCGACCGCAACGTCTGGATGTTCGACGTCGTGGAACATACCGCGCAGGCGTTTCTGGGACTGACGCTCCGCTGCGCGCGGTGCCATGATCACAAATACGATCCGATCTCTCAGGAAGATTACTACCGCTTCCGGGCGTTTTTCGAGCCGCACGATGTGCGCACCGATCCCCTGGCCGCCCAGACGGCCACGGAGAAAGACGCCACGCTGGGGGAGGTGCTCAAAGACGGGGTGGCCCGCGTCTATGACAAACAGCCCGAGGCGCCGACGTATGTCTTCCAGCGGGGAGACGGTCGGTATCCCGATCAGAACCGTCCGGTGCGTCCGGGGGTTCCCGCGGCACTGGGACATGACGCGCTGGACATTCGGGAAGTTCGCCTCCCCGCCGAAGCGTATTATCCGGCGCTCCAGCCGTTTGCTCGCGAGGGACTGCTGGCGGCGGCGAGAAAACGGGTGGCCGAGGGGGAGTTGGCGATCGCCGCCGCCCGGCAGCAAGCCGGGGCTCTGGAGATGAAGGTCGCCCAACACGCGGCGGCGGGAGAATCCAACAACGCGCCGGCGCCTGCTCCGGCCTTTCACGATGACTTTTCGAAGCCCCGCCCCGACGCCTGGAAAGTCCTGAGCGGCGAGTGGGCCTACGAACGGGGGCGGCTGGTGGAAAAAACCGTGGCCGGTTTCTGCACGCTGGTGTCGCAGGCAAATCATCCCCGCGATTTTCATGCGCGGTGGAAGTTCCGCCCGTTGCAGGAAGGAACCTATCGCTCGATCGGTTTCAGCTTTGATTACATCGATCAGGGGCATTCCCAGGATGTCTACACCCATCTGCAGGGAGAGAGCCAGGGAATTCAGGCGTTTCATCGCGTGGGGGGGCAACAGGTCTATCCCCAGGCGGGTATCGTCAAGACCACGTCGCTGCTCAAGGTGGGAGAAGACGCGGAGGCGCGCATCGTCGTCCGCGGCCCGAATCTCACGATCTGGTTGAACGGCCAGAAACAGCTCGATTATGTCATCCCCGTGCCGCGCCGCGAGGGTAAATTCGCCCTGTGGGTCCATCAGGGGACGGCGGAGTTCGCCGAGCTGGAAATTCGCGAACATCTTCCGACGCTGGCTGACCTCCAGCAGGAGCACCGCGACGCCGTCGCGAAGATCGCCACGGAAGAACAGCAGCGTTCCACAGCGCAGGCCGAGTTGGCCTCCCTGGAGGCGCGGATCGCCGCAGAAGTGGCCCGTGCCAACGGTCGTCCTGAATCCGAAGTCGCTCCCCTGTCCTTGGCCGCCAGCCGCGCCGAACGGTCGGTCGCCGCCGCCAAAGCCGCCGAAGCGCTCCTGACCGCCCGGCAGCATTGCCAGCGGGTGCAGGACTCGCTTTCGAAGCCAGGCGAAACCGATTCGCAGTCGGCCCCCCCTCCGGCGCTCCTGACGGATGCTCTGGCCAAGGTCGCTGCCGCGCAGGACGCGCAACAGGCCGCGCTGGCCGCGATCGAACAGGCGGACGGCAAGTACGCGCCCCTGGGAGAACAATATCCCTCCACCAGCACCGGCCGCCGATTGGCGCTGGCCCGTTGGATCGCCGATCCGCGCCATCCGCGCACCGCGCGGATCGCCGTCAACCACATGTGGCTCCGACATTTTGGACAGGCGCTCGTTCCCACGGTCGACAATTTCGGACTCAACGGTCAGGAGCCGACACATCCCGAATTGCTCGACTGGCTGGCGGAAGAACTGGTGCGCCACGGCTGGAGCATGAAACGGTTGCACAAGTTGATCGTCCTTTCGGCGGCGTATCGCCAGCAGTCGAATCCGGGAGAGACGAGCGATCCCCGCCGCGCCGCTGATCGGGACAATCGCTTTTTGTGGCGCATGAACGCGCGGCGGATGGAAGCCGAGGTGGTCCGAGATGGCGTGCTGTTCGTTGCGGGAACGCTGGATGCCACCCCAGGTGGTCCGGAGCTTCCCGAAAAAGAAGGCGAATCGATCTTGAGGCGCAGCCTGTATTTTCGCGCCACGCCGAATGAAAAGATGAAGTTTCTGGAACTGTTCGACGCCGCCGATCCGAACGCCTGCTACCGCCGTCGCGAGAGCGTCGTGCCGCAGCAGGCTCTGGCGCTGATGAACAGTGGCCTGGCCATCGATCAGGCGCGGCTGCTGTCCGAAACGCTGACCAGCCAGACGGGAGATCAAAACGATGCGGCGACCAGCGCGGCGTTCATCCGCGCGGCGTTCGAACAGATTCTCAGCCGGGGGCCGACTCCGGCCGAGTCCGCAGCCTGCCAGGCGTTTCTGGAAAGCAACACGACCACGCTGCGGGGGACGAGCGACGCTCCCTTTCCGCCGGGTGGATTATCAAAAAGGGCTCCCTCCCCCGTACCGCATCTGCGGGCTCGGGAGAACCTTGTGCTGGTGCTGTTCTGCCAGCATGAGTTTGTAACGATTCGTTGAGGCGGCCATTGCATGCCGCAAACCATCAAGCGATTTGTCAGGTGACGCATGTTCGATTGTTGCCAAAAGGCCTCTCCGTCTTCCGTCCTTGTGGGGCCGTCCGCCGGGGGCGCGGCGGCCGGACCAATGGACTCCCTCATTGCCGGTCAGCGGACCAGGCGGCGATTCCTCGCCGACTTTGGACTGGGATTCACCGGGCTGGCGCTGGGGACCATGCTGCGGGGAGAAGGGCGCGCGGCCGACGAACCGCTCCACCCCTGGTCGGAGCCCGACGGCCAACCGCACCGGATTCCCAGGGCCAAAAACGTGATCTGGTACTTCATGCTGGGGGGGACCAGCCACCTGGAAAGTTTCGATCACAAGCCCGCACTCAACAAGTACGCCGGTCAGACGATCAACGAATCGCCGTTTCAGAGCGCGGTCCTCGACTCTCCCTATTATCGGAAAAACGTTCGCGATTTCGCCGGGACGCCGCGCGACCTGATGGGAACGATCTATCCCCTGCAAATCGGTTTCAAACAGCGCGGGGAAAGCGGCATCGAGATCAGCGACTGGTGGGAACACGTGGGAGCGCGGGTTGACGATCTGGCCATCGTCCGCTCGATGTGGACGACGGACAATGATCATGCCGCACAATTGCAGTTTCATACCGGGCGGCACATCTTCGACGGATTTTTCCCGTCGATCGGCGCGTGGGTCCATTACGGTCTGGGGTCGCTCAACGACAACCTGCCGCAATTCGTCGTGCTGGGTGGCGGTCCGGGGGACTGCTGCGGCGGGGTGGGGGCCTTCGACGCCAGCTATCTCGGCCCCGAACACAGCGGCGTAGCGCTGTCGCTCGACCCGGCCAATCCGCTGGCGTTCGCCACCCCCGGCGCCAACGTCCGGGTCGAAGAACGCCGACAACAACTGGACTTGCTCCAGGAGCTGAATGGTTTGGCGGGAGTGGAATATCCCGACGACCCGGCGTTGCGGGCTCGGATCAAGTCGTACGAGTTGGCGTTCCGGATGCAGATGTCAGTTCCCGAGTTGGTGCGCCTGAGCGACGAGACGCAAGCGACGCAGGAACTTTACGGCCTGACTGATCCGGCCACGCAGTCGATGGGGCGAATGAGCCTGGCGGCGCGGCGGCTGGTCGAGCGCGGCGTGCGATTCGTTCAGATCTTTGACGACGGCTGGGACGCCCATTCCAAGCTCAAGGAAAACCACTCGACTCGAATCAAGGCGGTGGACAAGCCGATCGCGGGGCTATTGACCGACCTCAAGCAGCGGGGCCTTCTGGAAGAGACGCTGGTGGTCTTCGCCACTGAATTCGGCCGCACGCCGGGGGCGGAAAAGTCGGATGGCCGCGACCATCACCCCTACGGATTCAGCGTGTGGCTGGCTGGGGGCGGGATCAAACGGGGAGTGGTCCACGGTGCGACCGACGAGATCGGCTTCCACGCCGTTGAAGACCGGCATTACGTCACCGACATCCATGCCACGGTCCTGACGCAACTGGGGCTCGATCCGCACCGGCTGGAAGTGCCAGGGCACAAGCGGCTGGACCTCGACTTCGGAACTCCGATTCGTCAGATCATCGCCTGAGCCGATCGCGCCCGTTGGCGAATCTCAAGCGCTGCGCTATTTTCGCCCCGCCAGGAGTTTTTCGACCTGCGGGAGTTTTCGGAGCTGGGCCAGCGCGGGATCCCAGGCCAGGCGGTTGTGGTCCGGGTACTGCAGGTCGTGAAAGCAGATTCCGACGACTTCGGCCAGGAATTGGGCGCTGCGCTCGGCGTACGTGCCAGCGGACTTGGCGGTCTCGGGATCTCTCGACCCCTCTGCTGAGTGCGCCGCCAGGCTCCAGACACAGGCCGCGGCGTAGAGCACGCTCCCCTCCTTTTCCGGAGACTTTTCGAGCGATTCCTGCGCCTGCTGCACTGCCAGAGTCGGATTCCCCTGAGCCGCGGTCAGGCTGGCTTCGACCAGCGCAGGGAGTGGCGACTTGGGATCAATCTTGGCCGCCTGCGCGCAGTCGGCAGCGGCAGCGGCGAATTCCCCCTGGTTGCGGAGGAACTCCGCCCGTCGCAGATAGACCGTGGCGTTCGTCGGGTCCGCTTTGACCATCCGCTCGCAACATTCGCGCGCCTGGAACAGTTTCCCTTGTTGCTCAAAAATCCGGGCCAATCCCAGATACGCGTCGATCAACTTCGGCTGCAATGCCAGACAGAGTTCATAACTCTCCAATGCTTCGTCAAATCGCTCCAGCGACCGCAACAGGTCGGCCCGCTCGATCAGATAATCAGCGCTTTTCGGAGTCTGCTTGACGATCTGGTCGATGATCTGCAGCGCGACGTCGGTTTGTCCCTGCCAGCGATGGATCATGGCTTTGGCCATGTGGGATTGCGGGTCTTCGGCCTTCAATTTGAGCGCCGTTTCCAATTCCGCCAGCGCCCGCTCAAACTCTCCACGCCCCAGATGGATCGCTCCCAGGTAATAGTGTGGTTCGTGACTGGCCGGCAGCCGATCCGCCAGAGCCTGCCAATCGGCGATCGCCTCGTCAAGATTTTTCCCCATCAGCGACACGACCGCTTGACTGCGATAGGCCTCCAGTTCCTTCGGCTGCAGCCGGATGACCGTGGCATAGTCGTCGTGCGCTTTTCCGAACTCTTTGAGCGCAAAATACGCCCCGCCGCGCCGCAGATAATTGGCTGCATCCTGCGGCCCCAATTCAATCGCCTTGTTGAAGTCTTCCAGCGCCAGCTCGGTCTCTCCGAGTTGCATATGGACTGTTCCGCGATTGCCGTAGGGCCAGGGAGCATCCGGTCGCAACGAGATGCAGGTCGTAAAACCGACGAGGGCGTCAAACCGGTTTCCCAGAATCGTGTGACAGGTGGCCCAGGTGAAATAGGCCCAGAAGTTTTCCGGCCGGGTTTCAACGACCCTGGCAAACCCGGCGATCGCCTCGCGATAGGAAGCCACGGCGGACTTGAGATCCCCTTTCTGACGAAACCCTTCCGCGCGACTATAATCGGCAAAGGCATGCCAGAAGCGATCGACGGCTGATTTCGGATCGATTTCTCCAGCCCGTTCGAGATCCGCCTTGGCCAGTTCCGCGTTTCCCAAAATCTCGTGATAACCGCCGCGCCGGACAAACAGCGCCTTGGTCGGCGGCAGAAGCTGTTCAGCCCGATCGAGCCAGGCGATGGCCTTCCGCGTCGCCTCCGGCAGGTCGGACGATTTGTCCCCAGACAGATTCGCCGTCCGCTCGACTTGTGCGGAGATCAGAAACGCCTCGAAAATGTCTTCCTGCAACAGTTCCCGCTGCCGATCGTAGAGGGGGGGCCAGCCATAGCGTTGATCCCCCTTCTTCTGCTCGATTCGATCATACAATTCGATCAACTCGTGGCACGCTTCCTGCGCCTTGGGCAAGCCCGCTGCCGACCCGAACAGTCCCAGATACCGTGCGGCATCCAGTCGCTGACGGAATTCGGCATGCGCCGCGACTTGCAGCCCTAGCTGATTCAATTCCTCACGCACGTCCGCCAGTGCGGGGGTGGTCGTCAGCAGGGGATCGGACCATTGCAACAGATCCTGAGCTCTCGAAAAGCCCCCTCCGGCTGCGGCCTGCGTCGCCTGCTCCAGCCGCTGCTGCGCCTGCTGCCGGGTTTCGGCGATTGCCGCCCGATCGCGCGCCATCCGCATCCCCATCACCGACAGCGTCACACCGACGATTCCGATGAGCAAGGCGATCGCTCCGCTCATCGCGGCGATCCGCGGATTTCGCTTGCACCATTGCCAGGCGCGCTCCGGCCGACCCACCGGACGCGCCTGGATCGGTTCTCCCGATTGAAACCGCCTCAAATCCTCGGCCAGAGCGGCGGCGCTTTCATAACGGCGATGTGGATCTTTTTGCAGGCACTTGAGGCAGATCGTTTCGAGGTCGCGAGAGACCCGCGGCTGCAATCGCGACGGGGGGACCGGCTCTTCCTTGAGCAGCCGCATCAGCGTTTCCAGCGGCGTCGCAGAGAGAAACGGCGGCCTCCCGCAGATCATCTCATAGAGCATCGATCCCAGCGCATACACGTCGGCCAGCGAACCGACCTGCTTTTCCCCCCGACCCTGCTCGGGAGCCATGTAGCTGGGGGTTCCCATGATCGTGCCGGTGCGGGTCTTGCTCGAGTCGCTCTCAAGCTGCTTGGCCAGGCCGAAGTCGCTGATTTTGGGAATGCCGTCTTTCGTCAGCAGGACGTTGGCCGGCTTGAGATCGCGATGGACGATCCCATGTTCATGCGCGAACTGCATGGCCTTCGCGAGGGTTTGGATAATCCGGGCGCTGGTGGCATCCGGCTGGGGCTTGCCGGCCAGGTCTTTGTCCAGCGGCATCCCATCCACGTACTCCAGCGAAAAGAACGGCAGCCCATCCTGTTCGCCAATGTCATACACCTGGACGATATTGGGGTGCTGCAGTTTGGCGACCGCCTCGGCTTCGGCGCGAAACCGTGCCAGTTGCTCCGAACCGGCGTGCCCCCCCGCGATGACCATCTTGATCGCCACGATCCGGTTGAGGCCGGATTGCCGCGCGCGGTACACGACTCCCATCCCCCCGCGCCCCAGCTCCCCCAACACCTCATAGCCGTCAATCGAAACCGCCGCCGCGTCGGGAACCGACGGGACAGACCCCGTACCATCCTCGGACTCATCCGAAGACCGGATGATGGTCCGGTCCGATCCGGATTCCGGCGGGATGGGGACGGCATCCCCCGCCGCGGAGGGGCTTTGAAAGTTGACGGTTTGTCCCTGACCGGGGTCCGAGACGTGGATGCTCCCTGGCAGTTCGCCCAAACCGCCGGGCCCGCTGATCAAAGTCGGCGGCGGTTCCGCTTGGGGAGCGCTCCCGCCGGCCAGGTCCATGTGGGTCTTGTCGTCATCGCGCGGCTTGTTCATGATCAGCCCTTTCTCCACCAGGAGAGTTCACGCTACTAGTTGGTCACTGCCCATAGGGACAATGGAAAATGTCAGGTGCGTGCCGAACCACCCCAGTCTTGCAATCGGTTCAGCCAGAACGCCACATCCCGATGCGACCAGTTTCCCGGGCGGCCAGTGGCCGTCGTTGGGGGCTGCCCCCTGCACATTGGATCTGTGGTTCTGCCGTCGGTGATGGTCCGCAGGTCGCCTTTCATCACGCGCTGCGACGGCGCAGACTTCCAATTGACCCGCATGACAGTTTACCCGCATCAGCTACCAGTGACAAATCGGGGGAACGTATGGCGATTGGAAACGATGCATGTAAAGGAGCCCATGCGAAAATCGATTTGAGATGACGTTGTGCCCTGTTTTCGGATTGCATGGAAATCATTGAAAAGGAAACACTCAATCTCACTAATTCAATGAATGGACTTATGTTGCGGCTGATGGTCACGCCATCGACACCCGCGCCACGACCGGGACGTCAGGCGGAGAGGTCCATTTCGTACGCACCAATGCTGTTCCTGTCGGTTCCATTCCGATAAGATCGAGCGCGCGGGGATTGATTGAGACTTCAGGTTCCACAACGACCGCGGCGAATCATAACATGGAACAAGTCACAGCCATCTTGCGCTCGCTGGAATCGGGGAACAAAATGGCGGCGGCCGAGCTTCTGCCGCTGGTTTATGCCGAACTGCGCCGTCTGGCGCTCGCGAAATTGTCGCAGGAACCGTCGGGGCAAACGTTGCAGGCGACCGCGCTGGTGCATGAAGCTTACCTCCGGCTGGTGGACACTGGGCGCCAACAGTACTGGGACGGTCGGGGCCATTTCTTCGCCGCCGCGGCGGAAGCGATGCGCCGCATCTTGATTGAGAACGCGCGTCGCAAGCTGCGGGTCAAGCACGGGGGTGAAATGACGAGGCTGGTGCTGACGGATGCGCTGGGGGAGGTGAGTGACAACGCGGAACGGCTGATCGAACTGGATGCGGCGCTGACGAAGCTGGAGGGAGAAGATTCGACGGCGGCGCAGGTGGTGAAACTGCATTTCTATTCCGGGCAGCCGTTGGAAGAGGTCGCGCAAATGCTGGGCATGTCGCGGGCCACCGCCTATCGGCAGTGGTCGTATGCCCGGTCCTGGCTCAGGTGTGCCCTGACGGATGGCCCATGATTCTCTCATCCAACGTCATCGATTCGAGTGTATTTTGAAAAACTCTTTGGATTCGGTGAGACAATTTGAGACGCACGTCGCATGGTGAGATAGGACGATCAGGAGCCCGCCATGTCCATTGATGCTCATGAAGTCAAGACCCTGTTTTGCCAGGCGCTGGAGTTGCCGACAGCCCTCCAGCGCGCGGAGTTGCTGGATCGAGCCTGTGCCGGCCGCCCGGTACTGAAGGCGCGCGTGGAAGAGTTGCTGCGGGCGGCCGAAGCCCCCGACAGCATTCTGGATCACCCGTTGGGACACTCCGCCGCCACGTTCCTGGCCCCTCACTCCGGCGCATGCACCGCGCTGGCCTTTCTCGAACCGTCAAGCCAGGCCGGTTCTCTGGGGCGACTGGGAGGGTACGAAGTCCTGGAGGTGATCGGCCGCGGGGGGATGGGAATCGTGCTGCGGGCATTGGATGTCAAACTGAATCGCGTGGTGGCCATCAAGGTGCTGGCGCCCGAACAGGCGCACGATTCCCAGGCGCGCCAGCGCTTCTTGCGCGAAGCACAGGCCGCTGCAGCGGTGAGCCACGATCATGTGGTCACAATTCACGCCGTCGACGAAGGGATTCCGTCAATAAACGCGCCCCCGTTCCTGGTGATGGAGTGCATTGTTGGACAATCCCTGCAGCAAAAGATCGATGCCACTGGTCCTCTCGAGATCAAGGAGATCCTGCGGATTGGCCTGCAGGTCGCCTCGGGGCTGGCCGCCGCCCATCGCCAGGGACTGGTGCATCGGGATATCAAGCCTGCCAACATCCTGTTGGAGAACGGCGTCGAACGGGTGAAAATTACCGACTTTGGACTGGCGCGCGCCTCCCGGGATGCGGCCCTGACGCAAACGGGGATGATCGTCGGCACGCCGCAGTACATGTCCCCCGAGCAGGCCCAGGGTTCGCCGGTCGACCACCGTAGCGACCTGTTCAGCCTGGGAAGCGTGCTTTACGCCCTGTGTACCGGTCGGCCGGCGTTTCGGGCCGACTCGACGGTCGCCGTCTTGCGCCGTGTGTGTGACGAAACACCCCGGCCGATCGCCGAGACCAACACCGAGATTCCGGAATGGCTGATCGACGTCATTGGCCGCCTGATGGCCAAACTACCGGAACAGCGGTTCCAAAGCGCACAAGCGGTCGCCGAAGTGCTGGAACGGGGATTGGCCCAGTCTCAGCAGCCAGCGCTGCAGAGAGCACAGGACGAAGAACCCTCCGAGACAGAATCGTTAACCGGTTTTCCGGCAACCGTCCTGGAGGGGGTGAATGGGATGCTCGGGATCGCGTTCGTGATGACGGTGGGGACGATGGTGGCCGGCGGGGTGGGCTGGATTCCCTCGGCCTACGCCACGACCTATCTGGGGTATCAAAATGCCGTCCTGGTCTGTGTTCTGCTTGGGGCACTGGTTGCCATTTGGATTCACGGGCATTGGTACGCGGAACCGCCGAACCGGTCGGTCCCCACAGAGAATGCGCCTTCATCCGCGGAGAGGCTGTCGCCGCTCGCGTCGGCTCTGATCACACTCATCACTTCAGTGCTGGGCTTCATGGCGCTCGTCGCGTGCGCCACTTGGGCCAGCGGCGGAATCTGGTGGGCAGCGCTCGGAGGTCTGCTCCTGGGTCTGCTGGTTGTCTGGAGAATTCACGTTTATGAGTCAACTCCGTCGACGGCCCCCCCACACGACGAACGGGCTGCGGGAGACCGCGGGCTCCTGAGCCGGGCGTTTCACGAGTGGTGGTCGGAACGAGACCGCTGGACGACGTGCGCCGTGCAAGCCGCACTCGTGCTTGCGTATGTCGTTTGCATGATCTGCTTTATCAGTTTCGGAATGTCATCCGGATTTGACGCCAACGGAAATGTCCTGTTCAGTTTTCGACTGGGCATTCCCGGCCCGTGGTTCACATTCGAGGTGTACCCGGAGCCGCAGATTCCTTTCCGGAGCGGATTTCATCTGTGGTCGAGTTCCGTGTTGATCGGCCTGGCGGGTTGCCTGGCGTTCGGCGCCTACTGGCGGATCGAAAAAGTGCGTCATCCGACAGTCAGCCGCTGGGGAGGCCCCCCGTTCATGCTCGGAGTCTGGGGCGTCGGCGCGCTGTGCGCCCTGGGACTGGGGCATTGGCTGGGCTATGACGCGCTGGCCAGGTCGCGCTTGAAGGTCGACCGTGCCGGGGCACACTCCACGATCGATGAACCAGCGGCGACACCCCAGGATGTGGCAGAGGAATCCGAGGGCTCAGATTCCCCGACGATGGCACTCCTCAACGCGGCGGAACACGGACAAGCTGGTCGCATCCAGCAGTTGCTTGAGGCGGGAGTGAGTGTCAACGCCAAGGGATCAGACGGACAAACGCCGCTGATGAAGGCGGTGGCGGCGGGCCATCGTTCGTTGGCGCTGTCGCTCCTGGTGCGAGGCGCCAGCTTGTTGGAACAGGACGAGCAAGGTCGGACGGCGCTGACGATCGCCGTCGAGCGCCGCGACGCGACACTGATTCAGAAGATTTGGGATTTGTGGGGAGTCTGCAACACGTCCCCAGCGGACAACCGACAGCGAGACCTCCGGGCGTTCCCCAGCCTGGAACCGGTGCTTGTTGAGGGACGCGAGATGGTCCTGACCGGCATTGACATTCATGCGGCCGAACGAATGGGGGACAATCTGGGAGAAACCCCGTCCATGAAGGCGGCGCGAGCGGGGGATTGGAAGTGCTTCTACCTGCTGGCCAATTCCGTCGACAGCCTGCTGGCTCGCGACAAGCACGGTCGGACGGTGCTGATGCATGCCTTGCTCGGCGGTCAACTGAAACAGCCCGAATGGCGCGATCTGTTTGGCAACCTCGCTCATGCGCCGTACTTTGGCATCGTTGATCGGGAGGTCCAATACACAGGGACGATGCTCATTTTTGAATTGGAACGCAGCCTGAGTGTGTTGGACAATGACGAGAAATCCGCCCTGCAGATTGCCGAGGAACTTGGCCAAAGAGAGCTCGCCGGCATTCTCCGCCGGCATCTGGAGGCGATCGTCGCCAATCAGACCGCACTAATCGCACAGGAACCCGACGCGCCGGAACATATCCGTCTGCAGAGCCTGGCGCGCCAGGCTCTGGGTCAATAGTAGCGCCGCGGGCTGCGCCACAGCAGTCGACCACGGGGTCTGCCTCCACCTCGCGTCCGGCGACGTCGTTCCGCTTTCGAGCCAGCCGCCGGTTTGTTATCCTGAAACGTCCCAGACTCGGTGACCAATTGGAGGAACGATCTCATGCCCGAGAGATTTCGGCGATCAGATAAACTTTCCGCACTATGGATCGTCTTGCCGCAGCACATCGTCATCGCGGGGCTGGCCCTCTTCGGCTTGTGTGTCGCAAATCCCCTGGCGGCCCAGGACGACGATCCCCCGGCCGCCGCCAGCGACCAGGAGGACGAGGCGGCTTCTGATGATCCCGGGGCGATCGCTGCCGCCAATCCGTTTCCCAAACGGTTCAAGGCGCCGGACCTCGATGGCGGAACCGGGTGGCTGAATACGGCGGGGGAGATCACCCTCAAAGACCTACGTGGCAAAGTCGTGCTCCTTGACTTTTGGACGTATTGCTGCATCAACTGCATGCATGTCCTGCCTGATCTGAAATATCTGGAGCAGAAATTCGACAAGCAACTCGTGGTGATTGGGGTCCACTCGGCAAAGTTTGAAAACGAAAAGGAGTCGGACAATATCCGCCGTGCCATCATGCGGTACGAAATCGAGCACCCGGTGATCAACGATTCCGAGATGACCGTCTGGCGAAAATTTGACGTCCGCTCGTGGCCCACGCTCGTCTTGATCGACCCGGAAGGGTATTACTGCGGGCACATTTCGGGTGAAGGAAATCGCGACACGCTCGAACAGGCGATCGATCGGGTGATCGCCTTTCACCGCCGCAAGAAGACACTCGACGAAAGTCCCGTGAAATTCGATCTGGAACGGAATCGTTCCGAGGCGTCGCCGCTCCGGTTCCCCGGCAAGGTGCTGGCGGACAAGGCGGGAGACCGGCTGTTCATTTCCGACAGCAACCACAATCGCATCGTCGTCGCTACGCTGCAGGGGAAGTTGCGGGAGGTCATCGGCACCGGAGCGATCGGCCGCGAGGATGGCGGGTACGACGAGGCGTCGTTTGATCATCCGCAGGGGATGGCGCTGGTCGGCGAGACGCTGTTCGTCGCCGATACCGAGAATCACATGATCCGCGCGGTGGACCTGGCTGCAAGGCAGGTCAAGACGATCTCCGGAACGGGCAAACAGGGACACGAGCGCCGCGAAGGGGGACCGGCGCTCAAGCAGTCGCTGAACAGCCCGTGGGATCTCGTTCACGTCGGTGGCAAGTTGTACATCGCCATGGCCGGCCCGCATCAGTTGTGGATGCTGGACTTGAAAAAGAACACGATCGGCCCCTTTGCCGGGTCCGGTCTGGAAGACGTCACCAACGGTCCTTTGGATCGAGCGGCACTGGCACAGCCCTCCGGGATCACCAGCGATGGCAAGTTCCTGTACGTCGTCGACAGCGAGGGTTCGGCGCTCCGCAAGGTTCCGCTGGATGGAACCGAAAACGTCTCCACACTCGTGGGGACTTCCGATCTCGCCCAGGGGCGGGCTCTGTTTGAATTTGGAGACCGGGACGGAGTTGGCAGCGACGCGCGGCTGCAACATCCTCTGGGGGTGGTTTACCACGCGGGCACTCTGTATGTCGCTGACAGTTACAATCACAAAATCAAAAAGGTGGATCCCAAAAAACGTTCGGCCAAGACCTGGCTGGGAGACGGCGAACCGGGGGACCGGAGCGACCCGCCGCGCTTTTCGGAACCGGCCGGACTCTCGGTGGCCGGAGACACGCTGTATGTCGCCGACACCAACAATCACCGCATCCGAACCGTCAACCTGGAAACGGACGCCGTCTCCGTTCTGGAAATTGAAGGGCTGACTCCCCCCACTCCCCCGAAGCCTGCCGCCACGCCTGACCCGGAGGGAAAGAAACCAGTCCGCCTGGCAAAGCAGCGCATTGCCACCGGCAAATCGCTGGAGATCGAAGTCACTTTGAAATTGCCCGAGGGTTACAAGCTCAATCGACTGGCGCCGTTTACGTACCGTTTGAAATCGTTGGGTGACGAATCACTGATTCCCGAGGAACAGCTTAACGCACGCCACGAAGTCGAAGTATCCGAGGAGGCTGAAACCGTCACGCTGACGATTCCCCTGCTCCCTGGGGCGGCCAAGGGGGAGTTTCAAATCACGTTGAGTTATGGATATTGCCGCGAAGGGACCGGTGGCCTGTGCAAACTGGGGACGCAGGCCTGGCTGATCCCGCTCGAACTTGCAGAGGACGCCCAGGAAAACCGGATTCGATTGACCACCAAGTAGGGAAACCGATCCTTCCCGTGTTGGAGCTATGATTCCGCGGCCGCTTCGATGCTGCCGCGCGGCTCAGCGGGGCCGTGCATCGGGCGGATGCCAGCGCGTCCGGTGCGGACTGTTGTTCCATTCCGTCCCCTTCGGAATTCCTTAGCCGCAGGTTCCCCTTGAGCTCTCTGTTTTCACCTCGGAACCTCGTGGCGTTTCGCCGGGCGCTCGTGGCGTGGTATCGCCGACATGCGCGGCCTCTCCCCTGGCGCACGACCGACGATCCGTATCGGGTCTGGATCAGCGAGATCATGCTGCAACAAACGACCGTCGCGGCGGTCGTCCCCTATTTCGAGCGGTTCCTCGCCCGGTTTCCGGACGTGGTGTCGCTGGCAGCGGCTCCGGAACAGGAGATTCTGCGACACTGGGAGGGACTGGGGTATTACTCACGCGCCCGAAACATCCACAAGGCGGCGCGGCTGGTGGTCGACGAGCATGGGGGGGAATTTCCACAGGATCTCGCCACGCTGCAGCGACTCCCCGGAATCGGGCGCTACACCGCCGGAGCCATTGTGTCGTTCGCCTTCGATCGCCCCGCGCCAATCGTCGAAGCGAACACGCTGCGATTGTTTTGTCGCCTGCTGGGATATCGCGGCGATCCCCGTGCCGCGGATGGACAGCGCCTGCTGTGGGAATTTGCGGAACAACTCTCCCCCAAACGGTCCCCCGGTCGGCTCAATCAGGCGCTGATGGAACTGGGAGGAACTCTCTGCACACCGGACGCTCCGGATTGTCCGCGGTGTCCCGTCCGGCGCTGGTGTCAGGCCTTCGCCCAGGGTTCTCAGGAAGAAATCCCTCGACCTCAAAAACGTCCAACGGTCACCGAAGTGGACGAAGTGGCGGTGGTTGTGGAACGGAACGGATCATACCTTTTGATGCAGCGTCCGATCAGGAGCCGCTGGGGTGGTCTCTGGGATTTCGTCCGATTTGTCTCAGCGGAGGACTCTGTCCGGGAATCCTTACGACGGGGCGCGCGATCCGTTTCGAAAAGGGAATCTCCACGGGAAGAAGCGGTGAACTCCAGGCCAAGCCGCGAAGGTGCGCCCGATGAGAGGCACTTCCGCTGCCGATTGGAACAGCGCGTACAGGAAGCGGCGGGGATTGACGTGGTCGTGGGGGAGTTGTTGACAGAACTGCGGCACAGTGTGACACGATACCGCATCCGGCTGCGCTGCTATCTAGCCGACTGGAAATCGGGCTCCGTTCCGCTCGAAGTGGGGCCATCACGATGGATGTCGCCAGAGGAGTTCGAAACTGTCCCGCTCTCCGTCACGGGGCGAAAGATCGCACGACTGGTGGCACGGCGGGAGAATTCAAAAGATCAAGAGGGGAGACCATAGCGTGGGAGTCGACTGCGCAGAACCGCCACGTTTCGGATCGCATACATCGACCTTTCGTTCGCTGAACCGCTAGGCGCGTTGGCCTGACAGGTCGTTGCCGAATCCGTACAATCCGCGGACATTCCCTCGAATGCAAAAATGGTTCCTATGGAGCAACGATGATGAAGCGTCTGGTGCGGATGAAAGTGATTGCGTTCCGATGCTTGGCTTCGGGCCTCCTTTTGTTGCTGACGGCGCCGCTGTTGCCGGGAGAGGATTGGCCGTCGTTTCGCGGCGCGGCACGGACGGCAGTCTCCCTGGAGACGGGTCTCCTTCCGGCTTGGCCGGATGGCGGACCGCCGCTGATCTGGAAGGGGACCGGCGCCGGACGGGGATACGCCAGCCTGGCGATCGCCGAAGGAAGGATTTTCACGCTGGGGGATGGCCTGTCGAGCGCTGAAGACAAAGACGAATACCTCGTCTGCTTCAATCGGGAAAACGGTCAGCCCCTTTGGAAATCGCACACCGGCCCGGCTTGGAATTCAGGCCGTCCCACCTGGCAGAGTTCCCGCGGAACCCCCACGGTTAATGGCGAGCGGGTGTATGTGGTCTCTCCCCGCGGCGAGCTGGTCTGCTGCGAGACCGCGACTGGTCGCGAACTGTGGCGAAAGAATCTGGAAGGGGATTTTCTGGGTACGAAAGCGGACAACTGGGGCTATAGCGAGTCGGTGCTGATCGACGGTGAGCGGCTGGTCTGTACGCCGGGGGGAGACAAAGCGACGATGGTCGCGCTCAACAAACAAACGGGAGAGCTGCTCTGGACCGCTCAGCGCCCGGGGGATCGCGGCGCAGGGCACGCGTCGATCGTCGTGACAGAAGTGGGGGGAACGACGGTCTACGTCCAAACAACCGGAGGGGGACCGTTGGGAGTCCGCGCCAGTGATGGAAGGGTGCTGTGGTCGTACCCCATCGAACGGACTACTGCCGTCATTCCCACACCCATCGTGCGGGGGGATCTTGTCTTTTGCTCGATCGGTTACAAACGGGGAGGCGTACTGCTCAAGCAGGTTCCAGGTTCCGACGGAGAAGTCACCGTCGAAGAGGTTTATCCGCTCAACACCGAACTCTCGAACAAACATGGCGGAGTCGTGCTGGTGGGAGACTACGTGTTCGGGGACTCGGAGGATGGCGGCGTTCCGTTTTGCGCCGAGTTGCTGACCGGCCAGGTGAAATGGAAGAAGCGGGGTTCCGGACAGGGCTCGGCGGCGGTCGCGGCGGCGGATGGGCGACTGTACCTGCATTTCAGCGACGGGACGCTGGTGTTGGCCAAAGCGGTCCCCGACGAGTACGCCGAAATCAGTTCGTTCAAAGTCCCCGGCAGTGGCGACCGCCCAAGCTGGTCGCACCCGGTGATCCTCGACGGCCGACTCTATATCCGCGAACAAGACACGATCTGCTGCTTCAACATCCGCGCGCAGTAGTACCGTAGCAGGCCCACCATGCGCGACCCCGCAGCGGCTGCCACGCCGTGGGCCTGCGCCAGCCGTTCTGTCTGCGCACGGATCGCGGATTCAGCGCGCTCGATCCGGCTGGCGTTCGCGCGTCCCTTCGGCTGGCTGGTCCCACTCTACGTCGTACGGTTTACGCAGTTGTGCCGGTGAGTTTGCCGTTGGTTCCCACTTTGAGTGCGGCGAGGTCGGACAAGATCAGTTCCAGGCCGGTCTTGCCGCCAATCGAACTGTCGAAGGCAAGTTGCTGGCCGAGCTGCGTGAAGACCGCATCGACGGCGGCCAGGTTTGTTCCCGAAGCGTTTTCGAACAAACCAGGCTGATTGATCTTGTTCGTCTTGCCGAAGTTCACATCGCCGCCGGCCGCAATGATGCCATTCCCATTGCTGAACGTGAGATGCATCCCATTCGTGTCGCTGTCGGTACCGACATACACGCCGTCGTCGCCGATCACTCCCAGCGAGACGATTGCTGCCGTCGCGCCAATCGTCCCATTGATGTCCACATTGCCGAGGATCCCAAAGCGCTGTGCATGTAGCCCGGCGCCTTGCCTGCCATGCGCGGCGATCCGGCCGGTCAAACCCCCATTGATCGAGATGTCGCCGAACATGTTCCCCAGCGCCACGATCTGGCCGCTCATCCCGCCATTGACCAGAACCCCGCCAAAACGGGTGAGGCTGTTGGCCGCGTCGGACCCCACCACCGCGCTCCCGTCAGTCTTGCGCTGAATGGCGCCGATGTCTCCCTGGGCGGCGATTAAGCCGCTCAGGCCGCCATTGGCGCGAACCGAACTGACAAGGTTCCCCCGGCTGATGATCTTTCCTGTCAGGCCGCCGCCGTTGGCCTGAACGTAGGTGACGCCAGTGATTTTTCCGGAAGCGTCGGTCAGCGTTCTCCCCAGGTCTCCAGACGTTGTCTCAATGACCCCGGAGATCGGACCGCTGGTGGAGTCGATATTGCCGATGATCGACGGCGCATTGACGCGCGCGGCAATCCCCTGCGGTGAGCCGAGCAGCAAATCTCCCAATGGTCCCGAACTGGTGATCGAAGTCTGGATGAACTGCTGAGTCTGGATCGATCCGCCGTCTCCCAGCAATTCGACCGTGCGAACAGTCGGCTGGCCGGCGGTGGTGACGACGTTGACCAGAGCAGCCAGCGAGCGGTTGTCAGTCAGTTGATCTCCCAGCTTACTTTCTTGCTGTCGAACGTGCCTCCAGAGCCCGTGGCAACGAACAGGGCTACTCGGCGAGACTCACTGACAGCCGCTCTGAAAGTGGAATTGGCGGCCAAAGTGCCAGTCCCCGCCGCCAGCGTCAGGGCCGCGTCGGAACCGGTCGCCGATTCTCCGTTGGTGACTGTCCCGTTGCTACGAGCCAGTCCGGCGAAGCCAACTCCTTCGACGCTGGCAGCGCGGATCGCTCGCTCGGCCAGATTCCCCTACGTGGCAACCCCGCCGATCGCTTGGCCGGAAAGTTGCACCCCCCCCGCGGAATTAGCGGGGAGACTCAAGAATGTCGCGGAGGCCGCCGTGATTCCCGGCAACAAGTCTCCTTCGACCACGACATTGCGGATCCCCGAATTCCCCACGGAATCGAGCCGCGCCAGATCGAACTCGCCGGCGGTGCTGGTGCTGAACAGCACATCGAACTGTTTGGCCCCCAGAGTCGTGGCGGGGCTGGCGGTACTGATCCGGAGGACGACCTGCGGATCGCCGGCGCCCGTGGAATCATAGAAGTAGCTGAACCGAACGCCGGAGGGGAGTCCGGCAGAGGGGTTGACCGGAATCGCTTCGATACGGCGTTCGACGTTCCCTTCGGTGACCTTCAGGACGGTGGTTCCATCCGCAGAGACATTCGAAGCCTGGAGCGTGCCCAGATTGGCGTCCGCCACGTTGCCGGAAATCGCCCCGGTCATCGTGAGACTTGCGACCGTTCCGGCGGAAACGCTGCCGGTGCTGGAAACCGTAGCGATCGTGGCCTTATTGATATCGCGGCTGAAACTGATGTAGCCGGTGACCGGCCCGAGCACATTCAGCAGGTTGGCGTCGCGCCCTTCGAGTCGTCCGGACACCGAGCCAACCTGGATGGATTCATACTTTCCGGAACCAGGATTTTCGTCGACCAGCGCCTGAACCGTGCCACTCAGGTTTCCACCGATAACAAATGTGCCGACCGTTTCCGCGCCGTGCGCGATGATCGTTCCGGCCATGTCAGTCTCGACCCGGATCGTCGTCAACGCACCGCCGTCCAGCCTGCCTGTCGTGGAAACACTTCCCACCGTGACACCGTTCATCGTCCCCGAACCAGGGTTGCTGTCCTCCAGCGCAGTGATTGTCCCCGCAACGCTCCCACCCACGTTCAGGCCGTTGATCGTCCCCGCGCCGTGGGCAATGATCGTCCCGGCCATGTCGGTCTCGACCCGGATCGTGGTCAACGCGCCACCGTCAATTGTTCCGCCGGACGAGACTCTTCCGACCGTCGTGTTCGCGATCGTCCCTGAACCAGGATTGCTGTCTTCCAATGCAGTGATTGTCCCGGCAACGCTCCCACCGACGTTCAGGCCGTTGATCGTTCCCGCGCCGTGCGCAATGATGGTCCCGGCCATGTCTCCCGCGACGGTGCAGTTGAACAGTGCGCCGACATCCACGACGCCACTGGCTGTGATCGAGCCGCCGATCGTGAGTCGATTGATCACTCCCGAGCCAGGGGCGTCCAAATCTTCGACTGCGGTGAGATTGCCACTCAGGTCGCCGGCGAGCGTGAGCGACGCCTCCTCGGTCCGCAGCAACTGCATCGCTGCAGTGAGATCGCCTGACAAATCCGCCAGGAAGCGATCCAGACCCAGACCCCCATCGACAGTGGTGGTGACGCCGGTGACCGGGCCAATCATCGTCAGGCTGTCGTTTCCACCCAATTCGGTCACGTACAGGATTTCATCGCCGCTGAAGTCCGCGCCGTCAAACAGATAAGATTCCGAGTTGACCTGGACGACGATCGTACCGGGAGTGGTCCCCAAGTCGACCGCCAGGGTGTCATCGCTCGAGGTTCCAACCACCAGCAGAGTCCCATCGACGATACCGGCAGACTGCACCGTCACCACCAGGGGCTGGACGACAATCGCATTAGGGCTACCTGTGTTGTCGTCAACGGACAGATCAAACGTATCGTCTCCCGCGGCCTGATCTGCCGACGGAGTCCAGGTGAGGAGACCCGATTCAGGATCAAAGCTGATCCCAACCGCCTCGGTTGGACCGCCCGTCTGCACGAAGCTCCATGACAAAACGTTGGGATTTCCCCCCACCAGATCGCTGTCATTCGCGGCGGCAACCTGCGCAGAAAGTGTCGTGGTCTTCACGACAGCCGGCGGGTTCGTCACCACCAGATGCGGGGGAGAGTTGACGTCTCGCACGTCAATCTGGATGGTTCGCGCATCGGAGCCCAGCGACGGCGATCCATTGTCGTGAACGCGAAACGTCACGTTCCAAATTCCCTCTTGCGCTTCCCCCGGGGTCCACTGAAACACTCCTGTCACCGGATCGAGTGACATCCCTTCCTGAAAGCCCCCTTCAATCACATACGTCAAGAGGTTGGGTGGGAGATCGGGATCGGTGGCCGAAAGAGCAACGATCAACGGCGTCAGTTCGTCGACCGACTGATTGCCAGGATTCGCCAGCGTGGGGGCCAAATTGACTTCATTGACTCGCACGCCGAACGACGTCACGGCACTCAGGGCCGGGCTGCCATGGTCGGTGACCCGCACCGCCACGGTGTAATCTCCAGGGCCCTGAGCCTCTGTCGGTGACCAGGTGAACAATCCGGTCGTGGCATTGATCGAACTCCCTTCCGGCGCCTGCTCAAGGCTATAGGTCAATGTCCCGTCATTCCGCCGCGACGCGAGTTCCGACACCGAAAAATTCGTTCCTTCAGGACCAAACGGAATGGAGCCTCCATCAGGGTCGGTCGCCGTGACGGCAACGGCCAGCAGATGTTGTTCGTTGACGTTTTGGTGCGATATCGAGGGGAGCGTGGGGGCATGATTGGGGACGACACCAGTGGCGCCGAAAAAGACAATCGTCCCCGGCACATTGACTGGCGTGACTTCCAGACTCGAGAGTTGGCGATTGGCGTCCGCTGCAAACCGGAAGCCAAAAATCGTCGCCGCGTTCGCGTCCTGGTACTGGGTCAGATTGGCCTTTTCCCGATCCATTCCCCGGATCAGATTGTACCGCGACTGGGACTCGGTCACCGGGTGGAACCAGTCGGGAACGGTCGCGACCGGGGAGGTGCTGGAACTGCCGTCGGCGTAGTAGAGCGTCAGTTGAAACGAGGTGTTGTCGGACAATGCCTGACCGGCGGTTAGGAAGAGATGCACTTCCTAATAGTTGTTCTGCGGAACCCCCAGCGTGAATCCGAACGAGGCGGGGGAGGCGACGACATTGTCTGTCCCGGCCCGCCGCGCATTATTGCCGTTGCTGGCGTTTTTCGTCGCCAGTTGCACGTCGGGATGGAAGGAGTTTGGAAAAAAGAAGCCATTATCCGGCAAGCCATTTGCCGTCCCCCCCGAGGGAACCAAGGCATTGGCCGCGGACTGCGTAACCAGACTCCAGTTCGTTCCAATCAAATCGATCGGTGTCTGCGTGGTGTCGTTGACCCCGTTGATCCGATTGACGACCACGTCAGCGTTGAACACCGAACTGGCGTCGAATTGCACCGTCGCCGACAGGAGATCGCGGACTTCCAGCCGTTCAATTCCCTGGCGGACGGGGGAGTGCGAGCGCTGGCGAGCGGCGCGTTGCCTCCCTTCCTTAAGCAGCCCCAGAAGAGACGGAAACCACCGATTGATTCGCGGCAACGCCTTCATAGTCGACCCTCACCAGGAACTGTACATTCCGGGAACCCTCCATCACACCGCAGTGGAAGGTCGACTCCAAATTCCATTTCGCGCCGGCCCTCGGAGGGTCATCCTATCGCCAGCCATTCAATTGTACAACGAGTGATGTTAAAAAATTCACACTCTGGATTAGCTAATCCCTGGGGTGCGGCGACTTCATCGCCGCTTTACGTTTGTCGAGGAGACGACGTTCGAGAAACAGTTGCCGCTTTGGCCGGAAGGGGGGGCTTTGCGCTGGGAACGTCTCTTGCAGAAGTACGAAAAGCGGGAAAGATTTCCCGCACTCCAAGGGGGCGACTTCAGCGCCGCTTTACGTTTGTCGAGGAGACTCCGTTCGGCACAGCGCGGCTCGAAGTTCACGGGTCACTTGCGCCGGATCTTCAGCACCACAAATCGCACCGCTGACGGCAATTCTCGGGATTGTCGGGCCTCCTCCCTGATTGAAGGCGGCGACCACCTGCGTGACGTTTCCAGCATCGATGCCGCCGATCGCAAAGGCGGGGAGCGTGATTTCCCAGGCGATTTGCCGGACGAAGTCCAGCCCCGGAAAATCGGGAAACGACTTGGTGCCACTGGGGAAGACCGGGCCGACTCCAATATAGTCCGCCCCGTCGAGTACAGCCTGCCGCGCCTGATCCAGGTTGTGCGTCGAGACGCCGACCAGTTTGTCCGGCCCGACGATCCGCCGGGCGTCCCGGACCGTTAGCTCATCTTGTCCCACATGCACCCCATCGGCGTCAGCCAGGACCGCCAGGTCGGGGCGATCATTCATGATGAAGAGCGCCCCGGCGGCGGCCGTCCAGTCGCGGACGTAACGAGCCCAAGTCAGCAGTTCCCGATCCGGCAATCGCTTCTCGCGCACTTGAACGACATCCACCCCTTCCGCGAGGGCCGCCCGAATCACCGGACCTGCGCCCCCAGGGCAAAGGGATTGGGTCGCCAACAGGTACAAACGGCAATCGCCCAGCCGCCCCTGCGACTCGAAGCGGGTCAGGATTCCCTTTTCGATCGTATAGGCTTCATACCGCAGCTCTTGCAGCGTCTGGCCGAACTGGGGGGAGACGATTTTCCCATATTCCTCCAGAGTCCGAGACGCCTCCTGCACCCGTTTGCAGCTCGCGCGCACCACGTCCGCCAGCGATTCGCGGGACCGCTCTCGCGGGGTCTGGACTGTCGTTCCCACATCCCGCAGCGTATCGCGCGCGGCGAGCAACGCGCGGGAGTCGAGCGATTGCACCGCCCCGGCGAACCGGTGCCGCCACCCTTTCAGCCGTTCCGTCAGATGGCGATCGTCGATGGCAAACCGCACATAATCTTCGATGACCCGCAGTCCCTCGTTGAGGCGATTGGCCGCCGCGTCGAGAATCCGATACAGGTCGGTCTGCTCACCCACCGGAGGGGGAGCCAGCGCCAGCGGCTCTTCGGCAGGGAGCGGCGTACTGGAGTCTCCGCTGTGGGCCTCCACCTGTTCCAGCACGTCGGCAGGAGCGACCCCATGCACTTCGAGCAATTGTCGCACCGACGAATCAATCGTGGCCAGCCCCCCCAGCAGATGCTCGGTCCCCACTTCCCGATTTCGACCATCCTGCACCACCTGGCGACGCGCTTCCAGGTACACCGCTTCGAGAATCTCGCTGTGGGGCGGCAGCGGCTCGGGGGGCGATTGATCCTCCCGGCTGTGGCGGATCGGGAACAGGCACTGCTCCAGTCTCTCTGCCGAAAGTGCAAACCCGGCCAGAATCTCCGCCGCGCGCGACTCGTCGAGAACCAGCGCCCACAACAAATGTTCCGGCTCCACCGCCAGCGCGGCGCGCCGACCGGCAATCTGAGCCGCCAGTTCCGTGACCCGCTGGGCGCCGGGGGTGAATGTCGTTTCCATGTTGATCAGGGGTGCGAAAGATCGGAATTCGGACCGGGCCGGAACTATGGGCAGCGACTGGGTCTGCCAGTTCCGAAGCGATCAGAATTGGAAAGCAAGGTAGCTGAGTTGGAGAATCGAAGTCGCCCACAGAGTCTTGTTTGTGATATTCCGCATTGACGCGGGGCGTTTTTGTGATATTATGGAAGGCTACACTGGAGAATAAGTGATAAATTGATCGGGGCCATTCGAATGGGACTTACAGGAAGCAGAAGGGTTCGGATCTTTCGCCCCGCCTTCGATCAGTGTCGAAAGCTGTTCAAGTCTTCGAGGGCCATGATCGAACTTCGAAGGCATGTGCTCAAGTTGCGATTCTGGCCGAGCAAAACACCGCAGACCGATGAAACAGGACGGATAATCGACTTAAATTGGTGTAGGGTCAAGGCGCTTCAGGGATTGCATATAGGCGAGCTGCGGATTGATGACGTGATCGCCGGTCAAGACAATTTGCGAGTGATCTTCTTCGTCGGAGATTCCGACGTATGTGAGCCACTGCCGATGATCTGGGTACTGAATGTTTTCCAAAAGAAGCGGCAGGACTTTTCCAGCAATCAACTCAAGATCTTTAAGGCGCAAAGAGAAATCGTTCTAGAGAGGTTTTACAGAAACAGGGTGTGACCCGGTTCATGGTTGCCTCGTATGGACTTGAAGCCGGCTGTTTCTGAGGAGCAATACCATGCCGTCAATGGTGGATGAAAACACAGCAGAACTGAACAGAACACGGGAATCTCTCGTTCCGATTGTTTCGCCGTGGATCAGGGCCTATTCTGAATGCAGCGATGCGATTCAGGCGGTTGTACGCGAGATGCTGGACATCATCGCGAGTGATTCCGCCGAGGATGATGAAAGGGAAATGGCCATTTCCACAGTCCGTGAAGCGCTCTTTCCATCGAACCGTCCTGGTGGATTGGGGAGCGATCTTGAAGAACTTGAAGAAGACGCGAAATCGCACATCCCAGGGTATGCAGAGTTACTTCGACAGATGGACGAAGAAGAATCGACATTCGCTGATCGCGTGGGGTCTCTGATGAAAGACAAGAGCCTTACACAAGAAGCGTTGGCGAACGCGATTGGCGTGGGGCAATCAGCGATTTCCATGATGCTTATGCGGCAATCGCGTCCTCAAAAGAGAACTGTCGTGCGGATCGCCGAGGCCCTTGGAGTCACACCGTCAGAGCTTTGGCCGGGCTTTGAGGAGTAGTCGCTCGACGAGTGTCCGCTCGATTGGCTGCGTCCAAGGTCAAGCACCAGCCAGAGAACGGCCGGCGATGGCCGAAGTCTCCGGCCCTGCCGTTTCAGTCGAGAATCGGGTTGCGATCCCTGTTCCTGCGGATTTCGGCAAACCAGCGGTCCGCACGCAGAATGAACCACGATCCGGCCAAACCCCCCATTGATTTTCGAGCTCTGCCCCCCTAAGATTCCCTGCGTAAGCAGCCGGATGCTGGATTCTTGTGGTTCCTGCCCCACCGCAAGGGTTCTCCCGGCTGTTTGCGTTTGAGCTGTTTCGGTTTGCAGAGGAGCGAAAGGAGCAGCTCCAGGAGGGTCGGATCGCGGGAAAATGGTGTCGGATCGCCGGTTCCGGGTCAAATCGACAAGTCCGTTTTTTCCGAGAATTCCTTCAAATTGCCCTTTTCGAACGGCTTCCCAGGCAGTAAGATTTCTTCAGTTGTTACCTTGGGTCCATTGCCTGAGTTGATCGGAAAAAGCCTTCGGCAGACCCCACAGGGCTTGTGGGGCGTCGATTAGACTCCCGGTGGCTCGCTTTCGGACCAACCAGCCGTTTCCTGTTTTTTCGCCTGAAAGGTGAGCGCCGAGCCATGAAGAGTCACCTGCAAGGGGAACGTCTTCGGGACTAGCCCGTCGCCAGCCTCAGGAAACGTCTCCCCGCCCTACCAAACTTCCTTGTTCAAAGCGCCCGCTTTGTCCAGCCGAGGAAGTTCTCAGGGGGACCACCGCGACTCGGCGTGTTCCACGAGCCGCGTCCCTGTGAGATGGAAATTCCTCTGATTTGAATGCGAACTGTTTTTGTCGGTGAACCGCTCCCCCGCTCCTGGCGGCGGAGCCGTTCCGGGTCTCTTTCCCCACTGCAACGTCCATGAGCGATCTGGCCACACTTCGAAACATCGGTATTTCCGCCCACATCGATTCGGGTAAGACCACCCTGACCGAGCGGATCCTCTTCTTTTCGGGACGAATTCACCGGATGAACGAGGTCAAGGGGGATGGCGCCGGCGCCACCATGGACTTCATGGACCTGGAAAAGGAACGGGGGATCACCATCACCTCCGCCTGCACACGCGTCGAATGGGGTGATCACCGGATCAACATCATTGACACTCCCGGCCACGTCGACTTCACCGTCGAGGTGGAACGGAGCCTGCGCGTGCTGGATGGGGCGATTCTCGTGCTGTGCGCCGTCGGCGGCGTGCAGAGTCAATCGCTGACTGTTGATCGCCAGATGAAGCGCTACCACATTCCGCGGATCGCCTTCATCAACAAGATGGACCGGATCGGAGCCAATCCCACCAAGGTGATCGCCCAAGTCAAAGAAAAACTGGGTGTCACGCCGCTGCCGCTGCAAATTCCGATGGGAACCGAATCCCGTTTTCAAGGGGTGATCGACCTGATTCGGATGGAAGCCGTCTTTTTCGACGGCAACCAGGGTGAGAAAATCCGCCGCGAGGCGATTCCCGAAGAATACCTGGAAGAAGCTCGTGCCGGGCGCGCGAATCTGCTGGAGACGCTGTCGCTCTTCAGCGACCAGTTGATGGAGGCGCTGCTGGAAGAACGGGAAGTCTCTGCCGAAGAGATTGTTCCGCTGATCCGCGAGGCGACGCTGGCGCAGAACGTGACCCCGGTGATGATGGGAACGGCCTACAAGAACAAAGGGGTCCAGGAACTGCTCGATGCCATCGTGGCGTTTCTCCCCAGCCCGCTCGATCGCGTCGTGGATGCCACCGACCTGTCGAAAAAATCCCGCAAAGCCGCAATGGCGGCGGCTGCGACTGCTGCCGCGGAAGACGCTGCCCTGATGGCCTCCCTGGCCGAAGAAGGGGATGTCGCGGTCGCCGAAGAGGCGGTCGAGGCCGGGAGCGACAAGACCGAACTGACGAAAGTTCGGCTGGAGCCCAAGCCCGACGCACCGGCGGTCTTCATGGCCTTCAAGACCGTGGAAGAACCCTTCGGCCAACTGACCTACATTCGCATCTATCAGGGGAAAGTCACCAAGGGGGACTCCTTCACCAACACCCGTCTCAACCGCAAGCTCCGCATCGGGCGACTTCTACGGATGCATGCCGACCAGCGGGAAGACCTGGACAGCGCGGAGGCGGGAGACATCGTCGCCGCGGTGGGATTGGATTGCGCCTCGGGGGACACGTTCTGCGGAGACCGCGTGGAATACGCGCTGGAGAGTATTTTCGTTCCCGAGCCGGTCATCAAGTTGTCAATCGAACCGGCGAAACGCGACGGCGCCGACAAGCTCGGAAAAGCGCTGGAGCGGTTCCGCCGCGAGGATCCCACGTTCCGCGTCTCCAGCGACGAAGAAACCGGTCAGACGCTGATCGCCGGCATGGGACAGTTGCACCTGGAGATCTACGTCGAACGCATCCGCCGCGAATACAAAGTCGAATGCGTCGTCGGCGAACCGCGCGTGGCCTATCGCGAGACGCCCTCGCGCGAAGTGGAGTTCAACTACAAGCACAAGAAGCAGACCGGCGGATCGGGGCAATACGCCCACGTCGTGGGGCGGCTGGTGCCGCTTCCGGAAGATTCCCCCGTCTCCTACGAATTCGACGATCAGATCAAGGGGGGACGCATTCCGCGCGAGTACATCGCGCCGGTCAACGCCGGATTCCAGCGGGCGCTTCCCAAAGGTCCGCTGTGCGAGTGCGAAGTCGTCAACGTCAAGATGGTGCTGGAGGACGGCAGCTACCACGACGTGGACAGTTCGGAAATGGCGTTCAACATCTGCGCCTTCAACTGCATGCGCGAGACGCTGAAAAAAGCGGGCATGGTGCTGCTGGAGCCGATCATGAATCTGGAGGTCGAAGCCCCCACGGAATTCCAGGGATCGATCTCCGGGCATATATCGAGCAAGCGCGGTCTCATCACCTCCAGCGAAGTGGTGGCGGGGAACGTTGTCATGCGGGCCGAAGTCCCTCTGGCCGCCATGTTCGATTACGCCAACGAACTGCGGTCGATGACCCAGGGAAAGGGGGGCTTCACGATGGAATTCAACCGCTACAAACAGGTTCCCAAGTCGATCCAGGAAGAGGTCGTCGTCCGTCGCCGCGAGGAGAAAGAGGCCAAGCTGGCCGCGGCCAAGTGACCACCGTCCCCGCGCCCCCTGCGTGGGCGCATCGGCGATTGAATTGGCGCGCGACATCCTCCGTGAGACCATGCCTTCCGAAACTGTCCTGATCACCGGCGGCGCTGGATTCATCGGCTCGCACACCGCCGACGCTCTCGCGGCGCGGGGTTACCGCATTCGCATCCTCGACAACCTGCAAGGGGAGGTGCATGGCGGGAAATGGCCGAAATACCTCAGCTCCGATTACGAGAAGATCAAAGGGGACGTCCGAGACAAAGCCGCCTGGGAAAAGGCGCTGGCGGGGGTTTCGGCGGTCTATCACCTGGCGGCGTACCAGGATCAGCGGCTCGATTTCTCCCGGTTTTTTACCACCAACGCCGTCTCCACGGCGCTGCTCTATGAGTGTCTGGTGGAACAGCAGTTGAGCGTCCGGAACGTCATTTTGGCCTCGTCGCACTTCGTGTATGGCGACGGCGAATACAGTTACCGCGCCGGGGGAGGCTGGAAGACCTACTACCCTCCCCTGCGGACGCTGGAGCAGTTTGAAAACGGGGAGTGGGAAGTCCGCGGACCGCGCGGGCAACCGGCGCAACACATCCCCTTTCGCGAAACGCAGCCGGTCTTTCCCACCAATTCCTACGGACTGTCGAAATACACGCTGGAACTCGCGGCGCTGCGGCTGGGGCAGACCTATGCCATACCCACCGTCGCCCTGCGGTACTCCATCGTGCAGGGAGAGCGGCAATCTCCCCGCAACCTCTACTCGGGGGCCATGCGGATTTTCGTTTCGCAGGCGCTGTCGGGAGTGCCGATCACAGTCTATGAAGATGGCCTGGCGCGGCGCGATTTTGTCAACATCCGCGACGTCGTGGCGGCCAACGTTTTGGCCCTCACCGATCGGCGGATGGATCACCAGGTGTTCAACGTGGGGGCCGGGCGGGCCTATACCGTGTTGCAGTTCGCGCGGGCCGTCCAGCGGCTGACCGGCACCGAATCGCAGATCGTCCTGGGGGGATTTCGGCGGACCGACACGCGGCATGCGGTGTCGGACGTGACCCGTCTCAAACGGCTGGGTTGGAAACCGCAATACACGATCGACGATTCGATCCGCTCCTATGCCGACTGGTTTCTGGCCGAGGGCTGGGACAAAAAAGTCGACCGGCAGGCACTGCTGGGTCTGCAGAAGGGGATCAGGCGATGATTTCGAGGGAGGGGCAGAATTTCAAGCTGGTTTCGCTGATTGCCGTCCGCGCCCCCTTGCGCATCTCGTTCGTCGGTGGAGGGAGCGATCTGCCGGCGTTTTATACGCGGCATCCCGGTCGCGTCGTCTCCGCCGCGATCGACAAATATGTCTACGTGGTGGCCAATCACACCCCGCTGATCGACAAGATCGCCGTGCGATATTCCAAAACGGAAATCGTCAATGCTCCGGAAGAATTGCAGCACACGCGGGTCAGGGCGGCGCTCATCGACCTGGGAATTCGCAACAACCTGGAGATCGCTACGTTCGCCTCGCTCCCGGCCCGGACCGGCTTGGGTTCTTCCTCTTCGTTTTCCGTGGCGCTCATGCGGGCCCTTTACGCGCTCAAGGGGCACAACCTGACCGCCGAAGAAGCCGCCTCCGAAGCGGTCCGACTTGAGATCGATCTGCTCCAGGAGCCGATCGGCAAGCAGGATCAATACGCCGCGGCGTTTGGAGGACTCAACGTCATCACGTTTCAGCCGGACGGTAAAGTCCAGGTCGATCCTTTAATGCTTGACTACAAGGTCGAGTCGGATCTGGAGCACCACATGCTGGTGTTCTACACCGGTCTCACCCGCGACGCCGGTACGATCCTGGAAGAGCAGAATCGCAACATTGGAGACGACGCGAAATTCCGGACGATGCAGAAGATGGTGGCGCAGGTCGAGGACTTTGTGGCCTGCCTCAAGTCGGGGAACCTCCCCGGTCTGGGTGAGATTCTGAACGCCGGCTGGCAGATGAAGCGCTCGCTTGCCTCGTCGATTCCGCTGGCCACCACCGACGTGCTGTATGAAGCGGCGCTGGCGGCTGGCGCCTGGGGAGGGAAGCTGCTGGGGGCCGGCGGGGGAGGATGCCTGCTGTTTTTGGCCCCCATCGATCGCCGCGACGCGGTCCGGGACGCCATGACCAAGACCGCCGCCACAATGAACCTGATCGATTTCAAGGAAGTTCCCGTCCGTTTTTCGCAGCCGGGAAGCGAAATTCAGTTTCGCGAAAACCACGGATTCCGTACCACCAATTGAAGCGACATGAGCGAGCGCAGCGTGTTCCTCTTGGGTGCGGGTTTGGGAACCCGCCTGCGGCCCTTGACCGATTCCGTCCCCAAGGTGATGGTCGAAGTGGCGCCGGGGATGCCGCTCTTGGAGCATACGATTCGGGGCCTCAAAGCTCAGGGCTTCCGCCATTTCGTCGTCAACCTGCATTACCTGCCCGACGTGATCCGCGGCCACTTTCGCGATGGCGCGCCTCTGGGGGTGAAGATCGAGTATTCCGACGAATCCGCCGGACTGTGCGACACAGCCGGCGCCATCCGCCGGGCAGCGGACATGCTCTCCGATTCCTTCGTGCTGCTGTATGGCGATCAGTTGCACAAGTTCGACTTGCGGACGCTGGCGGCGGTCCACGACCGGCTCGCCCCTGCGATCACGATTCTCGTCAAGCGCTCTGACCACCCGCAAAACGGCGACCTGGCGCGCGTTTCGCCCGACGGCCGCATCGCCCAGTGGATCCCCCGGCCCCATCCCTTCCAAGAGTTCGAGCCGGGGTTGTATCTCAATACCGGCACGTACATCATCGACAAGACCCAGGTGCTCCCCCGCATCACGCAACCGGTGCTGAGCCTGGACAAATCGGTCATTCCCGGACTGGCTGCCGACGGAGTTCCCTTGGCCGCCGTCGTCACCGACGCCATCGTCCTGGACATCGGCGAACCGCAGAAACTGGAAGCGGCGCGGCAATGGTACGAGAAAAACCGAGAGGAGATCTCCCGCTGGTATGGAACCCCAACCCCCCCTGCCGACCCGCGCGCTGTTCCTTGATCGGGACGGCGTCATCAATCGCGGGATGCCCCGCGGCGAGTACGTCACCTGTCTGGAACAGTTCGTGCTCCTGCGCGAAGTGATCCCCGTCCTGGAAGCAGCCCGCCGACTTGGATTTTCCCCGATCGTCGTCACGAACCAGGGGCAGATCGGCAAGGGGTTGATCGATCGCGCAACGCTGGAAACGATCCATCAGCAGATGCTCGCGCTCCTGCCAGGACTGATCGACGGAGTCTACTTTTGTCCGCACACGGCCCAGGAGCGGTGTCCCTGCCGCAAGCCGCTCCCCGGCATGTTGCACCAAGCCGCCCAGGACCGGCAACTCGACTTGGCGCAGTCGATCCTGGTGGGAGACGGCGACGTAGACATCCAAGCCGGTCAGGCCGCCGGTTGCCGAACAATCTTCCTCGTCACCAAATTCCGCGGCCACGAACTGGCCCAAGTCCATCCGGACCACGTCGTCCATACACACGCAGGCATCATCCCGTTGCTGAATTCATGATCCGCGGGATGACGGCACAATCCATTCGATGAGTCCAGGAGTGGAGCATGAGCTTTTCGGGTCTCCACCGCTTCCGCCTGCGACGATCAGACGAATGCCTCCCGACCCCCGTGACCTGGAGTCACGGGTGAACGAGATTCGTCGGCTAGAATCGGCCTGACTGGCAAAACCAAGACCCCCACGGGCTTGTCCCGTGCGTGAACCAGATTCGTGCGAGTCGACGTCCAATTTTAGAATCTGATTCACCCTCCAGGGGATACTCAGCTTCTGCCAGTCTCTGCGAACACCACGCGTGGAATGCCACGCAACCGCACCTCGGCGACTTCGGCGACGACCCGGATGATCAGCCAGTGGAAACCGCAATCTCGACCATATTCCCCTTGGTGTCTCCCCAGTCCTCCCCCCGCTACAGCACGTCGGAAATCGGCAAACCGTCAGGCCCATCCATGACCTCAACCGGCAGGAACGTCTCGGGCAACGCCTCGGCGCCGCCTCTCCGTTCAGCCATCAACCGCCTGTGACTCTCATAGAACGACGGCTCGTTGCCCCCCACGAGGTCGCAAAAACGCCGCACCGAGAGAATCCGCTCTGTTCGGGGTGACATCGTTTCCACCACAGCGCCAGGAGGGAGGCGCCACCGCGGTTCGATGGCACGTTCAAGACGCCAGAATTGGAGGCCACTCAGCCGCCACGCGCCTGTGACCCCGCCGGGGTCTGTGGAACGCGGGATCCGGGCCGGGGGTATCGCTGCGCTCAACGCCCCGGCTAAATCACTTCGACCCCACTGGGGTCGTTTCGGTGCTCGTCAGTGTCCACAGTCGGTATGCGCTTCTGGCTGATTCGTCAACGATCGCAGTCCGCGAGCTGAGATCTTCAGTATCGAGATCGCGGCCATTCTTGAAGACGCTCGAAAGCGACAAGAATCGTCGGGAAGAGCCATTTGGCAAGGGCCATCGTTGAATCAGGCGATGCAAGCGAACGGGGCTGCCGCTTTGGTTACTCTTGACCCAGTGGCGCTGGGAGCGGCGCCGGCGGCTGAGCGCTCGGCGCGCCTGCCGACCATCCAAGAAATGGCGTGACAGCGAAACAGGTGTCGGTTATAATCTGTGTATTTGGCCGCAGAATTTACGACGACTGATGATCGGCAGAAACTCGCGATAGACAAGTTAGTCGGCTTCACGTCATGAGATGTTTCAACCATCCAGAAACTGAGTCGGTCGCGATTTGCGTTAGTTGCGGCAAGGCATTGTGCTCATCGTGTATTTCAAGATCCGGTCGCGGACAGTTTGTGTGCTCTCCAGATTGCTCGCGAGCCATCACTGAGGCCGACGATTTCCGGGACTACGTTCACAATCGGAGCACCAGAAGTTGGCGACTAGTCGCCTACGGCCTGGTTTTTCCATTTACCATTGTCTTTTTTGCTTTAGCTTGCTTCGGGATCTGGGAGCGCGATTGGCCGGTGGCCTGGCTTTTCCTCGCCACTGTGTTCATCTTTGTTCCCATTGGGTTTAGATGTTTGAGACTTGGAAGCACGATGGTTTCGGATGAAAAGTCCGAAAGCTAACCCTGCGCTGCGGCCAACCCAGTCAAGCGCTTGCAGTTCCGCTTCGAGGTTCTCCTCCACTGCACCAGTGTGGCTGTGCTTGGGTCATTCGGTATCGGAGGGCGCTTGACCGATGAAGCCTCGCAAGGCGAAGACACGATTCCTCAAGCGCCTGGAGGCGGCCGGGCGGTCGCTGAACGCTCTGACCCCGGTCGCCGGTGTCGAGGCCATGCTCACGTACTACACGGAAGAACGGGCCGACGGCTGCCCTCTTGACCAGGACGGGGACATGCTCCTGTTCCAGTGGGGCACCTATGACTGGGGCGCTGGGCCGGCGTTCGAAGTCAGCATCGTGCGACAATTCATCGTGGCAAACGAAGAGGACGACGAGCCGCGGCAGCTCGACCTCCAGTTCCGGTTCGCGCCGGCGGCGGGGGCCTCAGCAGGCAAAGGAAATTGCTGGTGCGAATCGCCGGATCGGCTCCCCGAGTTCCAGCGGTTCATCATGGGGTCGCCGGCGCTTGAGGCCGTCGGCAACCTGTCCCCCGAGTCGGTCGAGTTGCGGTTTGGTCGGACGTGACGCGCTGAATCGGCCGCTGCGGGAGTCCGAGGCCGCAGGTCGGTCTGTCGCGACATCTTCAAACCGGTAAATCGACGGACCTAGATAGACCCTCCGAGAACGACTCGAGAGTCGTTGATTGAGCAGCACATGAGAGGATTGCTCGATGAGAACTTGGCCGGATCATGCGCAGCAGAGAAGAGCGGCTTGGCGTCGCGGTTGCAATCGGTGGGCCTCGTGGCCGCCGTCGCTGAGCATGGGCCGTCAGACATCGGCACCCACCATCACATGGACGACCATCGAAAGTATGCCTACCGCTACCTGCTTTACTGCGCGATGCTGGATATTCGCCCGTTGGCTTGGCTGCCGTACAAAGGCCAGTGGTTCAATCCCTTCTTCTGGACTCGTCACATTCGGCGCGTTCGAGCCTTGGGCGAGCTTGCGGATTGGCTTCACAACCTGGCGGCTTTCTCGCAGCAAGACTTTGCGGGTTTTGATGAGCGGCTATTCTGGGATGAGTTCGAGCGACTGCGCGCGAGGCATCCAGAATTCCAGAAATACCGATCAGAGTTTCAGAACGCGCTCGCTGAGTCCCAGACGGGACGATGGCCGAGTGCTGCCGAGCAGCAACGACGTGACGCCTAACCACCGATCTCCTGATTCAGGCGAACGTCACGCAGCGGCAATTGTCGCCAGGCAGTTCGGATCGTTGTGATCCAGCACCGGGAGGTTGTCCGGCGGAAACAGGTGGTTGTATTTCAGGCCGCTGCCGGTGTTGAACAGGACCACTTCTTCTTCGGGCTGGAGCCAGCCTGACGCGAGCAGGCGCTGAGCCGCTTTCCAGACGGCGCCTCCCTCGGGGCAGGCGTACACTCCCTGAAATCGGGAGAGCTCGCGGACCCCTTCCAGGAGTTCGCTGTCGCTCACGGTGAGGGCCATTCCGCCGCTCTCCCGCACGGCGCGGAGCATCATGAAGTCTCCCACCGCAGCCGGAACGCGCAGTCCCGAGGCGACCGTCGCCGCGTTGGGAAACAGCTCCGCGTGCTGTGTGCCCTCGTTCCAGGCGCGGACGATCGGCGCGCACCCTTCCGCCTGGACGAGCACCATCCGCGGGCGGCGGCTGTCGATCCAACCCAGCGACTCCATCTCCGCGAACGCCTTCCACATCCCGATCAATCCCGTTCCCCCTCCCGCCGGATAGAAGATGACATCCGGCAGCGTCAACGTGTCCGTCCCGCGGACCTCCGCCAGATCGAAAGGGAGTTCGTACCCCATCGTCTTTTTCCCTTCGAGCCGAAATGGCTCCTTCAGCGTCGAGAGATCAAACCAGCCGAATTCGGAGCAGCCCCGCTTCACCAGTTTCCCGCAGTCGCTGATCAGGCCATTCACCAGGAACACCCGCGCGCCCCCCACCACCGACTCGATAATGTTCGCCGGGGGGGTGTCTTGCGGCATGAACAGGTAGCAATCGAGGCCAGCCCGCGCGGCGTAATAGGTCGCGGCCCCCGCGGCGTTCCCGGCCGAGGGAAGCGCGACCGTCCGGACACCAAGCTGGACGGCACGGGTGATGGCGGCCGACATGCCGCGGGCCTTGAAACTGGCGGTGGGATTGAACGACTCGTCCTTGATGAACAGGTGGCCGAACCGGGAAAACGGTCCTCGCGTAGTGCAGCGCAGCAGCGGCGTCCCCCCCTCACCCAGCGAAACGGCGTCCTCGACCTGGTCCACCGGAAGCACTTCGGCAAACCGCCACATCGACCGGAGCGCGCGCTGGCGAACGATGGCGGGGGTGAACCGACTCCGCAGGCTGGCCAGGTCATATCCGGCGACCAGTGGCCTGCCGCACGCTGTACACAGATTCTGCAACTGGTGGAGAGAATGAGCCAGCCCGCAGAGGGCGCATTGGAGTGAATTGTGCATGCGGCGAGAAATCAGTGACTGAGGTCCGAACTGCCGGGGAGCGGCTTCTCCCATTCCTTGCGGACCTGTTGCAGTCCGACGCTGCACAACTCGAATTCATCGCTCAGCCGACGAAGAATGGGGGCTTCGTCCTGGTACGGCTCTTCTTCAAAGCGGCTGGCGATCAGGTACGAACGTTTACCTTGTTCCAGGTAGTCGAGCAAGTGATCGCGGCAGTCGGGGGATTGGAGGTGCGACAGCGCCTCGGGGTAGACGCCGGTCCAAAACAGCGTGAAATCACCGATATGCCGATAGATCTCGCGGCGGGGCTTCCCCTGCCGCTGCTCGGCTTCGAGCATCATCCCGGCGACATCCTCCAGCCGCCGTCCCAGCACGCTGCGGAACCGGTACAGGGCGTCGCTCCGGATGAACCGGAGGAGCAGGTCCGCCAGATAATCGGTCAAACGGGTGTCTGCAATTCCCAGATCGACCTGAAACGTATGTTCTGTGAGGGCCGCGAACATGTCTCGCAGCGCCTCGGGTTTCCCGACGACGGCGACCATTGTCAGCTCCTGTGATTCGGTGTCCTTTCGCAAGTCACGACATCAAATTGTATAGCCCGCGAATGCGACCGGTCAAACGGCATTGTTCACAACGAATGGTGCCCGCTTCCCTTAGGTCAAACGGCTCAAGTCGACTGGGAGCGAGGTTCTCCCCACGGAGCACGGAGGATCTTCATGGTGGCGGCTCAATCCCAATTCTTCATCACACGCGCCAACCGGCGGGGGGCCGCCGCGGAGGGGCTGTGCCTGGGAATCAGACCGGCTAATATACGAAATGGGCTTGAGGGTCAATCGGGGAATTTGGGAGCCGAGCATGAAGATCACGTTTTGCGGCGCGGCGGGAGAGGTCACCGGGAGCCAGCATTTGATCGAATGCGGCAAACTGAAGATTCTCCTGGACTGCGGACTGTTCCAGGGACACCGGGCCGAATCCCGCCGAAAAAACGAGCAGTTCCTGCACCCGCCCCGCCAGCTCGATGCGGTCATTTTGTCGCATGCGCACATCGACCATTGCGGGAATCTTCCGGGCCTGTACCGGGAAGGCTTCCGCGGCCCGGTGTTCTGCACCGACCAGACCGCCGACGTCGCCGAGATCATGCTCGACGACAGCGTCCACATCCAGGAAGAGGACGCGCGGTACATGAACAAGAAGCGGCCGCGGGAGGAGCCGCGGATCGAACCGTTGTATAGCGAACAGGACGTGCAAGGGATCGTCCGGCAGATGGAGCCTTTCCCGTACCAGGAGTGGAGGCAGATTTTTCCCGAGTTGCGGGTCCGATTTCGAGACGCCGGTCACATCCTGGGTTCGGCGATCTGCGAACTGGAATTTCAGGAGAAAGGGAGCATCCGGCGACTGGTGTTCACCGGGGACTTGGGGCGGCGCGAGTTGCCCCTGCTCCGCGATCCGGAGCTGGTCAACGGCTGCGACATCCTGATTTCCGAATCGACGTACGGCAACAGAGTCCACCCTCCGGCGGATAACATCAAGGAGGATCTGGCCCGGATCATCCGCCGCGCCGTGGAGCGCCGGGGCAAGGTCATCATCCCCGCGTTCGCCCTGGGACGGATCCAGCAGCTTGTCTATTTTCTCAATGACCTGGTGAACTCCGGAGCGTTGCCCCCGGTGCCGATCTTTGTCGACAGCCCGTTGTCAAACCGCCTGACCGCCGTCTTTCGGCGACACGCGCACGTCTTCGACGACCATGTGCAGCGGACGCTGCTGGCCGATACGGATGCGTTTGCGTTTCACGGGCTGACCTACGTCGGCAAACAGGAAGAGAGCATGGCGCTCAACCACCGCGCCGGTCCCATGGTGGTGATCGCCGCCAGCGGTATGTGCGAAAGCGGCCGCGTGCTGCATCATCTCAAGCACAGCGTGGAGGATCCCGACAACACGATCGTGATCATCGGCTTTCAGGCCGAGCACACCTTGGGACGCCGCATCCGCGAGCGGCAGCCCAAGCTGCGGATTTACGACCGGCAATACGCGCTGCGGGCGGATGTGGAAATCCTGGAAGGACTCTCGGCCCACGCCGACGTCAACGATTTCAAATGGTGGTACGAACATCTGGCCAGCAAGACCGGCGTGGGTCAGGCGTTCCTGGTCCACGGCGAACCGGAGTCCTCCCGCGCGCTGGCGGGATTGCTGAAGGATTACTGCGACGAAGCACCAATCATCCCGCAGCGCGGGGAGTCGTTTGAGGTTTAGTCGCAATGCCCCACATCAACACTCCCCAAAGCCGTTGTCGATTCGGGATCTCCCGTGAGGACATCACTCCGCCGGTGGGGATTTACCATCGCATGTGGGGGGCGGCGACGCATGAGCGGGCCACCGGCATCCATCGGCCTTTGACCGCGACGGTTGCCGCCCTGCAGTCGGCTCGCCCCGGCGACGAGGGAGAGTTGCTATTGATCGCCCTGGACCATTGCCTGTTCCTGGCGCGGGAGATGGACCAGTTTTTGGATCGGGTCGTGTCTGCGGCGGCGGTGCCCCGTGCCGCGCTGATTGTTGCGTTCTCGCATACCCACGGCGCCGGTTTGATGGACACGGACCGCGCGCTGCTTCCCGGAGGAGAGCTCATCGGGCCTTACCTGGAGACCCTGGCGGCAACTGTCTCACGAATGGTCCGCGCCGCACAACAGGGTGTGCAACCGGCCGCGATCGTCTACGGCTATGGCCGATGCGGGCTGGCGGGGCAGCGCGACTTTGCTGACGCAGCGACCGGCCAATGGGTTTGCGGATTCAATCCTGCGGCAACGGCCGACGACACCCTGCTGGTGGCTCGCGTCACGGACGACCGGGGAGCCCCCTTGGCGACGTTTGTGAACTATGCCTGCCACCCCACGACGCTGGCGTTTGAGAACACGCTGATCAGCCCCGACTTCCCCGGCGCCATGCGCGAGGTGATTGAACGCCAGACGGGTGCCCCCTGCGTCTTTCTGCAAGGGGCCTCCGGAGACCTTGGACCGCGCGAGGGATATGTCGGGGGAACCCAGGTCGCCGATCGGAATGGCCGGCAGCTCGGATTCGCCGCGCTGGCCGCTCTGGAGCCGTTGCCTCCCCCGCAAACTCGATTTGAATACGCCGGACCGGTGGTTTCCGGGGCGACTCTGGGGATCTGGAAGCACGTCCCGCTGAGTTCCGAAGAACGGACGCGGGGAGAATTGTGGCGCTGCCGTCAGTGGACCGTTCCCCTGCGGTATCGACCGGGGTTGTCCTCGGTGGACGAATTACAGGCCGAGCGGCTGCGGCACCTGGAATCCAAGGAGACCGCGCTGCGTCAGGGGGATTCTCTCGCGGCGCGCGACGCCCACGCGCTGATCGAACGGGTCGATCGACAGCTCAGGCGATTGGCCTCCCTCCCCCCCGGCGACGAGTTTCCATTGCCGGTTTGCCTATGGCAAATGGGGGACGCACTCTGGCTGGCGGTGGAGGGGGAACATTATCAATTCCTGCAACAGGCGCTGCGACGGCGATTCCCCGATCTGCCGCTGACGGTCATCACGCTGGCCAATGGCTCCCGTCCCGCGTATCTTCCTACGGCAGGGATCTATGACACGGGGATGTACCAGGAGACGATCGCGCTTCTGGCCCGCGGCAGTCTGGAGCGACTGGTCGACGCAATCGACCGCCAGATCTGCGAATGGATGGCGTGATCCCGGTTGGTCTCGTTTTCACGAATCATGGAGCAGACATGGCGCACTTCGATCAGATGCCGCAGGGAGAAGACGCGGGGGACACCCCCCTGTTGGCCGCTCGCCGCGCGCGGTACGGGATGGTGCTGTTCCTGGTGTACCTGGCGCTGTACGCCGGGTTCATGCTGCTCAACGCCTTCGCCCCGCAGGTCATGCAAAGCACCCCTGTGGCGGGACTGAATCTGGCGATCTTGTATGGGTTTGTGCTGATTATTGCGGCGCTGGTGCTGGCGCTGATTTATGCCTGGCTATGCCGCGAGTCCGGGCAGCCGCGCGGCTGACTCAGATTGCTTCCGGGAACCACCAGGGAACAATCGGCATTCCCCTCCTTTCATCACCTCACCATCCGTCCACCTCACGATGACCTACGACGCGTCCCCTCTGGCGGTTGGCATCTTTGTTCTCTTTGTGGCGATCACACTGGGATTGAGCTTCTACCTGGGGGCTCGGGCCAAGTCGGCGGCGGGCTATTTTGCCGCCGGTGGGGGGATCCACTGGTTCGTCAATGGCATTGCCTTCGCCGGAGACTACCTGTCCGCCGCGTCGTTCCTCGGGATTTGCGGGATGATCGCGTTTTCCGGGTACGACGGGTTTTTGTATTCGATCGGCTACCTGGCGGGGTGGGTGGTGGCGCTGTTTGTGATCGCCGAACCGCTCAAGCGGATGGGGCGGTTCACATTTGCCGACGCGCTCGACAGCAAGTTCAATTCCTGGGGGATCAAGCTCTCCGCGTCGATCAGCACGCTGGTGGTGAGCATTTTCTATCTCATTCCGCAAATGGTGGGGGCCGGTGCGCTGGTCAAACCGCTGCTCGGATTTCCGCACGCAGTCGGAGTGATCCTGGTCGGGGCGGTCGTCACGCTGATCGTGGTCACGGCGGGAATGGTGAGCACGACCTACGTGCAGTTCCTCAAAGGCTCGCTGCTGGTGATCTTCAGCGCGGTGCTGACGGTCTTAATTTTGAATCGCGGACTGGAAACGACCGATCAGGCCGGAGGGACCGCAGACGGACCTCCTGCCATTCGGTTTGACTTTCGTCCACAGGCCAATCCGCCGCAGAGCTTCCAGGAGATGTTGAGCACATCGGAGCGGGAGTTGGTCGAGCCGGAGGGAGGCTGGGTCGACAAACCGTATCTCCGTGCCAGACACATCCCGACCGGAACGATCGAGGTCTATCGGCTGGTCAACCTTCCTGATGCCACTCCCGAGCATCCGGTGATCGACTGCACGCAAGCGGTGACGCTGACCGCCGATGGCCAGGTTCGGATTAGCAACAGCCTGCACCGCGATACCACTCCAACGGAATTAACGCCGGTGGGACATGTGCTGAAGCTGCCAGACGGCCAGTCCCGGACCGGACCGCTCGGCCCGATCCAATATTTGGCCACGCTGCAAAACAGCGAGGTGGAGCTGTGGGGTTCGGAGTTGATCAAAGAGGCGGATGGGGCCAAAACGACCGTCTACTATCCCAAGCCGACGTCCGGGAGCGAAGTCCTGCGCCCCGGCAACCTCCCCGCCTTCAAGGGGCTCCGTAGCGATAAGCCGCTCGACAAACTCAATTTTCTATCGCTGATGCTGGCGCTGTTTGGAGGAACCGCTTCGCTGCCGCATATCCTGATTCGTTACTACACGGTCAAAGATCAAGCCAGCGCGCGGAAGAGCACGATTGTCGGCATCGCCAGCATCGGGTTCTTCTACGTCCTGACGCTGTACATCGGCCTGGGGGCGATGACCTCCGGCGCGCTCGACGTGACCACCAGCAATATGGCCGCGCCGCTATTGGCCCGCAGCTTCAGCGAATGGCTGTTCGCCGCCATCTCGGCGATCGCCTTCACGACCGTCCTGGGGACGGTCAGCGGGTTGATCATTGCCGCCAGCGGCGCCGTGGCGCACGACCTGGCCGGGAGCGTGCTCAAACTGGAAATGACCGACCACGTGAAAATCCGGGTGGCCAAGATCACCTCGGTCGTGGTCGGCGTGATCGCCATCGCCCTGGGGATCAAGTTTGAAACGATGAACGTCAGCTACCTCGTCGGCTGGGCGTTCAGCATCGCCGCCTCGGCCAACCTCCCTTCGCTGGTCATGCTGCTCTTTTGGAAAGGAACTACGCGCCACGGCATCACCGCAGCGATCACGGTCGGCATGCTCTCGTCGCTGACGTGGATTCTCCTGTCGGGGGACACGTTCAAGGAAGTGTACGGCCTGCCTCCGGAAAACGCGCCGGTGCCGTTCAGCCAGCCGGGAATCGTCACCATCCCGCTCGGGTTCCTGGTGCTGATCGTTGTTTCGTTGATGACGCGCAAGGGGGAGCAGCAAACGGTATAATCCACGCAAAGGATTCAGCATGCCGCTGCGCGACCACTTTCGATCACCGTTGGACGAAGTCCACTCCTGGGACGAACTGCACGGGATGTGGCCGGCGACGATTGTCAGAAAACTCAACGACATCCTGCCCGAACCGTACTTTGCCGCTCCCGCAGTTCACCTGGGCACTTTGTACGAAATTGACGTCGGCACGTATTATGATTCGCCGCAGGATCACCTGTCCTCTCCAGCCGACGGCGGAGGACTCGCCGTCGTGGCGGATGCTCCCCCGCAGCCAACGCTGACCTTCGAGCCGCAGCTACCGAGCCAGGACACCTACGAGGTCCGACTTTTTGACAGTCGGCGTCATCGGCGACTGGTGGCGGCCATAGAAATCGTCAGTCCGTCCAACAAAGACCGTTCGGAAACTCGCGGCTTGTTCGTCGCCAAAGTCGCGGCGTTGTTGAAGCACGGCATTTGTGTGTCGGTTGTCGATGTCGTCAGCACGAGTCGCACGAACCTATACGACGAGTTGATGCAATTCCTCGCCAGTCATGATGCGAGGCTGGGAGACGATCCGCCTCCGATGTATGCCCTGACGATTCGGCCTCGCCCGGAAGGGGGGCGACGGCTGATGGATAGCTGGTATCACCCGCTGGAGATCGGCCATGCGCTGCCAACCCTCCCCGTGTGGTTCCGCGAATCGTCCGCCGTCCTGCTCGATCTTGAAGCCACGTATGAAGACACCTGCCGCGCGCTGCGGATTCGCTGA
>JBJXGA010000518.1:0-22630 GCA_046152955.1 Planctomycetales bacterium | reverse complement strand
CGACGTTGGAACAACCTGGCATTGGACACCACAAGACATGCGATCAAAACCTGAACGCGCCTCGACGACCTCGGCATAAGCCGCGTTTTTCCGCGAAAAATGCGACCGCAGAATGGGATTGCACCCTGCGCGAAGTCACGTGCGCCGCCGGGTCCGGGCCTTCCTCCAAGTTTCACGGTGTTGACCATGCCGCCCTTGCGGGACACTGATCTGCCGTTCCCGTTCCATATCCAGTACAATCGAGACCGAACGCCTGTCGTCGTCCAAATCATGGTTGGCCCGCCTGCTGCCCCGAATATTGATGGCCGCTCGCTATTCCGCAAGAGTTATCGGTCGCCTACGCGCGGGTGGATGGTATCCTGGGCGCCGGGTTGACATTACGCACGTGCTAGCGCAGTTGGATGCGAACGGCGTTGACGTATCACCCGCCGCAGTCGAAGTTCTTCACGAGTTCTATTGCCGGTCGTTTAATCGCCGTGGGGCTGGCCGTATCACGTTTGGAGAAAATGCGAGTAAGCACGTTGATATGGTAGCGATCCAATCCATAACTGGATCTCCGTGCTGCCCGATGGGATACATCGATTGCGGGGAACATCTAATCACTCCAGATGGTGAAATTGTGTTAGTGGACGAAGATTGGTGTTATGTGAAGCGTGCACGAAACCTCTCCGAATGCTTTGAGGCGGTTCTCTTCAAGCATTGGGAGCTTCTGTCCGACGTAAAATTCCGTGATGATCAGCTTCCCGTGGAGTTCCGGACGCGACGAAATCGCGTACCGCCGCTGCACCACAAATCGGGTGTGCGGCGTGTGCCGCGCTTACCGAATGCTGATCGTTTTTCATCTGAAGTCGTCGCAATCATGCGCCGGGCGGGCTGGTTTGAACATCGGGGTGTGGAAATCGGCGCAGCCCTAGCCAAACTGCACAAATCGGGATTTTACATTTTTCACGCTGCTCACAAGCTGCTTTTCGAGTTGTACGGCCTTAGTTTTGAGTCATTCATTCCGGGAAATTGGATCAGCTTTTCTCCGCAGATGTGGCATCGAAAATATGTTCAAGGAGTTGAGTCGGCGACAGGCTTGGTTTGCTGCAAGACAGGAGACTTCTCATTAGGACAAGGCACGCTCGGCACGCACCTTATCACGCCGGATGGAAAGATGGTCTTACTGGAAAGTAACTGGAGTTCTGTAAAACTTGCACGAAACATCTCCGACTGTCTTGAGGCAATCCTCTTGGGGCGGTCGGAACTTCTTTCCGCTATCGACCTGCGTGATGACCAAAAGCCCGCGAAATTCCGAGCCGGATGAGGTCCACCATCGAAGGCTACAAGTTCATCCAGTAGCTCCTCGACACGCGCGGCTGGTGGTTGATCCCAGTCACCACATTGTCGGCAGCGTTCTTCGCAACCGAGATCGGCAATCGCTTTTGCCAGGGCGATAACCTTCTGCGCGTGGACGTATTCCTGGTCAAGCAACCGACCCCCGACCTGGCGTTCCTGTTGCTAATTCTCGCGTCGAAGTCGTGTCTCTCGCAAGCCCAGGCTCCGGAATTCTTCGAGACGGACGCTTCGAACCGGGACGTTCTGGTGCATGCTTCGACGCCGATCGGCGCCCTCGAATGGCTGTCACGGCAGTTTATGTGGCGTGACAGCAACTGACCGAACCCGTTCTGCGGGATCGACATGGACGACTGCCTCGGTGCCATGCTCCGGATGCGGATCGCCGAGCACACGGATGGCTCGCACCGGTTGTACTCAGCCGCACGCCGTTGCGTCGAACACTACCTCACGGACACCGACGCCGCGGGCGCCGTGCGGGCCGATGCCAGTATCGTGCCGTTTCCCAGGACATGGACCGAGGCCGAAATTCTGGCTCGTCTCCGCGACGCCGAGCGCGTGTGCGGCGCCGCGTCTCGTTCCGGCCTGGTTCTGCCCTTCTACGACCCATCCCATGTCAGGCAGTTGCTGGCATGCTGAAACTGTGCGCTGTCGAATTGAGATGCTGTGTCCTGCAAGCGAGGAGCGCAGCCTGCACTCGGACCGCACGCTGGAGGCGTGCCAGCGATTAGCCGGGGGTTGAGTCCGCAACAGCGGACGATACCCCCGGTCGAACGAATGTGCCAGATCGTCCACCCCGGCAGGGGTGGCAGCGCGACGGAGTTTGTGACGGCGCGGCGAGCGAATCGTTGGGCCAGCGTTGCTGGCACCCCTGCCGGGGTGCTGTTGCTCTACGATCCTGGCTTCCGGGGGTATCGCTTCGCTCAACGCCCCGGCTAATGGCTTTGACCCCTCACGGGGTCGGTTGAAGTCGTGTCAGGTTTCTGGCAGTCGGGCAGGCGACCGCGGCTGAAGGGTCGTTTCAGCCTGCATCTCATGCTGGCTGCGACGTGTCAATCCGAGCCCAATGCCCACTCAGGCAACTGGGGGTTCCCGCATAGTAGGCCACCAGCACTTTTCCCTGCCCCAGGTCGCGGATCGCCGGATGGCCAAACGTCCATTTCCCCATGTCTTCCCAGTATTGGGCGAAGTCGATCTGCTCGCGTCCCTGCGTGAGCAGGGCTCGCTCGTCATGCGTGTAGACCACCAGCCGGTCTCCCTCTGGCCAAGTGTCCCCCCCGTCGGGAGAGGACCACAGGGTCATCGTCCCCGGCCGCCCACGGTCGACAACAAACGCCAGAAGGCGTCCATCCGCCAGCAGTAGCGGCGCCGCGATCTGACCGGGAATGGGAGTCTCCACAGGTTGCACCGTCGGATCCGGGTCGTGGATCGATCCCCGTTTGAGATGGACCCGCAAGTCTTGCTGTTTTCCGCGGTCGTGCGTCCAGAACAGTGCGACGTATTCACCATCCGGCCCGGCGGGACACAGCCTTTGATCCCAGTAATAGACCCGGTGCGCCGGATCTCGGGCGACGAGGTGCGCCTGGGGAAAAGTGCGTCCCTGATCGGGCGAGACAAGCAACCAGGCGGCGTGCCGCGCGGGGGCCGGGTCGTCATACTCTTTAAAACTCTCAAACGCGTAGCCGATCAGACCGCTCTCCCAGCCCAGCACTTCCCCGGTCGCCGCGCAGCCGGTCAGTCCAGGGGTGGGGATGATCGACCAGTCGCTCCAGGTCCGCCCCTCGTCGTCGGACCGAGCGAGCAACTGTCGGCTGCGGAGAATTCCCTCGGTCAGCGGATCGAACAGGGGCCGCTCTGGTTCGCTTCGATCGAACCAAGTCGAACAGAGCAGCCACCTTCCCCCCGGAAGCTCCAGCAGTTGACCCGACGACAATGAACCCGGAGTGCCATCGACTTGGCCTGACAAGGCGTTGGGCAATTCGGCCCAGGTCCGTCCCGCGTCGTCGGAACGCCCCAGCCAGATCCGCGAGTTGTGTGCGTGTTTTTTCTCCCCCACCTGATACGACGCGATCAACGCTCCGTTGCGCAAGCGGCACAAACCGGTGAAGGCCGCCGTCCGCCCCGCGGCTGGTTGCGCCTGGGCATCGTAGATCAATCCGCGTTCTTCGACGCGCATGCTGAAACTCCTCGGGAAAACCGGCCAGTGGATGCAAAAACGGAAATACCCAGTGCTGATTTCTACCCGATCGGGCCGACATATCCTATGATCCCCTGCCGAAGAAATCTCTTGGCGGGCCAATTCACTATTCCCAGGCGACTGGCATGAGCGATCCGTCGATTCCCGCTGCTCGACCGGGTCGACGCTGGGCGCCCCTGGCGGCAGCGGTGCTGCTGCCTTTGATCGGTGTGGCCGCGTGGATGTTTTTGCGCGATCGACCGAATTCCCCCCCGACGATCGAGCAGGCCTCCAAATCGACGGATCAAACCCCGCCTTCCTATAAACCCCGCAAACCGATTGATACGGCGGGCTTCAATACCATCATCGCCATCGTCCCGGCGTGGGAACCTCAGGCGTCGCTGTCGGAAGTCGCTGCCGCCTGGAACCAGGTCGGAAAACGGAACGTCGAGAGGATTGACCAGGGTTTGTCGCAGCCGCAACTGGCCCCCGCCGAGCGGCTCTCCCTGATGATCACCAAAGCCGCGCTGCTCAATTACGATGGCCTGACGGACGCAGCCTACGACGTGCTCTCGGAGCTGCGGACGCTGGTGGAGGGGGACGCCGTGCTCGCCGCGGATGCACTCTACAGCGTGATCTTTTTTCAGGCCGCGACCGCCTTGCGGCGCGGCGAGAACGAAAACTGCATCATGTGTCGCGGGGAGAGTTCCTGCATCATCCCCATCGCACCGGCGGCGGTGCATACGGTTCCCGAAGGCTCGCGGCGGGCGATTCGGCATTTCACCGAATACCTGGAGCAGTTTCCCGATGACCTCGAGGTCCGCTGGCTCCTCAATCTGGCGCACATGACGTTGGGGGAACATCCCGACCAGGTCGATCCCCGATACCTCCTGTCGCTGGACCATTTCCTGAACCGGGAATTCGGGATCGGCAAGTTCCGGGACATCGGACATCTCGTGGGGATCAACCGATTCAATCAGGCTGGGGGAGCGATTCTTGACGATTTCAATAATGACGGATGGTTGGACTTTGTGACCACATCGATGGATCCCACCGCGACGATGGCGCTGTTCGTCAACAATGGCCAGGGGCGCTTCGAGAATCAGACCGCTCAGGCGGGATTGGAGGGGCAACTCGGCGGCCTGTACTGCGTCCAGACCGACTACAACAACGACGGCTACCTGGACATCTTCATCCCCCGCGGCGCTTGGCTCAAGCACCCCATTCGCCCCTCGCTGCTGCGCAACGAGAAGGATGGGACCTTCAGCGACGTCACGCTGGAAGCCGGCCTCCTCGATCCAGTCAATGCCATCACCTCCTCCTGGACCGATTTCGACAACGACGGGTGGCTCGACCTGTTCATCTGCTGCGAACGGCAACCCAATCGGCTGTATCGCAATCGGGGAGATGGCGTTTTCAACGAAGTGGCACTCGAAGCCGGGCTCCTCGGCCGCCGCCAGTCGGACTGCAAAGGGGCCGCCTGGCTGGATTATGACAACGACGGATACCCCGACCTGTTCCTGAACTACCTGGCTCCCGGCTCGGTGGCGGAGTTGTACCACAACAACCGCGACGGGACGTTCAGCGACGTGACAGCGGAGCAGGGGATCGATGGCCCCGCGTGGGGCTTCTCCTGCTGGGCCTTTGACTATGACAACGATGGCTGGCTTGACATTTTCGCGACCAGTTACGATCGCACCCTGAAAGACGTCGTCCGGGGGATTCTCGGCGAGTCGCACAGTTCCCAATCCAACCGGCTCTACCGCAACCTTCAGGGACGGGGCTTTGAAGATGTAACGAGCGCCGCGGGATTGGACATGATCTTCGTGGCGATGGGGAGCAATTTCGCCGATTTTGACAACGACGGCTGGCTCGACATGTACCTGGGAACCGGCGACCCAAGTCTGGCGACGCTGGTTCCGAATCGAATGCTGAGAAACCTCGCCGGTGAGCGATTTGTCGAAATCACCGGTTCTTCCGGAACCGGCAATCTGCAAAAAGGGCATGGCGTGGCGTGTGGCGACTGGGATCGAAATGGTTCGGTCGATTTGTTCATCCAGATGGGAGGGGCGATCCACGGGGACAAGTACCACAACATCCTGTTTCAAAATCCCGGTCAGGGGAACCACTGGCTGACTCTGAAGCTGGTGGGAAAAAAGAGCAATCGGGCGGCGATCGGCGCGCGGATTCGAGCCGTTACCGCAGGACCAGAGCCGCTCACGATCCACCGGCACGTCTCGTCGGGAAGCAGCTTCGGCGCCAATCCCTTGCAGCAGACGCTGGGCCTGGGCTCGGCGGACCGGCTGTCGCTGTTGGAGGTCTATTGGCCCGCCAGCGGCACGACACAGGTCTTTCGTGACGTACCGGCCGACCAGGCGCTGGAAATCACCGAGTTCTCCCAACAGTACCGGCGGCTGGATTGGACCGCGGCGGCATTGCCCGAGTGAGTTCGATCCACGAATCCGCGCGGCTGCGCGCCGGCATTCGACGGACGATGCTTTGGGGTTGTTCGGGGGGGACTGCAGTTGCTGACTGGACGGCTTACGCCAACCGTTTGCCAGGAAAGAGGTTAGGAATTTTCCTGTGTCCTGCGGGGGCGGTACATGTGCGTCGCCTGGGCGAAGACCGCTTCGGCGGACTCCATCAGCGTTTCACTCAGCGTCGGATGGGGATGGATGCTGTCCGCCAGATCGCGGGCGACGGCGGCAGTTTCCACGGCGAGGACTCCTTCGGCGATCAACTCGCCGGCGCCGGCCCCCACGATACCCACTCCCAGGATGCGTTGCGTCTGAGAATCCACAATCAGTTTGGTCAACCCCTCCGTCCGAGCGAGCGTGACGGCCCGTCCCGAGGCGGCCCAGGGGAAGCGGACGACAGTGACCTTTCGGTCCTCCGCTTTGGCCTGCGTCTCCGTCAGGCCGCACCACGCGATTTCAGGGTCAGTGAAGACGACCGCCGGGATGGCGACATTGTCGAAGGCGGCCGGCTCACCGGCCAGCGTCTCGGCGACCACTTTCGCCTCGCGGGTCGCCTTGTGCGCCAACATCGGTTCCCCCGCCACGTCGCCGATGGCGAAAATGTGCGGATCCGCCGTGCGCCGCTGCGCATCGACCACGACAAAGCCTTTGGAGTCGACCTGAATCTTGGTTTTCTCCAGTCCCAGATTCTGGCTATTGGGCCTGCGGCCAATCGACACCAGCACCCGGTCAAACGACTCGGAAACGGTCTGCCCATTTTCTCCCGTCAGATGGGCGATAATGGCCGATGGCTGTGTCTCCAGACGCTCCACCCGCGTGTTCAGTCGAATCGACTCGAACGTCCCTTCCAGTCGCTTTTGCAGCGGTCGGACCAGATCGCGATCGGCGCCCGGCAACAGGCCGCTGAGCATTTCCACGACCACCACGCGCGAGCCGAGCGCGGCGTAGACGGAGCCCATCTCCAGGCCAATGTACCCTCCCCCCACAACCAGCAGGCGGCCGGGAATCTCCTGCAACTCCAGCGCGCCGGTCGAGTCCATGACGCGGGGATCATCCTTCGGAAACAGCGCTGGCATCGCTGGACTTGATCCGGTCGCCAGGATGCAGTCGCGGAAGCGCAACGCACTGGTTCCCCCATCCGGATCGGTCAGGATCAGCGTTTGCGAATCGGCGAAGGTGGCCCGCGCCTGCCGGAGTGTGACGCCGCGCGACTTGGCCAACTGGCCAATCCCACCCACCAACTTGTCGATGACGCCGTTCTTGAACCCGCGGAGCGCGGCCAAGTCGATCCGTGGCGGGGTGAAGGTCACTCCCCAAGCGGCCGAATCGCGCGCCTCGTGGATCAGCTTGGCGACGTGCAGCAGTGCCTTGGACGGGATGCAGCCACACTGCAGACAAACGCCGCCGGGGCTCGGGCGGGCGTCGATGAGCGTCACTTGTCGCCCATGATCGGCCAGAGCAAACGCCGCGGGATATCCGCCGGGGCCTGCGCCAATGACGGCGACATCAGTTTCCGTGGGAGTGGTTGGGGTCATAGAGAATCGGACTCGCTGTGGTCAATGTGAGGTGCGCTACTGGGCTGGCGGATCAGACTTCGCTCAACAACTGGAAGGGATCGCTGAGCAGACTGGCCAGTTTGACGATGAACCGCGCCGCATCGGCGCCGTTCAGCACCCGGTGGTCATAGGAAAGGGAGAGCGGCAGCAGCAACCGGATCTCGGGCTTGCCTTCGAGAATCACCATCTGCTGGGTGGTCCGCGACATCCCGAGAATCGCCACTTCGGGCCAGTTGATGATGGGGGTGAAATAGGCGCCCCCGATCCCCCCCAGGTTGGTGATCGTAAAGCTCCCCCCCTGCATATCGGCCAGGGACAACTTGCGGTCGCGGGCACGTTGCGCCAGGTCTCCCAATTCGGCGGCCAACTGCACAACGCTTTTGGCATCGACGTTGCGGATGACCGGGACCATCAGCCCCTGCTCGGTGTCGACCGCCACACCGATGTGGTAATACTTTTTGACGATCACCTCGCCGGTCGCCGCGTCATAACTGGCGTTGAATCGCGGATACGACTTGAGGGCGGTGACGACCGCTTTCAAGGCCAGGACGGTCATCGTGATTTTGGGGCCGCCGTCGCGCGTTCCGGAGGAATGGGCGTAGCGCTTGCGGGCCGCTTCCAGATCGGTCACATCCGCCAGTTCATGCTGCGTGACGTGGGGAATTGCGCTCCAGGCCATCGCCAGATGGGCTGCGCCGGTCCGCATGACCTTGTTGAGCGTTTGCCGTTCGATCGTGCCGAACTGCGTGAAGTCCGGCAGCGGCGGGGTGACCATGCCTCCCCCCATCGCTGACTGTGGAGAAAGCGGAGCGTCGCCGGCGAGTTGGTTGCGGACAAAACCCTGGACATCCTCGGGGGTGATCCGTCCCCCGGATCCTGTCCCACTGACGCGATACAGATCAACCCCCAGTTCGCGCGCCAGGCGGCGCGTGGCCGGGCCGGCCGGCGCCGGTGGAATCTGTTCAGCGGGGACCGCCTCCGGCTTGGAAACCACCGGCGCCGTCGCCACTGCTGTCGAGGGAACCGGACGAGCCGGCGCATTCACTTCGGCGAATGGCTGGCCTAAGCCAGCCGGTTCTGGTTCCGAGGCAACATCGCCCGTCGCTATCGACGACTTCGGAGACTTCGCCGCCGCCGCCGGCGCCGGAGCACTGGGAGAGGGGACATTCCCCCCGGCTGCCGCGGGCGCCTCCTCCAGAGTCAACAGCGCCGCACCGACCGGGACCGACTCCCCAGGTTTCACATGGATCTTCACCACCTTGCCCGCATGCGGGCAGGGAAGCTCGAAGACTGCTTTGTCGGTTTCGACTTCCATGACGACTTGGTCGCGGGCGATCACATCCCCCACCGCGACCTTCAGGTTGCCGATATCCGCCTTGTCGATGTTCTCCCCCACTTCGGGGAGTTTGAACGTGATGCTCATGGTATGCCTTGATGGGACCGATCGCCTGCCGGATGGGCGTGCGAGTGGGACTGAAACGGGGCGTTCCCCGCGAATTCTGGTCAGGCTCCGACGGGATTCTGCTTTTCCGGATCGATCTGGAGCTTCTGCGCGGCCAGCCGCACCGTCGACAGATCAACGTGCCCCTGACGCGCCAAAGTGCTCAGCGTGGCAAACACGATGTGTTCCGCGTCCACCTCGAAATGCCGCCGCAAGGCGGCCCGCGTCTCGCTCCGTCCAAAGCCATCGGTTCCCAGCGTGACCAATCGTCCGGGAACCCACTTGGCAATCTGTTCCGGAACCAGATGCATGTTGTCGCTGGCGGCGACAAATGGCCCGGAGCAGTCGGCCAGCGCCTGCTCGACGTAACTGGTGCGGCGCGGCTGGGCCGGATGCAGCAGGTTCCAGCGCTCCACCTCCAGCGCTTCGCGCCGCAGTTCCTTGTAGCTGGTGACGCTCCAGGCGTCGCTGGCGATGTGGAAATCATCCGCCAGGATCTGTTGCGCCTTGAGAACCTCGTTGAGGATCGGGCCGCTCCCCAGGAGCTGCGGCCGCGCTTGCGACCCGGGAACATCCCGACTGGCAACCCGATACATCCCCTTCAGAATTCCCTGTTCCATTCCGGCGGGCAGGGGGGGCATGGAGTAGTCCTCGTTGTACAACGTGAGGTAATAGAAGATCGCTTCATCCTCGACATACATTCGCCGCAGCCCATCCTGAACAATGACCGCCACTTCGTAGGCGTAGGCTGGGTCGTAGGCGACGCAATTGGGAACCGTGGTCGCGAGGACATGGCTGTGGCCATCCTCATGCTGCAACCCCTCCCCGTTAAGAGTCGTTCGCCCCGCCGTGGCCCCCAGCAAGAATCCTTTGCAGCGCGAATCGGCCGCGCACCAGATGAAGTCCCCCACGCGCTGAAAGCCGAACATCGAATAGAAGATGTAAAAGGGGACCATATTGACCCCCAGATTGGCGCACGCCGTCCCGGCAGCAACGAACGACGACATGGCTCCCGCCTCGTTGATTCCTTCTTCGAGAATCTGGCCGTTTTTGGCTTCGCGGTAGTACGCCAGCGTCCCGGCATCGACCGGCTCGTAGAGCTGGCCGACGCTGGAATAGATGCCGAACTGTGTGAACAGCGCCTCCATGCCAAACGTCCGCGCCTCGTCGGGAATGATCGGAACGATGTGCCGCCCGATCCCCGGATCTTTCAACAACCCCAAGAGCACGCGGCCGAAGCCCCCCGTGGTCGAGAAGGCGCGCCCCTTGCTTCCTCCCAGCACATCTTTGAACAGTTCCAGCGGCGGAACCGTCAACCGCGGCGCGGAGGAGAGCCGTTGCGGAAGGCTCCCCCCCAGCGCCTTGCGGCGTTCCATCAGGTACTCCATTTCGGGACTGTCCGCGGGAGGCTTGTAGAATGGCGTCTCGGCCACCTGATCGTCGGAGATCGGAATTCCAAACCGCGACCGAAATTCGCGCAGTTCATCCTCGTTCATCTTCTTTTGGGAATGGGTGATGTTCTTCCCTTCTCCCGCTTCTCCCAGGCCGTAGCCTTTGATCGTCTTGGCCAGAATCACGCTGGGGGCGCCAACGTGCTCGACTGCCGCCTTGTACGCCGCATAGACCTTTTCCGGGTCGTGTCCCCCGCGTTTGAGCTTGTGGATCTGTTCATCCGACAGGTGTTCGACCAGATCGAGCAGCCCGCGGTCTTTGCCAAAAAAGTGTTGTCGGATGTAGGCGCCGTCTTCCACGACGTACTTCTGGTACTGCCCATCGACCACTTCGCCCATCCGATGCACCAATTTTCCCGATTCGTCGGCGGCCAGGAGCGGATCCCAGTCGCTCCCCCAAATGACCTTCAGGACGTTCCAACCCGAGCCCCGGAAGCCCGCTTCGAGCTCCTGAATGATCTTGCCGTTCCCCCGCACCGGACCGTCGAGCCGTTGCAGGTTGCAATTGATCACAAAAATCAGGTTATCGAGTTTCTCGCGCGACGCCAGGTTGATCGCCCCCAGCGTCTCCGGCTCATCCACCTCGCCATCCCCGACGAAGCACCACACTTTCGTTCCCGACGTGTCGAGAATCCCCCGGTGCTCCAGATACCGTAAAAACCGCGCATGGTAGATCGACATGATCGGCCCCAGCCCCATCGACACGGTGGGAAACTGCCAGAACTGGGGCATCAGCCAGGGGTGGGGATAGGAGGAAAGACCTCCCCCCGGCTGCAACTCGCGGCGGAAGTTGCGGAGCTGTTCTTCCGTGAGCCTCCCTTCGAGGTAGGCCCTGGCGTAGACGCCGGGGGACGCATGTCCCTGAAAGTAGACCATATCCCCCGGGCGGGCTTCGGTGGGCGCGCGGAAGAAGTGATTGAACCCGACTTCCAGCAGTGTGGCGGCCGACGCATACGTCGAAATGTGCCCGCCGATCCCTGATTGCTCACGGTTGGCGCGGACCACCATCGCCATGGCGTTCCAACGGATGATGCTTTTGAGTCGCCGCTCGATTTCCCGATTTCCAGGGAACCGGGGCTGGCGCTCGACCGGAATCGAATTGATGTAGGGAGTATTGGCGGTGAAGGGGAGCATGACCCCCCGGATGTAGGCTTCCTCCTGGAGCATGACGAGCAACTGCCGGACCCGCTCCGGTCCCTCGCGGTGCAGGATGTCAACGAGCGATTCGATCCATTCGGCCGATTCGGCCTGGTGGCTGCGGTCGAGCGAGTTCAATGGGGGGGAAGCCGTCATAGTCAATTGCGTTGAGGCCGGTCGTGCGGTCAAGCGATGGAGAACAGTTTGGCCCAGACCGTGTGGGACAACTCCGATCGATCGGCAGTCCCTGGGAGAGGCGTCCCCAGGGGCCGAATAGGGCATCATAATCGTAGGCGTACCCTGGGCGAAACCAAGTCCTCCGAGAATTCGTGCGCGCCCCCCGAACAAACATGGTCGTTTCGCGCGACGTGTGGTGAAAAGGAACAGCATACAGGGAGGGCGCCCTCCCGAAATCGGCTCGGCGGGAGCCTTGCCAGCCCGGTATGCGGTTGCTGTTCACCACACGTTGCGGAATGCGACGAAGAATGCTCAGTGCGAATCGGCGTGGCTGCCGTGTCGGTAGCCGGCGCTGAACATCTCGCGGTCGGCGTCGGCGGAGCCGCGGGAGCGCGAGGTGTCGAGGGTTTCGTTCCAGACGTCGAGTGACATCGGCAGTCGCGGGGCGAGCACGCCGAGCATGAAGAAGTTGAGGCTTCGAGCACACTCGGCCTGATGAGTCAATTCGGTCCCAGGGAACCACCCGATCCGCGGATCATCGGCGCCGACCGGTTCGGATTGCTCCGCAGGACTGGAAGCGCCCGGTTTGTGCCACAGGCGATTGACGAGCGCGATTCCCTCGGGTTTCAGGAAAGGGAGGTTCTTGATCGCTTCGTAACCCTCCAGCGACAGCAGCACATCGACCCCGCCATGCCCGCGAATCGGGGAGTGCAGCTCTTCGCCGATCCGCACCTGGCAGGAGACGCTGCCGAAGCGGCGGCTCAAACCGTGGATTTCGCTTTTCTTGACGTTGAACCCGGCGCGCATCGCGGCGTCGATGAGGATGTCGCCGGCGACGATCACCCCCTGCCCCCCCAGACCGGCGATCAACGTGGTCAGCGGGAGACCGAGCGGGGGCGCCATGGCGCGAGCTCCACCAGATCGGGAACCACCTTGCGCGGGGAGAGCGCCCCTTCGGGGCAGGCCTGCACGCACAACGTGCATCCCACGCAAAGATCATGATTGATGCGCGGCCCAATCCGCTCGTCCGACAACTCCTGGCGATCGATCGCCACGCATCCCACCTGAAAGCAATCTCCACAGCCGGTGCAGGCTTCTTCCGACAGGTGCGCCTGCTGGACGAGCTCCTTCTTTTTGAGCAACAGGCAGGGGGCGCGGCTGATGACCACGGAGGGACCGGGATAGTCGAGCGCCTCCCGGAGGATCGCCTCGCTCTCCTCCAGATCGTAGGGATTGATCACCCGAATCCATTCGATCCCGAGGGCTTCGATGAGTTTTTCCAGATCGACGCCGCGTCCTCTGATTCCCTGGGCCGTCTGGCCGTTGCCGGCGTGCCCCTGCAACCCGGTCATGGCCGTGGTCGAGTTGTCCATGACGAGGACGGTGGAATGACCGTTGTTGTAGACCAGATCGAGCAGCGGCGCCAGACCGGAGTGGAGCAGCGTGGAGTCGCCGATGATCGCCAGGAGCTTGCCGCGCACCTGGTCTCCCAGCGCCTGTTCCATCCCCAGGGCGGTTCCAATACTGGCACCCATGCAGACCACGCTGTCGATGGCGTTCCACGGCTCCAGGGCTCCCAGCGTGTAGCAGCCAATGTCCCCCGCCACGCGGACTCCGATGCGCGTGATGGCGGTGTAGACCCCCAGGTACTGGCAGCCGGCGCAGATTCTGGGGATGCGGGCGGCGACGCCGGGATCGCCGTTTTGAATGGGCTGGGGAGACTGTCGCTCCACGCTCAGGCGAATGCGTTCCGGATTGAGCTCTCCCACGCGCGGAATCCACCCCGAGCCTTCGACGTGCAAGCCGAGCGCCCGCACCTGCTCATCCAGAAACGGATCAAGCTCTTCGATCACCAGCAGCCGCTCGACTCCAGCGGCAAATTCGCGAATCCGCTCGGTGGGGAGCGGAAACGTCTGCGCCAGCTTGAGAACCGACGCTTCAGGAAACGCCTCGCGGACGTACTGGTAGGTGGCTCCCGCCGTGATGATCCCCAGGCTGCGATCGCGCCATTCCAGCCGATTGAGCGGGTTTTCGTCGGCAAACTCCGCCAGCGTCAACAGGCGGCTTTCGAGAACATAGTGTCGACGGACCGCCTGCCGAGGAAGGAGGACGTATTTGTCAAAATCTCGGACAAAGCCACCGGCGGCCAAAGGCTGGTCGGGGGGGATGCCCAATTCCACAAGCGATTTGGAGTGACACAGCCGCGTGGTCATCCGCACCATGACCGGCGTATCGAACCGCTCGCTCATTTCAAAAGCGACGACGACCAGGTCTTTGGCCTCCTGGCTGTCGGAGGGTTCGAGCATCGGCAATTTAGCGGCGCGGGCGTAATGGCGACTGTCCTGTTCGTTCTGGGAACTGGCCGCGGAGGGGTCGTCGCCGACCACGACGACCATTCCCCCGTTGACTCCGGTATAGACGGAGGAAAACAGCGGGTCCGCCGCCACGTTGAGTCCCACGTGTTTCATCGAGACCAGCGACCGGGCGCCGGCGAACGAGGCCCCCAGCGCGGTCTCGTAGGCGACCTTCTCATTGGTGGACCACATGGCCCGCACAGAGGGATAGGTCGCCAGCGATTCGAGGATTTCCGTGCAGGGAGTTCCGGGATAACTGGTCGCCACCCCCACGCCACTTTCGTAAGCGCCTCTGGCGATCGCCTGGTTCCCCGACATCAAGAGTCGTTTTTTATGCATCATGCATTTACCTGAGCGTCAATCAATTCGGTCGCCGTCCGAATGGCGACCTGGGAATCTATGAAGGTCATCATCGTGGAGAGGAGGTTGCCCGGTCCCGCTTCCACAAACGACCGCTGCGTTGCCGTAGCCAGTCGCTGGATGGTCTGTTGCCATCCGACCGGCAGCGTCAAAAACGTCGCCAGCAATTCCTGAATCGCTTCGATCGAGCGGAGCCAGGCGCCATCGTGACTGCTCACGAAGGGGCACTGCGGCGGCCGCCAGACGACCGCCTGAAGCTCCGCCCGCAACGGGGGAAGGAGCCCTGCCATCCAGGGGGTGTGCAGCGCCCGCTGGGCGTTCAGTCGCCGCGCTTGCTTGACCGGGAACTGCCGGGCCGCTTCCAGCAGCGCATCAACCTGGTGGGCCGGTCCGGAGACCACGTGCTGCAACGGGGAATTCCAATTGGCATGGTAGGTTCCGGGATGGTCCGTCAGCAGCCGCTGGATCATCGCGGCCTCCAATCCCAGGACCACCCCCATCCCCTGCGGCTCTCCCACGGCGACCTGTTCGAGCAGATCTTCCACAAACGACACCAGTCGCAGTCCCGTTGGCATGTCGTACAACCCGGCGGCATAAGCGGCCCCCCACGCCCCCAGGCTGTGTCCACAGACGGCGCGGGGCCGGTGCCCCAGCTCGCGGAGCACGTCGGCATAGGCACATTCGATGACGTAGATAACCTGCGCCTCCTGGCGACTCGGAACGACTTTGCGTCCGGAACCTTCCAGGCAGACCGCCGCCACGTCGTATCCGAGGATTTCGCCGGCCTGGGCCACGACACGATCCGCCGTGGCAAACCGGCCGATGATGTCACTTCCCATGCCGACATAGCGGCATCCCAATCCCGGAAACAGCCAATGGGAGGATTGGCTTTCTTCCCGTCGCTTGGGTGACCATCCAGTGGTGGGGAGAGAAGTGGTGATGGGAGCGATCGTCTTCTCCAGCAGTGATTGAGGCGCTGTCCTGTCCCCAGCGGCCGACCCCGGCGTCTTGCGGGCGAGCGGTCGCAAACCGTGTCGGCCGTCCGTCGCGAAAACAGCCTCTTCAAGCCGAGGGTCCGCGGGGTCTGCCAAGGCAGGTTCAACGAAATCGTAACGTCCATCGGCCCTCCTTGCAACGAAAGCGGGGCGAAAGGACCGTCCAGGGGGGAGAAAACCTCATTTCCGGACGCTTTGGACTGGGGGGGTGCCTTCGATCAACCGTCGCAGGAGCAGTTCGTCTACACGCCCACGGAACCGTACTTCGCCGTCGATTTCCACGACGGGAATGCTGTCGCTATACTGCGCGTGGAGCGCCGGATCGGCGTCGATCGACACCTCTTCCAAATCCGGCAAATAGTCCAGGTACTCCGCCAGCAAGGCTTTGGCATCATCGCACAGGTGGCATTCGGGACGGGAATAGATGACCACCCGTTGAAAGCGTCTCCCGGTCGGGCCGGGCTTCCACGGTTGTCCCCTGGCGGTGTTCTGGCGCTGCAGACCCCACCCCAGGCCAAACAGTCCCGCCGCGATCAGTCCCCACAGCGGCCGATGCACCGTCCAGGATTTCAGCCAGGAAATCTTGAGATCCACCGACCCGTCAAGCAGGATCAGTCCCGCCAGGAACGCTCCGGCAAACAGCAACAGCATCCCGAACCGTTGCCTTGGATCAGACTGTTCCGAATCAGGAGACATGAGCGCGCGGTGAGGGAGTGTACAAAATAGTCAGGGAATTCGGGCGATCTCGACGAGATTGTCGAAAAACGTCGCCCCCCCACCCAGGTCGGCCAATCGGGAGGAGGTGGTGGCGTTGGCGTTGGTGCGACCGGGGGAGAACTTGTTCCACCAGATGCTGGGGGCCACCGCCACCCCCGGACAGACCGCGTCTCCGATCCGGGCCAGCGCCTGGAATTCTCCCCGGTCGTTGAACACCCGAACCTTGTCGCCGGGGTGAATGTCACGGCTGGCGGCGTCATCGAAATGGAGTTCCACCTCGGGTTCCTGAGCGCAGGCGCGGAGCGAGTCGACATTCGCGAACGACGAGTTGAGAAAATGCGGCGACGGGGGGGACAAAAGCTGTAGCGGAAACCGCCAGGACAGGTCAGGATTCTTCTGCGGGCTTTCGGCCGGCCCAGTCCAGGTGGGAAGCGAGTCAAAGCCCAAGCTCTGCAGCCGGTCGGAAACCAGCTCACAGCGACCGCTGGGGGTTGGAAATCCTCCCTGGGCGAAGGGAGCATAGCGCGGGGGGAGATTCAAACGGACCGGTCCTTCGTTCCGCAGACGCTCCAGGGTTGTCCCACGCAGTTCGTCAGGAACGTCCGAGCGCCCCTCCCAGAGCGCCGCGCGGGCCAGTTCTTCGTCGGTAACCTGGAAGAGCTCCGGTTCGAATCCGAGCCGCGCGGCCAGTTCTCGGAACACCCAGGTGTTGCACCGCGCTTCGGCCAAAGGAGGAATCGATGGTTCGTTGACCTGCAACCAATGGTGCCCGTAGGCGGTGTGCAGGTCGAAATGTTCCAATTGCGTCGTAGCGGGGAGGACAATGTCGGCGTAGTCGACGGTGTCCGTGGCGAATTGCTCATGGACGACGGTGAACAGGTCGTCGCGGGCCAGTCCCGCCAGGACGCGGCGTTGATCGGGGACGACGGCGGCCGGGTTGGCGTTGTACACGAACAGCGCCTGCACGGGGGGGCCGGGCCATTCCCCCGCCAACGCCTCGGCCAGTTGCGTCATGTTGATGGTCCGCGTCCCAGGGGGGATCAGGTCGGGGCGCTCCAGCGCGGCGTAGTCGAGGGGAAAACTGGCGCTGGTGGAGAGCAAAATCCCCCCGGCAAACTCGCGCCAGGCGCCGACCACCGCCGGCAGGCAGGCGATCGTCCGGACCGCCATCCCTCCTCCCGCGTGCCGCTGCATCCCATAGTTCAGGCGAATCGCCGCCGGACGAGTCTGGGCATAAAGTCGCCCCAGTCGTTCCACGTCGGGCGTGGCCAGGCCGGTGATGTGGCTGACCCGCGCGGGGGGATAATCGCGCAGAACCCGTTCTCGAAGGCGTTCATGCCCCAGGGTGAACTGGTGCAGGTAGTCGCGGTCTTCCAGTCCGTCGCGGAAGATGACGTGCATCATCCCCAACGCCAGCGCCGCATCAGTTCCGACGCGCGGTTGCAGATGCCAATCGCTGCGCTGCGCGGTGAGACAGCGATAGGGGTCGATGGTGACGATCTGCGCGCCGTGGCGGCGGCGGGCCTGGTGCATCAACACCCACAAGTGCGAGTTGGTGACGGCGGTGTTGGAGCCCCAATTGAGGATCAGACGGCTCTCGGCGAACCCCTCGGGGGCCATCCCGACCCGCGAACCGATGGTGAAGCTGTATCCCGCACCGCCGGCGGTGGCGCAAATCGTCCGGTCCAGGAGGGAGGCCCCCAGGCGGTGAAAAAACCGCCGATCGAGGCTCTGCCCCTGGATTTTTCCCATCGTCCCGGAATAACTGTACGGGAGAATCGCCTGGGGACCGGCGGGGCTGCGGGCGATCGCCTGCAGGCGGTCGGCGATTTCGTCCAGGGCCGCATTCCAGGAGATCGGGGCGAACTGACCGCTCCCTTTGGGGCCGATGCGGCGCAGCGGCTCTCGCAGTCGGTCTGGATGGTAGACCCGTTCCAGATAGCGCGACACTTTGTGACACAGAAATCCGCGGGTGTGCGGGTGGTGCGGGTCGCCGGACAGGGCCACGGCCCGTTCCCCATCGCGCGTCACCAACAGCGCGCAGGTATCGGGGCAATTGTGCGGACACACGGCGCGAACGGTCGTCACCTGGCTCATGCGGCAATTCTAGCCGATCGAATGGGAGAGTGGAAAGGAGTCCCGGCTCGCCGCAAGGGATGCCTATAGGACCCACGGCGTCCCCTGCCGAATTCGCGCCGCGGTCGAAACAGGCTGGAAACGTCCCCGAAGCGCTGATACTCTGAAGAGAACTTGAATGGGCGCCTTCGATGCCGCCGACTGTTTGCCAGCCGCTGCATGCCTTCACCCACCAAAAAGACTGCCGAATCCTTCGTCGGACTGGTCAAACAGAGCGGTCTGGTCGACCACGAAACGCTGAAGCGCGCCTGCCAGGAGCTGCGCGACCGCGAGAGCGAACCGGTCGATCCGCGGGCCGTCGCCAATGAGCTGGTTGCCCGCAACCTTCTCACCCGCTGGCAGGCCGACAAACTGCTCCTGGGGAAACACAAGGGGTTCTTCCTCGGGAAGTACCGCCTTCTGTCGCATCTGGGAAGCGGCGGAATGAGCGCCGTCTATCTGGCCGAGCACGTGCTGATGCGCCGCCGCGTGGCGGTCAAGGTGCTCCCACAGTCCCGCGTGGCCGATACGTCGTACTTGGAGCGGTTCCATCGCGAGGCGCAGGCCGTCGCGTCGCTGGACCACCGCAACATCGTCCGAGCCTACGACGTAGACCAGGAAGGGAAGAATCACTTTCTGGTGATGGAGTACGTCGCCGGGCAGAGCCTGCATGAGCTGGTGGTCAAACAGGGGCCGGTACCCTACGTCCAGGCGCTGGAGTACATCCGCCAGGCGGCCGAGGGGTTGCAGCATGCGCACAAGATGAGCATGGTGCATCGGGACATCAAACCGGGGAACCTGCTGCTGGATGAGCGGGGGACGATCAAGCTGCTCGATCTGGGGTTGGCGCGATTCTTTGCCGACAGGGAGCAGGCCTCGCTGACGATCATGCACGACGAAAAGGTTCTGGGGACCGCGGACTTCCTGTCGCCGGAACAGGCCATCGACAGCCACCAGGTCGACATTCGGTCCGACATCTACAGCTTGGGGTGTACGCTGTATTTTCTGTTGACGGGTCATCCCCCGTTTCCCGAGGGGACGCTGGCGCAACGGCTTCTGGCCCATCAAACGAAGCAGCCCAACTCGATCCGGCAGGATCGGCCCGACGCGCCCGATGGGGTCGTCGCAATTCTTGACAAGATGATGGCCAAAAACCCCGACGAGCGCTACCAGACGGCGCGCGATGCCGCTACGGCGATGCTGGAATGGCTGCGAATACACGGGGGAGAGAGCTGGACCGCCATGAATCCGATCGTGGCCGGGAGCAGTTCGCAAATTGTGCGCAATGCCATCGCTCCCGATCCAGGCAGTGCGGGAGTACACAACGCCTCGCCGGTCTCCCCCACCCGCGCCTCCAGCGATGGGGCGACGGAAATCAGGCGCTCTGGAATGTCCCATTCAGAAGTTCTGGAACCGAGCACCCAGGCGCCGGACGCCGAACCGGAATTGGCGGCGTTTCTCTCGAATCTGGCCGGCGCCAAAGGGAAGGGGAATCCGACGCCTGTAGTCACAGCCCCCCCGGCGCCGCAGGGAGTTCGGATCGAGTTGGCGCCGGAGGGACTGGCGACTCCTGTTTCGGACGCCAGCGACGATTCGAGCCCGACCCTCGTGAAGGAACCTCCCGTTCCCCCCGAATTGGCGGAAACGATTGCCCCACAGAACTGGCCTCAGGCGGAACTGGGGGGGGAGTTGCAGGTAAGTCCCCCCGAAACTTCGCCGCAGTCTTCCGCGCTGGAGACGGACCAGACTCCGGATTTCTTCCCCAACCTGAATATGTCCCCACCGGCGCTGGAACAACCTTCTACCGCTGTTGCCGCCACACGCTCCCGCCCGATGAAACCGCGCCCGCAAGATCCGCGGGGAGGAGTTGGCACCGATCCTGCGCACGCGGGAACGACAGCCCCGCCGGAGCAACTGGCTCCCCCGCGCAGCACGCGCCGCTGGTGGTTGTCTGGAGCGGTGCTGGCGGTGGTGGCGCTGCTGTCGATCGTCGGCTATTCCCTCAGCAACAAGGACCCCGGGGATGCGACGGTCAAGGATCCGGGAAAAAGCGCCGCCAATTCGAAGAAACGCAAGACCGCCAGCGCCGGACCGGTGCGGCGCGAGCTGAAGGTGGGGCCTGGGGAAGAGTTTCGCACGATCGGCGACGCGCTGGCGGATGTCAAATCGCATCCGAATAACGCCCGCGGGTCGTCGCAGTTGATTCGTGTGGCTGCCGGGCAGACGTACCAGGAGCGGATCGTGATAGAAGGGGAGTTGCCGCGCAATGTGCAGATTGTCGCGGAGCCCGGTCCACACCCCATTCTGGCGTCGCCAGGGGACGCGCCGCTGGTGACGATACAGACCGGAGCGGCGCGGATCGAAGGGATTCGGCTGGAGGGATTCCGCCTGGACGCCCAAGGGAAGAAGGTGGCCATCCGCATATCCGGAATGGTCTCCGGAGCGCGGTTCAAGGATCTGGAGATCGATGGGTTTACGGAGTCGGGAATCCAGTTGGAAGGGGTGCAGGCCTTCAGCTCCGAAGCGTCCCGGCTGGTGCTGGAGAATCTCACGCTGCGCGGTTCCGCGGGGGGTGGCGTGGGGATTTCCGTGACTCGTCTCAAGGAGAACCCCACGCACATCCGGCTGCAGCATTGCCGTTTCATCGGGCCGCTGGCGGCGGGAATTCAAGTGGATACCGATGTCTACGATCTGGCGGTCGTGGAGTCGATGTTCTTCCAGAACCAAGCCGGCATTCGACTGGTCGGAGCAGACCGCGGGTGGCGCGACCTGCAATTCTCGTTCAACACGTTTTATCAAACCACCCGCGGGTTGGTGTTCACCCACATTCCAGGGAAGGAGAGCCGCGAGTTCAAGATCAACAACAATCTGTTTTTTGAGTCCCAGACCGCGGACGCCGTCGTCGAAAACGGGTATGACCAAAGGCGCTTTCGGGGGCTGTACAGCTCTGTTCCGGGCGCGCCCAGTCACAACTGGACGACCCGGTCGCGCCCTGGCGACCAGGGGGGATCAGCGGAGTTGCCGCTCTTCGAAACCTTGAATGGCCGCTATGACAAGAAGGGGATCGCCTTTCAATCAGTCAACCCGGCCGACCCAAAGTTTCTGGCCCCCGCTCCAGGGAGTGCCCAAACCCGACTCGATGCGATCTTGGACCCGAAACGGTTCGGAAACCACGTGGGATCGCTGGGCGGAGAGTGACCTGGCGTCAGTGATGCGCCGCAACATGTTCATGAGTAAATGGTTGAGAAAAATCACTGAACGCGCATTGGACACCTGGTTGGAGTGAAATCCGGCTTGGGCTTGATCCCCTTCCGCAACCTGATGCCCCCTGAGGCGTTACCGCCCGGTGCCGTTCCTCAACATCAGGGTGACGACCCGCCCGGTTCTCGGCCTGTCTCGTGGCAATCTTCTTAAGTTGTTGTCTATTTGTGACTTATGTTGTACATCTAGTCGCCGGTTGACGGCGGTCCCTAGGATGGATTGAAGGCCATCTTGAGGGGGACGTACGACACATGCATTCCGGTTCTCATCGACTCGCATCCAAACATCGAGCCAAGTCGCCGCGGGCGCAGGCCAGCCGTCCCCCGCGCGCCGGACACGATCTGCGCCCCGTGGCCGCGTTCCGGGAGCGCGGCTTGCGGACCGGCAGCAAACTCGAGGACTTCAGTGCTCCCGAGCGGTGGCATGACGCGCGGGATCAGGGGAAGGTCCGCTATGTCATCGAGCCCCCCGGTCCAGGATTCGTGCATGCCGTGACGCGCGCCGAAGTCGCCGAACGAATTTCCCTGCTTCCCCCCGAGTTGACCGTGCGGTTGGCGGTCGTGCAATGGAGCGGGATGACCCGCAAGCGGCAATTGTTCCCCTGCTACGGCATGCAATGGGGGGCTGCGGTGTACCTGTATCCGATCGAAGAGTCGCTGGTGGAGACGTACCACCGTCCCCCCACTCCCCAGCAGCAGATCGAAGCTCGCATGTACGGGGGCCGCTGGTTTCAGGAAGGCCGCGTGTGGCGGCTCGCCTGGACCGCGGAATCGATTCGCGACTTTTACCTCAACAACGTGTTGATCCACGAAATCGGCCACGTCCACGACACGCGCAACACCAACTCCCGCGATCGCGAACGATTCGCCAACTGGTTCGCCATCGAATACGGTTACCGGCCCACTCGTTGAGCCCACGGCAGGGCGAGGTTCCCACCGAGCTACACCGGTAATCCCTGCTCCAGACGCATCCGCCGTATTTCGCTCATCACTTCTTCGACCAGTTCGCCGTTGCGGAGCAGCGCTTGGAACTCCAAGACGTTAATCGCCAGGTTGAACACCAGGGTGAGGGAGACGGC
>JBJXGA010000517.1:0-6860 GCA_046152955.1 Planctomycetales bacterium | reverse complement strand
AGCGCTGGCTCGCGCGAGCCCCACGAGGGCCGATTTGGTAGCCGAATAGGCGTTCCGACCGCTCTTGGAGGCCAGCCCCATGATCGATGAAATGTGGATCACGCGCCCCCAGTTTCGCGCCTTCATTTGAGGGACCAGCGCCCGGGTCAATGCCATGCAACTGGTGAGATTCAGTTCCACGATGCGGTCCCAGGTATCGTCGGCAATCGCGTCGATCGTCTGTGGAATGTTGCTGCCGGCATTGTTCACCAGCACATCGACGCGCCCCAACTCCCCCAAAACCGTCGTCGCCAATCGCGACACCTCGTCCCGTTGCGTCATGTCGCAGACCCCCCAGGCGACGCGGGTGTCGGTTCCGCGCTGGATTTCGGCGGCGGCGGCCTTCAACTCCTCGGCATGACGACTGCTGATGAAGACATCGGCGCCCGCCTCGGCGAAGGCACGCGCCATCGCCTTTCCCAGCCCCTTGCTCCCGCCGGTGACGAGCGCCACTTTCCCTTGCAAGCCAAACAACGTATTGCGCATGCCAAGCAACTCCAGGTGCGGATGAGATTCCAGTCAGCTTTCAGCCTTCACAGACAGACTACCGGCTGGGGAACCTCCCTGACAAGCGTCGTTGGCGATCTCCGGCATCTGACGACCACACTCCCCATTCCTGGATGAAGCCCAACGAAATTGATCGAAACTACCACATTTCCAGACCGGTGCAGATTGCAACAGCTCCACCCGGGAATGCAGTTTCCCGCAAAAATCGCGAACGGGATTTCGAGAGATGTGACTTTTTTTGCGTCGGCAGCGGCGCGATTTCGGGAGCGCGACGGGGGTGTCGAATCAGGACCGATCGGATTTCCTTCGGAACGCAGAAAGGCCGCGAAAACATCAGAATCAGGCCTGGAATTGTCGGCAACCGGCTGGAACGATCGGATATCGTCGATGCCATTCGCTCGATTTGGACCGCGATTTGCGGAGATTTTGCTCGGGCAAGACAAAGCTCATTCCAGCCAGTCGAGACGATTTCTTCGACGGACTGGACGATTTGCGTTGGATTTGTTAAACCGTTGGCCTGATCGGCGGCAAAAAGCGCTCCTTGAGTCGCCAGGGCAATTGGGTTGCTGAACCGTGTCCCATGCGAACGACGTGCGTTCGGAGTGCTCGCCGTGTCGTCGGGCTTGGCGGGCTAGAAAGTTTCGAATCCAGTGACATATTATGCTCTCGCTTCGACGGCCAGTCCCCTGCCGGACGGCCCTTCAGCCCCGCTGTTGTCGGAATCGGGGAGACGAAAGCGCGCGATCGCCAAGGCGATGGAGACTGTCCAGGCGGCATTGAACGCGGCCCGCAGCCAGGGTGAGCGCCTGGCCTCGCGCCCCTCCCCGTCTGGAATTCTCTCCAAGGCGGCAGTGGAGTGCCTGCGGAACCTCCAGGTCTTGCAGCAGGAGCTTGAGACTCTGAAGCGCGGCCTGGATCTGGTGGGGGATCGTGAAGGCGACGACCAGGAAAAACAGTCTGGCCGTCGATTGACGGTCACCTTTCATCCGGATCAGGCTATTCTGGATGGGCGTGCCTTTGCCCTCTCGGAGCAGGGGGCCTGGTTCCTGGATGCGTTGGTGCTGGCGAACGGAAATTGGGTGACGGGAGTGGAAATCGCCGCACTCCATCCCGATTTCGACCAGGGACGAGTGACACGGACCAAAGAGCGACTCCCCGCGCCGATCCTGGATCTGATCGAGTCGGCGCCGGGACGAGGGAGTCGGCTGCGTACGGAGCTGAAAAGGCGTTGAAGTCCACATGCGGCGCACGCCGGATTCGGTCGAAAACAACGCTTCGCAGGTTTTTTTTAAAAAAGCAGATTCTGGTGTTCCGGAGAGTTGATTGTGGGCTGACAGTTTCGTAAACTCTGCCGAGCGTCTGGTTCGCGCTAGGCGCTGCGGTTCGGTGGAAACGCCGCACCGCAGGAAGGTGCTGACGCCGGAAGGGATGTCCGGGCCGCGCGAATTGATCGACGCCATGGTTTTTCTCATTTGAATTTCGCGAGCCACGGTTCTGGGGATTTCTGGAAATGAAAAAGTTCGCACTGCTGGTCGCAGCGCTTATTACCACCTTGGCTTCGAGTCAGCCCGCGTCGGCGTTTTCGATAAACTATCCCGACTTCAGTCACGCAGATGGAAATCTGCCAACAGAGACTGGGATCCAGATCAACTATTCCCTCGGCAGCCCGGCGATCGGTACCTCGATAAACAACGCGACCGTCCATTCGTTCACGACCTACGTCAATACCTCCCCGACCACCGTCGGTGCGGATGTTTACTACGAAACCTATTGCGTCGACCTGTTCCATTTCCTAGAATCAGATCCGAGTGAGTTTCCGGCGACCAAGGTGCTCCTGGCCGATTCGTTTTCCGACTACCTGACCACGGAATACCTGGCGAGCGAAAACACCTACACCAGCACGTACGAACGTGATGGGTTCGGTCGCGCCGCCTGGCTGGTGAACAACATCACTCCAATTTCCGGGCATAACCAACCCGCGCTGCAATTGGCGATCTGGAAGGCGGTCTACGAAGAAGGAACCGCTGGATCGCCACTAGTGGGGACGGGGGCCCGTCCCAACAACGCTCCTGAATACATCGACGCCACGATCGGGACTCTCAACTACGGTTCGTCCCTGTCGGCCGGTTTGCTGAGCGATGTCAATTCGTACTTGCAGATGAGCGTGACGGCCGGCGGTGGCCAGTATGCCGTCGATGAAGCGCTCTGGATCGCCCGCGAAAAGGACACGTCGACTCCCGGCGTGCCACTCTACCAGGATCTGATCGCCGCCAAGGTTCCGGAACCCTCGCTGGTTCTGTTGGCGTGTGCCCTGGCGCCCCTGAGCCTGCTGCGCCGTCGCAAGGCCAGCGACTTGGCGTAACCCACAATCGTCTGGGATCCGCCCAGGCTTGAGTCTGTCGGACCTCGTTCATTGCCCCACCCACCGCGGCGACTGCCCGGCAGCGGTGGGGCAATTTTTTTGTGCCGCCAGTTTGGAATTGGGTTGGCGCGACGCCTTTCTGGCAACGATTTTCCATGGGTCTCCCTGGATGCCAACTTGGCCAGAGACGTCGATCTGTTGTTGGATGTGGGCTGCGAGCCGACCGAACTGATGGGCCGAGTGAAGGTCGCACCTCGATGATCGGATCCAAGCCCCAGGTTCTCCTCGGTAACTCTCAGTCGCGGAATCCGTGCTGCACGAACCGATGGCAGGCATGAACTCTCGGTCCGCCAGCGTGTTGCGGATTAGCTAAACCACAGGGCCGCGCGCCACGCCGATTCATGGCTTAGTTAATGCCACGAATGGCATTAACTAAGCCTAATATTGGTATTAGATAAGCCACCTGGGGCAGGTGTATTATTCGCCTCACATGAGGCGCGTCTGAGCTGCGCGCGCCCGAATCCAATCACGCGATCTTTGTCAGCAATGCCATTGTCGATCGGACGGGCCCACGCCAACACATTGAGAGACACCGACCGGGTGGGGATGAGTTCCTCCGGTCACAACCGACTGAGCATGCAGTGGCACACGGTTTGCAAATTAATTCCTCCGTTGCCAGAGCTGTTCGACATCCTTCCCACCAGCCATGAAAGGCTCCCACCATGCTCTTCAACTTCTCTCGGTACGTCCGGCGGGTCAAGTCGCAGTTGTCGCTTCGATCCCGATTCCGCCGCCACGGCGCGGGACGGCGTTTTTCGCAGCCAGTGAATGTCTCCCCTGCCGTCGAGTCGCTGGAGATGCGGGCGCTCCTCACCGAATTGGCGCAGATCAATGGCTTCGTCTACGTCGATCACAACAACGACGGAGATCGGACTGGAGAAGCGCCGATCGCCGGGGTGACGATGACCCTCACCGGCAAGTCGGCGTCCGGCGTCAATGTCTCGCGAACCACGACGACCCTGGCAGACGGGAGCTACAAGTTTACGAACCTCCTCCCATCGGACGCCGACGGGTACAAGATCACGGAGACTCCTCCCCCCCCAGGTTATCTCGATGGCAAAGAGGTGGCGGGGACGCTGGGGGGACTGGCCAATGACGACGGCAGTGGCAACTATGTCAACGACGTGATCTCAGTCATTATCGCCGGCTCGGGCGCCGTTGGGCGTGAATACAACTTCGGCGAATTGGTCCCCGCTTCGATCAGCGGATTCGTCTATCACGACGCCAACAACGACGGCCTGTTCCAGGGAAGCGAATCCGGAATCGCCGGCGCCACGGTGACTCTCACGGGAGTCAACGACCTGGGCAATGTCGTCAACCTGACCGCCCCCCTGACGGGTAGTTCCGGCGCCTACAGCTTTGGCAATCTGCGTCCCGGCACCTACAAGGTCACCGAGACGCAGCCGTCCGGTTACCTGGATGGCAAGGACACCCTGGGAAGCGTGGCCCCCGGCGGCTCCTCCGGGACCGCCTCCGATGACATGTTCCAGAGCATCGTCCTGGTTTCAGGGCTCACCCTGAATGCGCCCAATGCGGGAACGCAGTACAACTTTGGCGAACGCCTCCCCGCCGCCCTGGGGAATTATGTCTGGAACGATCTCAACAAGGATGGGGATCAGGATTCCGATGAACCGGGACTGGACGGCGTCAACGTGACGCTGACCGGCGCGGGAGCCGACGACAACTTCGGCACCAGCGATGACACCACTGAGTCGCAGCTCACCAGCGGCGGCGGAGCGTATCTCTTCAGCAACCTGACCCCCGGCAAATACAAAGTCACGTTCGGCGCCGTGACCGACATGGTGCTGACGACCGCCAATGCCGCCGGCGACAGTGTCGACTCGGATGCCGATCCCGGAACGGGAACCACGGGGGTCTACACTCTGACCTACGGCGAGTTCAATGACACGGTGGACGCGGGCTACTACGAAAACAAGATCGTCATCGACCAGCTCTCCAGCATCTCGGGCTATGTTTATCATGATTCGAACAACGACGGCTCTCGTTCCGGTGAAACGGGAATCGCCGGGGCCACAGTCAAGCTGACCGGCACGGACAAGCTGGGAAATAGCGTCAACCTGACGGCGACGACCGACGCCAACGGCTACTACGAATTCCCCGGCCTGGTCGCCTCGGACGCCAATGGCTATACGCTGACCGAGACGCAACCGGCCGGATACCTCGACGGCAAAGACAAAATCGGCACGCCCGGAGGATCGCAGGCCAATGACCTGTTTTCCTCAATCGTCCTGAACGCGGGAGTGGATGGAACCGAGAACAACTTCGGTGAATTGATCCCTCACCCTGATCTGGCGATCACCAAGACCGCCAGCATTCCCGGCGGCACTGCCGACGTGGCGGGGGAGGTGATCACGTACCAGATCACGGTGCAGAACACGGGCAACGTCGGCCTGACGAATGTCGAGGTGGCCGACATCCTCGACGAGACTGTGGATTACGTGAGTGGTGATGTGGACGGCGACACCGTCCTCGACGTCGGCGAATCGTGGATCTATTCCGCCAGCTACACCGTCACGCAGGCTGACCTGGACTACAACGGCAATGCCCTGACCCGGTTTGCAGATGCGTTGCCCAGCCAGGCGACGATGGTGGTGCAATATCCCGGCAGCACCAGTTACCTGGATGTGACCATCACCAATGGCGGCGCGCTGGATGGGCTGTACAAAGATTGGTGCATCGACACCACTCGCATTATCGTTCCCAACACCAGCTACACCGCCAACGTCTACTCAAGCTACCAGGACATTCCAAACGCTCTGGGTGTGAACGAGGCGAATCTGGATCTGGTCAACTGGACGATCAACCAGGTCTTCGTGGGGCAAGACTCGGGCAGCTACGGACTGTACTCTGTGGGCGACGTTCAGATGGCCATCTGGTCGCTCATGGGGCAGGCTCCCGGTGGCGGCGTCAGCGACACCAACTCCAATCGGATCTCGCAGATCGTCAATGCGGCTCACACCCAGGGAGAGGGCTTCGTGCCGCATTGCGGCGACAGCGTCGCGGTCCTTTTGGTCCCGGTCGACAACGCACAAATAACGATCGCCCAGGTGACGCTCGCGGAAGTTGATGTCCCGTGCGATTCAGGATTTATCCTCAATGTGGCGACCGTCGATACGGCAGAAACCGATCTCAAGTCGGCCGAGGCGCTCGTTCCAGTCGAACAGTCGGCTCGTCTCTCGGGATTCGTTTACCTCGATACCAGTTCCGGCGGAGCCAACGACGGGATCAAGCAGGCGGGCGAAGCCGGAATTTCGGGAGTTACGGTGACGTTGACCGGGATCAACAATCTGGGGGCCGCCGTGAGTTTGACGGCCACGACGAACGCCAACGGCTATTATGAGTTCACCGGCCTGCGACCCTCGAATGCCGCCGGCTACACGTTGACCGAGACGCAGCCCGCCTACCTGGACGGCAAAGATACGATTGGAACTCCGGGAGGGACGACAACAAACGACGCGTTCTCGTCGATTGTCCTCAACAATGGCGCGAACGGGGCCAACAACAACTTCGGCGAACTGGTGACGTCCAGCCTGTCGGGCTACGTCTACCATGACGCCAACAACGACGGCGACCGGACCGGTGAATCAGGAATCAACGGCGCCACGGTCACCCTCACCGGGACCGACGACCTGGGGAACAGCGTCAACGTCGCCGTCACGACCGACGCCAGCGGCTACTACCAGTTCACCGGCCTGCGGCCGGGGACGTATGTCCTGACCGAGACGCAACCCGCTTCGTATCTGGATGGCCAGGACACGGTCGGGACGCCGGGTGGAACGACGACCAATGACAAGTTCTCCAACGTCGTGTTGACCTCAGGGGTCAGCGGCACCGAGAACAACTTTGGTGAAGTCAAAGTGGCCAGCATCTC
>JBJXGA010000509.1:0-4337 GCA_046152955.1 Planctomycetales bacterium | reverse complement strand
AGCGCTTGCAGATTGGCCGGGGACTCCTCTCGACCCGCTCGGGCTTCACGTGGGTTCCCGCCTTCACCAGCTACGGAGACAACAACCGCACGCAAATGATCCGTGTCGCCGGGCCGGGACACTGCGAGGATCGGACCGTCTCGTCCGGATGCAATCCGTACCTGGCGCTGGCGGCGTACATGGCGGCTGGATTGGACGGCGTGGAACGGCGACTTGATCCGGGGCCTCCCAACCTGGGCAATCTGTATGAACTTTCGTTGGAGGAAATCGCCCGCCGCGGAATTCGGCTGCTCCCCCAATCTCTGTCCGAGGCGCTCCAGGAACTCAAACAGGATCCGGTGGTGCTGGGGGGGTTGGGGCCGATCGCCGACAACTTCATCGACCTCAAAACCCGTGAATGGGAAAGTTATGACCGCCAGGTCACTCCCTGGGAGATCAATCAGTACCTGACGTTCTTTTAATCGCACGAGTCCCCCGCGGGCCGGTCGTTCGCCAACGCGGCGTCCGATGGCTGCTGTTCATCACTTGTCACCTGAATCTTCTCGTTTCCGAATAATGTCTTTCGAAATCGATTGTCCCAATTGCGGCGTCCGGCCGGTTTGGGAATTTCATTATGGGGGGCCGCCGCGTCCGCGTCCCGAGCCGGCCGCCTCCGATCGCCAATGGGCCGAATATCTTTACGACCGCGCCAACCTGTGCGGTGAGCATACGGAGTGGTGGTATCACCGCTCGGCATGCAAGTTGTGGTTCATCGCGCGCCGCAACACGCAGACGAATCAGGTACTCGAGACACGGCGGTACGAACCGCAGGAGGCGGCGGGTGGCTGATTCTCAGGAACGAGCGGAGATTGAATTCGACGGCCGGACGATTCCCGTCGCCGAGGGACAATCGATCGCCGGCGCGCTGCACGCCGCCGGTGAACATCTTTTGTCGCGGAGCTTCAAATACCATCGGCCGCGCGGGCTGCTGTGCTGCGCCGGACGATGTCCCAATTGCCTGTGTACCGTGGATGGGGTGCCCAACGTCCGGATTTGCACCACCCCCGCGCGTCCGGGCGCCGTCGTCAAGTCGCAAAACGCCTGGCCTTCGCGGCGGTTCGATCTGTTGTCGATTCTGAATCGCCTCGATCGATTCATGCCGGTCGGCTTTTACTACAAGCAGATGTACAAGCCGCGCTGGATGTGGCCCATCTGGGAGAAATTCATTCGCCGCATCGCCGGGCTGGGATCGATCGACCGCCAGCACGGAGGAGAAGGCGAATACGACAAGCTGAACCTGTTCACCGATGTGGCGGTGGTCGGGGGAGGGTGGGCCGGGCTGCACGCGGCGCTGGCCGCCGCCGAGGGGGGAGTGAAGGTCATCCTGATCGACGACCAGCCAGTCCCCGGCGGGCACCTGCGCCACGATCCGGACCTGGCCGGATCGGGGTTGGCGGAACTTGTTGAGCGGGTGCGCAACCATCCGGGAATTGAACGCCTGGCGTCGGCCACCGTATTTGGCTGCTACGAAGGAAATTATCTGGGCATCCAGCAGGGGCAGCGGATGGTCCGGCTGCGCGCGCGGCAGGTGGTGATCGCGACCGGGGGATGGGAGCGGCCGCTGGTCTTCGAAAACAACGACCTTCCCGGCGTCCTCCTGGCCAGTGGCGTGCAGCGGTTGTTGCACCTGGAACACGGGCAGTTCGGCGGGGGGGCGGTGGTCGTCACCGACAATTCCCAGGGTTACCGCGTGGCTCGACAACTTATGGCCGCCGGAACCCGCGTGGCGGCGATTGTTGATATCCGCCGCGAGTCGGCGGACGCGGCGCCTGCCGACTGTCTGGTCCTGCGCGGCCGACCGGGGTTGGCCGCGCGCGGAACGACACACGTCGAATCAGTGGCGGTGGGGGATCTGTCCGGGAAATTCGAGCAGGTGCTGGAATGCCGCTGGCTGGCCCAGGCGGTCGGTTTCACCCCCGCCAACTCGCTCCTGTACCAGAACGGTTGCAAACTGACCTATGATCCACAGCTTGATCAGGCACGAGTGACTCGATACGCCGAAGGAATGCATTCCGCCGGCGCCGTCAACGGAGCGTTCGAACTGCGAGCGGCGTCCGATGACGGCCGGCGGGCCGGCCTCCAGGCGGCAGCGGGATTGCGCCCTTTGGGCTCCTCGCTGGCGGAGGAATTGCGCGGGCTGGAGTCGCGCCTGGAATCGCCGAATGCTGGTCAGCCGGTCCCCTGTCCTCATTATGTCTCCCCCTCCGACGCCAAAAAGAAATTCGTCTGCCTGTGCGAAGACGTCACGGAAAAGGATTTGTGCGACGCCGTCCGGGAGGGGTATTCGAACATCGAGACGCTCAAGCGGTACTCGACGATCTCTATGGGGCCCTGCCAGGGAAAGATGTGCCAGGGGGGGGCGATCGCACTGTGCGCGCGTGAGAACGGCCAGTCGATCGAAGCGACCGGTGTCACCACCGCCCGTCCGCCGGAACAGCCGATCCCGCTGGGACTCCTCGCGGGGCGGGCGCTGCATTTCTCGCTGGTGCGCCGGACGGCCCTGCACGATTGGCACGTGGCGCACGGCGCCACGATGATGGATGCGGGAAACTGGAAACGTCCGCAGCTCTACACTTCGGTCGATCAGGAGTACGCCGCCGTCCGAAATCGCGCCGGGCTGATCGACGTGTCGACGCTGGGAAAGATCGAACTGCGCGGCCGCGACGTGGTCCGCTTCCTCGAGTTCATTTATCCCAATCGGTTTGAAAATCTGCGCGTGGGGCGGGTCCGGTACGGCGTGATCTGCGACGACGCGGGGATTCTGCTGGATGACGGCGCCATTGCGCGTCTTGAGCCGGAGCGATTCTTTCTGACAACCACCACCGGCAATGCGGATGCGATCGACAGTTGGTTCCGTTCGTGGCTGGTGGGCAAGCCGGAGCTTGACGTGCAGATGACGAATGTCTCCGGAAGCTACGCGGCGATGAATCTGGCGGGCCCGCACGCTCGAGAAATCCTTGAGAAACTGACCGACGCCGACCTGTCTCCAGCCGCCATGCCTTACCTCGCCGCCAACCAGTGCCAGATCGCCGGCGCGCGGGCCATCGTGCTCCGGATTGGATTCGTCGGAGAGTCGGGGTACGAAATCCATGTCCCGGCGCAACAGGGACTGGCGGTGTGGGAGGCGCTGGTCGCCGCCGGTGGGGAGTTCGGCCTGGAGCCGTTTGGCATCGAAACGCAGCGGCTGTTGCGGCTGGAGAAAAAGCACCTGCTGCCTGGGGTCGATACCGACGCCCTCTCGAACCCGATCGAAGCGGACCTGCCCTGGATCGTGAAATTCGAAAAGGATGATTTTATTGGCCGGCAGGCCTTGGCCCGCGTCCACGCGCGTCAGCCGCGGCAGCGTCTGGTCGGTTTCCGCTTGCACGAGGCGGTGGATGTCCAGCCGGCCTCCCTGGTGCTGCACGAGGGGCGATTGGGGGGCCGCGTGACGTCGTGCAGTTATTCGCCAGCCGCCGGGACGCGGATCGGCCTGGCCTGGGTTCCGGCGGAATGCGGGAAGAACGGCGACCGGATTCAGATTCAAGTCAACGGACGACTCGTCACCGCCATAGTCCAGGACGAGCCGTTCTATGACCCTGCCGGAGAACGATTGAAGTCATGACACCAATTCCACCTCCCGTTGCCCGCGGTCCCCTGTTGGCGCTGCACTGTCGCCGCGGAGCGACCAAACAGGTGCAGAACGGCTGGGAAGTCGCTGTCTATCCTCCGCCAGAGGGGAGTGTATCGGGCAATCGCCTGGTCGACCTGTCGCACCGGGGAACTTATGAAATCAACGGTCCCGAGACGGAGGGACTCCTCTCGACGCTGTGCGGGAAGGGGCCGGCGCCGCGGGCGATTCACGCAGGAGTCGGCTGGGAAGCGTATCGATTGACGCCGTCGCGCGCGGTGTTGTTTGGGGGAGTCTCTGCGCCTGCAGCGGCACTCGATGTCACCGGGGGCTGGGCTTCGCTGGCGCTGTCCGGTCCCGATGCGGAGCGGATTTTGAACAAAGTGACGGCGGTTGATCTCCGCGAGACAACGCTCCCGGCGGGAACCTGCTGCCAGGGACCGGTCTTTGGCGTCAATACCCTGTTTGGCCGTTTTCCAGATCGATTCGAATTGCACGTATGCAGCGATTCCGCGGAGTTCTTTTGCGAAGTGCTCCTAGACGCGGGACGGGAATATGATTTGGAATTGGGGTAGTGCCGCACTCGGCGACGGATCGATCATGCGCAACGGCGTTTCATCTGACACTGACGAATCCTGGCGCACAGCGTCACGCCCGCAGGGCGTTCCTTTTCTCCCTCCCCCCCCCC
>JBJXGA010000507.1:0-7788 GCA_046152955.1 Planctomycetales bacterium | reverse complement strand
GCAGCCTGGTTCAAGCTGCCGCCACGTCGGTCTACTCTGTAACGAACCTCCCGACCAGGCCGGGATGCTCTTCAACTAGTCTTCCGACGACAGCGGAACGAGGGGAGTTGGGCTCGCTTCATTCCGGTGTCCTACGAGAGATCATAGCGTGCGCCCCCAGGAACACAAGGCGCCCTGCGGCGAACGCGGATGGATTCTCCCGGTGGGCCGGCAAGATGCACTGCGTGTTTCTCCCGCGCCCAGAGGTCGTTGCCGGTTCGGCATGTGCCTGATAACTTACGACGAAAGCCGATAAGACGCGTTGTCGCGAGTACGAACTGTCCTGCTCGCGAAGTGTCTGGAACCCTGTCGAGAACGCGTCGGAGGTGGAGATGAAGACTCAGGGAGAGATTGAGGCGGCGATCTGCGAGGGGATCAGGCGTTTTGAACAGGAATACATGGGGCGCGGTCCCAAAGACGTGCATACGCACCTGCTGGATGACTTGCTGGTGGTTCGGATGCAGGGGGTGTTGACCGCCGCCGAGCAGCAATTGGTCAAGGCGCTGGCGGATGAAAAGGGGCGTGACCTGTTGAAGCAGGTCCGCACGCACCTGATCGAGACGGCGCGGCCCGTGATGGAGACGATGATTCGCGAGATCACCGGCGCTGCCGTAGTGAGCCTGCATCACGACATCAGCACTGTCACCGGGGAAGAGGTGTTGCTGTTCACGCTGGCTCAATCGCCGCTATTGCGCGAGCCCAAGCGCCGGTAGCGTCGCTCCGCGCGGGCTGCTCCAACCTGCTGGTACCGGATCTCTCACCCGCGGCGGAGTCTCAGACGCAACAGGTTGAGCGCCGCTTTGGCGACGCGACTCTTGAGGATCGCCGGATCGCCGGCGACGTTGATTTCGCGGGCGTCGGTTTGTTCGCGGTCCGCCAGCGCCACGAAGACCCGGGGAGCGAAGTGGGCAGTTTCTCGAAAATCAAGGTGGGTGCAGTCGCTCACCGCGAGCGCATACTCGACGTCCAATTCCTCACGATACGCCCGCGCCAAATCCCGGGCTGCTTCGAGGCTGATCGGCCCCGCGTCCCCCAGCGCTGTGGCGTTGCCCTTCAGCCAGCGGTCCACCCCCGCCCCCCAGGGAGCGACGTTTCCGACCAGGAAGCACCGCTCGTGTCCCGGTACGTCGGTCAAGCGGTGCGCGATCAGTCCACCGGTGACCGATTCGAAGACCGCCAGCCGCATGCCGCGGTGGGACAATTCCCGGACCACGACGTGTTCCAACTCTTCATCCTCCTCACCATAGGCATATTCTCCCATCCGTTCGTAGATCACCCGTTTGGTTCCGTCGATCTTATGGCGGACTTCGTCGAGGGTCGCTCCTTCCGCGACGATCCGCAGCGTGATCGTCGCTTCATGCACGGTGATCCCCACCTCCGGATCGCGGCCCCGCGCCGTGACGTCGCCTAGCAGTTCCTCCGCCGCCGATTCCCCCAGTCCAAAACAGTTGATCCGGGCGTGGCGAATGATCCTCCCTTTGGTCGCAAATTGATCCAGCCGAGGCAGAACCGAGTCGCGGAACATAACCCGCATTTCGCTGGGCACCCCCGGCATCGCCGCGACCAGGCAATCCCCCCGTCCTTCCCGCCGGACAAACGCCAGCACCCCCGGCGCCGTGCCGCACGAATTGGGAATCGGTTCGGTCCCGTCCGGGAACATTGCTTGCACCACGTTCCGCTGGGGCATCTCGCGCCCTCGGCGGGCGAACATGGCGCGAATCGCGGCCAGCGACGGCTCGTGCTGCACCAGGGGCACTCCCAGCAGCCGCGCCAGTGCGTCGCGAGTCAGGTCATCCAGCGTCGGCCCCAGGCCCCCGGTGATGACCACGATGTCGGCGCGCTGGGCGGCGACTTGCAGCACCTGGACGTTCGCCTCCAGGTCGTCGGCCACAGTCGTGTGAAAATGGACCGGAATCCCCACCGCGGCCAGCTCCAGGCTCAGCCATTGGCTGTTCGTGTCGAGTTTGGCTCCAGTCGTCAGTTCCGTTCCAATGGCAATCGTTTCGGCGCGCATCCCAAAATCTCGCGATACAGTTCCGCGGTTTGCAATAACATCCGTCCGGCATCATAGTCTTCGACCACTTGCTGCCGCGCCGCGGCCCCCATCACGCGTGCGCGGGCGGGATTCTCCAGAAGGTCCAAAATTCCCCGCGCCAAAGCGGCGCTGTTTTGCGGCGGGACCGTCAGCCCCGTTTCGCCGTCGCGGATCACCCGTGCGACTCCTCCCACTCCGGTCGCGATCACCGGCCGCCCGAGGGCCATCGCTTCCAGCATGATCGTCCCCAGTCCCTGTTGCAGCGACGGCAGACAGAAAATGTCCATCGCCGCCAGCGATTCGGCGAAGTCGTTCAGATACGGGACGAACGTCACCTGCGGCGCGATCCCCAATTCCCGCGCCACGCGACGCAAGTTCCCCTCTTCCGGTCCCGCGCCAGCCACGATGAACTCCAGCTCCGGGCGGCTCTCCAGCACCCGCCGCGCCGCTCCCAGAAAATACGGAACCCCTTTCACCGCTTCCAGAGGGCCGGCGGTCCCCACCACTGGCGTGTGGCCGGGATCCAGTGCAGAGCTGCACTCCGCAGCCGACGGGATGTCTACCCCTGCCGTGATTACCTCCACCAGCGTTTCCGGCAGCCGCAGCCGACTGCGCCACTGATCGGCAACCGATTCGCTGACGGCAATCACCTTGCGGCACCAGCGGCGGTCGATCCGCAGCCGTTCGCCGGGTGCGGGGTGGTCATGCACCGTCACCACGTAGGGGCGTTCCAGGCGTCGCGCCAGCCAGGAACCCAATGCCAGCGAACGCCGCGATTGCACATGCACCAGGTCGGGAGGCGCCCCCCGCAATTCCCGCAACAGACACCAGCGGACGAAATACCCCCACACGGGAGAATCCAGGCGACGGTATTCCCGTACTGGCCAGTCCGGCTTCGCCAGGCGCGATCCGTCGGAGCAGACGAGAGTCGCGGCGATTCCAAACTCTTTGAGGCGCTGCACCAATCGCAGGGAATAGCCACAGCTTCCGCGAGCCTCCATCCGTCCCGTCAGCAGCAGCACCTGGGGAGCATCGGTACGGGACATAAGCCACGATTCAAGACGAAGAAGCCTCCTGCCGACCCACTCAACCCGATCGAGAGACATCCGCCGGGGGACGCGGTTTCAAACCGGGGGGTGGGGCCAGAACCATACTGACAATCATTGCCTGTCGCAAGGCGCCGGCGTTCTGGAACAGCGCTCGCAACTGCGACGTCCGGGCCGTCCACGACTCTTCTGAGGTTCCCTGCGTGTTTCCCACGGGGGGAGCGGTGACGGTGGCTCCCGATCCCAGCGTCCCCAGGTGCTGCGCGACGCTGACTTCGACTTTGTCCTGGAGATGGGCCGCGGTTTCCTTCGCCACCCGTTCGGTCATGTGCTGCCGCAAATGCTCCTGGACGCCAGTTCCCAGGCTGTTCGACACCGGTGCCTGGCGCGTAGCGAGTTCCTGGCCGGGTCGCCGACGCTTGGCGCCGGAGACCTGTGGGGAAGGTGTGGAAGGAGCCGGTTTGGAGCGTCCGCCGGCAGCAGGGCGTGTCGGGGCGGGTGGGGAAGGGCGAGCGGGGGGCCGAGGTTTGCTGGCGACCGGTCGATTGCCGCCGACCTCCCGAATGAAGTCATCGATTTCGTCGAATATCTTCGCATCCTCCTGGCGTGTGGAATTGCCGGGGCGGTGCGACACGGGGGGGACGTTTTTCTTCTGGGCTGTGATCATTTTCACGATCCAAATGCCCACCCACACCAGGATCACCACAACGACTACCAGCAGGTCTTGTGGGTTGTTTCGCGCCGCCAGCAGCGGCCACAAGGTTGTCACGCCAGTCATGATTGCGTTGGCCTCGTGAAGGAGAATCCGGAAAGGATCGAGTCGATACGGCGCGACGCAAGGCGACGCGCCGGGGAGTTCAAGTGCGGTTGGCGACCGCCGCACCATCACCGGCGATGGCGGCGCGCATTCGCGTATCGGCCTGAACGTTGTTCAGTTCGTAGTAATCGGCCAGTCCCAGGCGACCGCTGCGAAACGCCGCGGAAATGGCCTGCGGCACCTCGGCTTCGGCCAACACCACCTGGGCCCGGTTTTGCTGCACCAGCGCATGCATTTCCTGTTCACGGGCGACCATTTCAGCCCGCTTCTGCTCCGCCTTGGCCTGGGCCACGCGGGTGTCCGCTTCGGCCTGATCGGCCTGCAGGCGGGCGCCGATGTTGTCTCCCACGTCGATGTCGGCAATGTCGATCGACACGATTTCGAACGCCGTCTGCTTTTCCAGCCCCAGCTCCAGCACCTCCTGCGAAATGAGTTCAGGGCTTTCCAGCACAATTTTGTAGGAACTTTGCTTGCCGATCGCCTGCACGATCCCCTGGCCGACGCGAGCAATTACCGTTTCTTCCGTCGCGCCGCCGATCAACTGTTCGAGATTGGTGCGGACTGTGACACGCGCCCGAGCGCGCAGTTCGATCCCGTCGCCGCAAACGGCGCTGAGGGTTCCTTCGGGATTTTTCTTGGCGTCCGGACAGTCGATCACCTTGGGATAAACGCTGGTCTTCACCGCTTCCAAAATGTCGCGCCCCGCCAGATCGATCGCCGAGGCGGTCCGCCAGTCGAGCGGGATTTTGGCCCGATGTGCCGCGATCAGCGACTGAATGACGCGCGGCACGTTTCCCTGTGCCAGGAAGTGCGCTTCCAGCGCGCGGGTGGTGATGGGGTAAACTTCCGTCAGCCGGGCCTGGACCGCCATGATCTTGCTGCGGACGATGATCGGCGTATTCACCTTGCGGAAGGACATCATGATCAGATCGAGCAGCGAGATCCCCGCCCCGGTCATTTTGCACTGAATCCACAGCGAAAAATACCGAGCGAACACTGCCAGAAAAATCAGGCAGACCAGAACCACTGCCGCGGCGCCGACCAGATACCAACCGTAATTGGCGTTGTCCTGATCGATTGCCAGCAACGGAATGAAGCCAAGCATGTCGCGCCTGCACCAAAGGGTCGATCGAAAGGAATCTCCTACTCAGCGGACTGCACCAGTCCCTGACATTCTTGGTATCCCTAACTCAGCTCAAAGTCAAGCGGCTGCCGCTGGGCATCGGGGCTGGCCGGCCTCCCCGGAGACGGTTTGGCATCGTTCGCTTCCGCCTGGCGCACCAGCAGGCGATTTCCCTGGGCAGAGAGCACCCGGACTTGGACGCCGGCTCCCAGAATGCCTCCCCCTTCATTCTGGCAATGAACGCGCTCCCCCTCAATTCGGGCGATTCCCGCCGGATTGAGCATCGTCAGCGTCTCCCCCACTTTGCCGACCAATTGGCCGAGCTTTTCCTCCTGCTCCACAAACGACGCCACCTCGTGCGGTGCCGGAGCTTCCAGAATCGCTCGCTTTCCCAGAGCCGTGCTGGGCCAGATATAGAACGCCGTTCCGACCACTGCCGGAAGCATCACCACCATCGTCGCCAGAAAGCCCCAGAAATAGGCCGGTTGCGTCCCCCACCACGCCTTCCCGGCGAAGATCAGCGCTCCCAACAGACTGAGGATCGCCAGGATGAGAATGATCCCTCCCGTGGGAATGAAGACCTCTGCAATCAGCAGCACCAGGCCGATCACCAGCAAGAGAAACGCCCAAGTTGAAGATTCCATAGCACCAGCCGCACCGACAAAGAGACCCGACGAACCGGCTTCCCTCGAACTGGTCGAAAGCGCCAGTTGCTTGGCGCTTTCGTTTTATGACAAATCACCCTGGCGTCCCCGCCAACACTCTGTCAGCACCCGCCAACACCTTTAGTGTAGTCAGTTGTCAGCCACGAACAAGTCACGCATCAGTGCTCTCAGCGCGCAACGGGCTGGGGCGGCCGTCGGAGGGGAACTCGGACCAGGGGGTTCGCGGGCGAGCCGGTTCGGCAGGGGGGCGGGGGGATTCTTTCTTGCCGGGGGACGCACTGTCTCGCGGGGCATCCGATCGATCGCGCGGCCGACGACTGGGGGTCGCGGTCTGGGCATTCGACGCAAGGCTCCCGCGCTCGCGGGCGCTCTGGCTTCCGGAGGGTGACTTGCCCCGCCGAGCGGGGGACGGCGCGACATCCTTCCATTCCGCCAGTTCCAAATCGTCGTCGCCAGCCGACTGCGGATCCAGATCGGCAGTTTGCGGTGGTGCATCAACGACCCATCCGTCCTGCGGGTCAAAGTCGTCCGTTCCGGCGTGGGCCTGCGCGACGGTGGCGGAGGAAGGAGCTTGCTCGGCGGCAACCCGCTGGGTTTTCGGGAGCCGCCGCGAGGGAGGGGCCGACTCGCCAGAGGTGGTGGAGGTCGCCGGAATCTCCGCCAGCGCCGTGGTATGCTGCAGGAAGGGATCCGCCTCCTGAGTCTTGTCCGGTTGTTGACCGCGGATGACATACCCGCCATCCTTTGATCGATCCGGCTTGGCGCCGCTTGCGTTTGATTGTGCCAACTGTTGCCCCTCGGGGAGGTTCAACGTCGGGCTGCCGGCCATGACCCACTTGTGCCAGTGTTTCTCCAGGTCGTCTACCCCCTGGAATTCATAGTTGCTGCGAATCGCCTGCTCCCAGCCGTGGGCGTTCGCGTCGTTGAGAAACTTGAGATACTTGGCCTTGCCTCCGGTCTGCACCAGCAGTTCGGCCAGCGAGTATCCTTCGGCATACAGCGTCATGATGTCCTGGTCGTCTTGGGGGTACTCTTTGATCGACAGCAGGTTCTTGAGCGGAATGCGGCGGCGCGTCTTAAGCACCTGATTCACCGTCAGCACCTGTCGCCGCCGTTCAGACTCGTGCTCGACCAGTGTGGCGGCTCCCTCGTCGGCCCATCGTGGCAACGGCCTCCGAAAATAGCAGGCAAAAATCGTGTGACTGATTTCATGGGGGAGGACCGAATCGAGAATTCGCTCCAGAGTCCCTTGAATCTGCATGTCCCAGCCGCAGACTTCGGCTGGACCGCGGCTCACCGGATGGAACGTGAAAGTGGTCGCCCCCCCTGCCCCGATTTGGCCGACTTTGACCTTGATTGGACAGGGCGCGTACCAGGGAGGCAACTCGGCCCCGAGCCAGTCGATGGCGATCTCCCGTCGGTAGACTTCGGCCGCTTTGGCGACCTGCTGGGCGATCTCGGGCGTGGGAGCGGTGACCACGAAATTGCGACTCTTGCAGGTCGCCGGTTTCGCAGGAGCAGCGGCCACGAAACACAGGGAGGCCAAAAGCCACAACAGCCGACTGTAGCGAGCATCCATGCTCATAGGTTTCCTTGGCGAATCGTCTGCAACAGCGTGTCGGACTTCCCCCGCACCATCCTGATGGCAAACGGAGGGCCGAAGCGCGTCGGATTTCAAGAATACTCATAAATGAAGCCAGGCAGATGCCGTAAAGCATTTTGTGCCAGCCGTTTGCGAATCAAGTTTCCGGTCCGGCACGCAACCGAAACCAGCATTGGTTGCCCCGAAGATTTTGTAAAGTTTGCAGACCGGTCTGCCGAGCAGAGCACCCTGTGGCCGGATTGCAATTTGGCCTGTCGCTTGGTGCCGATCACGATCGGCATTGAAGCCATGAGCTTTCTGGTCAAACGCTCCCTGGGCAATTCCCCGTCCGGGGAGCATTCCACCGGTTCGCGTTGGCCGTGGACCAGACGGGTGAAGTCGGCGCATCTCCTTCTCGCCGACGGCACCGTCCAAACGCTGGACGCAACGACGGATCCGGCAATGTTCCGGAGAATCCTGG
>JBJXGA010000504.1:0-4983 GCA_046152955.1 Planctomycetales bacterium | reverse complement strand
TCGGCGTCTTCAGCGCCGTCGCGGCGATAACTGGATCAGCCAACGGTCGAAACCCGGTCATCGCTCTGGGGCCGACCGGGCAAGCGTTCGTTTCGTTCCAGGTCAATGGGGCGACCACCGCCTCGATCCTGACCAGCCTGGACGCGGACGGATTGGGGGCGGGAGCCTTTTCTGCTGCCAGCTCGCTGATGACGGTCAATTTAAGGACCGACCTGTTCCTCCAGAATTCCACACCCGTCCCATTGGCGCCGGGATTGGGATTGGTAGATCCGGGGGTCGGATTGGCCTGGGATCGCTCGGGAGGACCGAACGACGGCCGGCTGTATATGGTGTACGTCGATCGCCCGACAACCGCGGCGCTGGATGCCAACCTGAACGTGTTCGTGCGGTACTCAGACAACAACGGCGCCACCTGGAGCGCTCCGCAACGAGTCAACGACGACTTTGGAAACACGAATACCCAGTTTCTGCCTCGGATCGCCGTCGATCAAGCGGCGGGGGCCACTCGGGGGAACGTGGCCGTTACCTGGTATGACGCGCGCAACGACTGGGGCCCGGGAAGTTCGGGGAACAGCGATGCGGTGCAAAACAACGACTCGCAATTCTGGGGGGCAATCGGCACATACCAGAACAACCGTTTGACCTTTACCACGAATGCCAAGATCAGCCAGGGAACCTCCCGTGCCAGTCTCGAACTAACGGTCGGCGAAGGCTTTGGACGATACACTGGCCTGGACTATAACGCCGGGCGCATGGTTCCGGTCTGGGCCGACAACAGCACGCAGCTTGCCGGGAATCCGGATGGCACGGCGCGCATGGACCTGGCTACAGCCGTTCTGGGGCTGACCGTCCCCCCCGTGGCCCAGGTTCCCAGGGCCGTGAGCGTCAACTTCGGTGGAACGACCTCGATCAATGAGAACGGCGGTCTGGCCGTCGGGACGACGACCCTGCTCGATGGCTCGGGCAATCCGCTGATCGCCGCCAATTCGTTGCTCGTCACCCTGACGACAAACGATGCGACGCTGGCCAGCGTCCCCGGCTCCGCCACAATCCTGGGAGGAACCTCCAGCCGCACGTTCAATGTCACGGGCACGAACAACGCTCTGGCACAAGGACCACGGACGCTGATCGTGACCCCCAATGTGACCCCCCTCAATCGGATCAGCAGCCTGCTGACGATCAACGACGACGAAACGCCGCAGTTGACCGTATCGGCCAACTTCAATTTCGATGACGAAGGGACCACGCTGATTGGGACAGTCACTCGCAATACCTCGGCGATCAGCCCCCTGACTGTGTTGCTCTCCAGCACTGACACCAGCGAGCTGCAGGTTCCAGCCTCGGTCGTGATTCCGGCCAACCAATCGTCGGCAACGTTCATTATCACGCTGCTTGAGGACTTCCAGATCGATGGCACGCGACAGGCATCGATCATTGCCAGTGTGGAAGGGATGCGCTCCGGAAGCACTACCATCACGGTTGGCGACACTCAGGTCGAAGCGATCCAATCGTACAACCGGCTGGGAGATCGGAATCTTCCGCGGCATCAAGGGGCTTTGCAGATCACTTCCAACACGATCAGCCACACATTGCAGACCGCTATTCTGGTGAGTTCGGGAGCCCGCGATGCGGGAAGCGCCAATCTCCCTCACCCTGGATCGGTGACCAATGGACCAACGTTGAACAACGCCCGGCTGGTTCCAGGGCCGCAGATTTCCAACAACGTCATCTATGATTTTCGGATGAATGGTATTGTCTTCAGCGGCGATGCCAATCCCGCGGGAAATCCCGTCGGGGCCGCTCCCTATGGCCGTATCGTCAATAACACCCTCTATGGAGGCGATACGGCACAAGGCACGGGGATCGCCGTGTCGAATAACGCGGCCCCGACGCTGCTCAACAACATCGTGGCCAATACTGCCCGCGCGCTGTCGATTGACGCCACGTCGTCGGGCAACACGGTGATCGGCACCACGCTGTTCAAAGGAAACACGCAGACCGGGCCGAATATCGGCACCAATCCGATCCTGCTCTCGGCTGCCGATCCGCTGTTCGTGAATCCAACGAAGGGTAACGAAAACTTCTATTTGAAGGCGGGCACCGCGCTGGTCCCCAACCAGGCCATCGACAGCTCGCTCAACACGTTGCAGGATCGCCCCTCGATCGTCGCCGTGAAGTCCCCCCTGGGAATTCCCGAATCGCCGATCACCGCGCCGGGATCGGATCGCTTTGGGCAACTGCGAATCGACGATCCCAATACCCCCAATGCCACTGGCTTGGGTCAAAACATCTTCAAGGACCGCGGGGCGGTTGAACGGGCCGACTTCACTGGTCCCGCATCGCGGATGTTCACTCCGCTGGACAATCAGTTGGGGGTCGATGGCGATCCCGCCGATGACACGGTCTTCATTATCACCCCCGTTCCATTGACTGTGATCGAAGTGGAATTGACTGATGTTGGCATTGGCATCGACAATGCCACAGTGCAGTCCACCGACTTCATCCTCACCCGGGACGGGGTCGTCATGGTGAAGGATGTCGACGACACCTACAGCTACAACACGAACACGCACCGCGCGGCGTTCAAGTCGGTCTCGATCTTCCCCTCGTCGAGCAACTACGTCGTCAGCGTCAACACGACGGGCGCGGCGGGCTTCGACGCCACGCCGATCGCCGATCGGGCCGGCAATGCCCTCAAGCCCAACCAGCCCAACGGCTCGCTGCTGCTGAAAATCGTGGGGAACGTGGCGCCGACATTGACCTCGATCAGTCCCTTGCCGGGATTGAAGAATATCACTCAGACCATCACCTACCAGCAGCTCAAGAACGCTTCGGACCTGAGCGTGCTCACGGGTCACACGGCGGACTTCCGGATCGAATCGGTGGTCAGCGGCACGCTGACGATTAGCAAGAACGGCGCTCCCTCGATCGCCGTTGTTCCGGGAACGACGCTGATTGAACCGGGAGACACCCTGACCTGGGTGCAGGTGGCCGGCGCCACGGGGATCACCCCCGCGTTCAAGGTCATTGGCTACGATCCGGAAAACGCGGTGGTCGCGCCGGCGCTCTCGCAATCGAGTCCGGAAGTGACAGTCAGCGTCAATCTGGTCAATGTGGCCCCCACGCTCACGACGATCGCTCCCTTGTCGAATGGCACGGAAGACACTCCGTATGTAGTCACCTATTCGACGCTCGTGGCGGCTTCGGACCTTTCCGACCAGAACAACGACACCCCGTTGTCCTTCCAGATTTCACAGGTCACCGCCGGAACCACATTGCAGAGCAGCCGTGACAATGGTGCGACCTACCAGCCGGTCGTCCCTGGAACGACGCTGGTCTCGAATGGAGATCAACTGCGGTGGACCCCGGCGGCGAACGCCAACTCGACGATCAACGGTGGGCCGCTCAATGCCTTCACCGTGGTCGCCACGGACGGCGCTGCGGTGTCGCTGACCGCGATCCAGGTCAAAGTCGACGTGGCGGCGGTTCCCGACGCGCCGATTCTCACCGGGTTTGCCGGGCCGTTCGGCCTGGGAGGACTGAATTCTCAGTTCAAGATCACCTACAACGACCTGGTCTCCACTTCCGACGTGAAGAACGTCGATGGACATGCGATCCAGTTCCGCATCGAGAGTCTGCCGGCGGGAGCCTCGATGCAGATCAAGTCCAACGGCGTCCTTTCGACCGCCGGACCGGGGACGATCGTCAGTGCCGGCGACTCGCTGTTCTGGACCCCGCCGCTGAACCAATTTGGCCAGGGAAACAACGCCGTTTCGGCGTTCATCGTGGTGGCCTACGATGCCTTCAACCACGTGAACGCTCCCAATTTTGAAGCGTCGGCACCGGCGGTGACTGCCAAAGTAAACGTCCTGAGCGTCGCCGCTCCGACGCTCACGACCATCACCACCTTCACTCCCCCGCGATACGTTCCCACGAACCTGACCTACACTCAGATTCGGAGCGCTTCGGATGTCACTATTCCGGGAAGCAACGTTCTCGCCTTCCGTGTGGAATCGGTGCAAGCCAATATCGGGACGATCACGATCACCAAGAGCGGTACGAACAACGCCGTTCCCCTGGTGGCTGGGCAGACCCTGATCGAGTCCGGGGACGTAGTCACCTGGACCTCCCTTACCGGAGCCAGCGGGCTGTTCACACCATTCACCGTCCTGGCGCTCGACAAGACCACCACGTTGCGGTCGCAGGAACCGGTCCCGGTCAACGTCAACCTCATCAACTACGCCCCGACGCTGACCTCGATCAGCACCCTGTCGGGGGGCGTGCAGCAGACGGCGTACCCGATTTCGTACGCCACGCTCAAACAAAATTCCAATGCGCAGGACGCCAACAACGACGTCCTGTCGTTCCGGATCGAGACGATCTCCAACGGAACGCTGACGATCACCCGCAATAACGTCACCTCGGCGGTCGTTCCGGGGACGACGCAGGTCGTCTCCGGAGACACGCTCACCTGGACCCCGGCTAACGGCGTCTCGGGGAGTCCCGTCGGTGCCTTCACCGTCGTGGCCTTCGACGGCTCGCTCGCGTCGTCCCCGCCAGTTCAGGTCAACGTCAATGTCCTGGGATTGGGAGCCAGTTACGATTTGACCGGCCCGTGGGTGATCGGCGGCCGATTGGCCCGCATCAGCCAAAATGGGGCCAACCTCACGATTTCCGACGAGAACGGCGTGGGTTCCAGCGGATCGTTCACCGGGTACAGTTCCATCACTGGACGCAATAACCTCACCGGCGCGGTTGATACCTCGGCGGCCGACCAGGGACGAATCCTTTGGTCCGACGGCAAGATTTGGCTCCGCATCTCGCTGGGGGGACAGTATTACAACCCGGCCAACAATGGGCTCACCTCGGTGGCTCAGAATGGGGTGCAACTCACGTTCACCAACGTCTCCGGTGGAACCTCCACCGGCACGTTCCTCAGTGCCTCGCAGCTCTCGGTGCCGGGATGGAATCAGACGGCGACGA
>JBJXGA010000502.1:0-5479 GCA_046152955.1 Planctomycetales bacterium | reverse complement strand
GGAGCCGACTTCCCAGTCGCGGGATGGCACCCGCCCGATCGTGCTCGGTGTAGAATCCCTTGACCCCATCGTAATCCGCGCCCCCCGCGGCATAGATCCGCGTCCCGACCATACACAGGGCGCTGGAGGTCAGTTTCCAGGGAAGCGGCGGAAGCGGCTCCCAGCCCCAGGAGTCATCTGGACCGCGTCCCAGACGCCAGCCGTCGGTGTAGGAAAACGGCTCGGAATAGCTGAAGCCTCCCCAGCAATACAACCAATCCCCCACCACCGCGCTGAACAGTCCTTGCCGCGCCGTTCCAGGGAAATCCGGCAGCACTCGCCACGGGTCTGCCGGGGCGCGACGGTTCCAGCTCCACACTTTTTGCATGAAGCCACGCGGATAGCGTCCCGGTTTCTGACGATTGTCTTCCTCCAGGCCGCCGCTGCAAAAGCCACCCACGGTGATCAGCGTCTCCCCCAGGAATCCCCCATCGCTGTCCTGAAATCCCTGCGGCAGATTCGGACCGCGCGACCAGTCGATCGACAGCATGGGAAGAACCTGCCGCTGCGGCGCCGGAGATGGCGGTTCGCCCCTCGCCGTCACTCCGAAACTATGGCAGACTCCCCCGGCAAGGATTGTCAGGACGAACAGCGCATGGAATCGACGACTCATATTTGGTCTCAAGAGGAACCAGAAGGACGGGAGCGTCCGCAGAAATGTTCACACAGGATTTGCCAGAGACCAGCCATCGCGGCTATTTCCGCTCCTCTCCCGCCAGCAGACGCTGCACGACGGCGCGGAGGTCGGGGCCGCGGACATCCACCTGGGCCACGTGTCCCTGGCGATCCACCAGAAACAGGGCCGGGATCGTCCGCGTTCGGAACCGTTCGCTGATCGCCCCTTGCTGCGACTGGTTCATGACCATCGGCCAGGGAAGCTGCGCGCGGGCGCGAAATCCTTCCACCGTCTCCGGGCTGTCATCGAAACTAACTCCCACGATCTCAAATCCCTGCGGATGGAACTCCTTGTAAATCTGCCGCAGGTTGGGGAATTCCGCCAGGCACGGGGCGCAGTTGGTCGCCCAAAAATCCACCAGCACGACTTGTCCCGCCAACGATTGCAACTCAAGCGGTTGGCCTTTCAGGTCGGTCGTCGCCACGGGGGGAGCGGGCTTGCCGATCAATTCCTGGCGGGCGATCCTCCCTTCCACAATCTCGTTGATCTGCGGATGCAGCGGATAGGCCGAGGCGACGCGCTCCAACACCTCGCGCGAGAGTCCCAGCTTTCCGGCGATGCGGGCCTGCGCCGCGACCCCCGACGCCAGGTCCAGCGCCTTGAAGGGGGACTGGAAGCGTGCCCCCTGGAGATAGGCTGCCAGTTCCGCCTGCGCTTCGTCAAACTGACCGCCGCGCGCCAATCCCAGGCAGAGCGCGGCTTGACCAATCTGCCGCGATGCCGGATCCAGATCGCGTCGCGCTGAGTATTGCCGCGCCAAGGGGACGACCAGCGCCTCCAGCCCCGCGGCGCTGGCCGTTTCCAGAGCCCAGACCCGCGCCTGGTCGGCGTCGTCGGCATCGGGATGGGCCGCGGCATAATCGGTCGCCGCCTGCAACGCAGCCTTTTGGTGTTGCTCCAAAAGATCTCGAAACGAAACGGCTGCCTTGGGCGCATCCTGCGCTGCGACAGTGCCGTGGACCAGGCAAGCCGCGATCAACAGAACGAGAGAGCCAATTGACGGATGGTTGGGACGCTTGAGCTGGCGGAACATGTTGGCACTGCGGCAACAGACAATGAGATGCGGAAAGAACCAGGCAGCCCCCGGCTGCCGGAGGCATCGTATCGCCATCCCGCTGGCGTTCCAAGCTCACCGACGCGCCCCATCCGCACGCACGTCCCCCCCTTTTGGCTCCGCACGCACTCCCACCCGTAGCAAGGGGGGGCCGGGGGGGGGCGGGGGTCACCCAAACCGCCCCGTCAAATACTGCATCGTCAGCTCCTGCGTCGGGTTCTCAAAAATCCGCGGCGTGGCCCCGGTTTCCACCAAAGCGCCGTCGAGCAGGAATACGGTGAAGTCCGAAACGCGGGCTGCCTGTTGCATGTTGTGCGTCACGATGATGATCGTCAGGCGGTCTTTCAACTCGTAGACCAGGTCTTCGATATGGGCGGTGGACGCGGGATCGAGTGCCGAGGTCGGCTCATCGAACAGGAGGATCTCCGGCTCGGGGGCCAGCGCACGGGCGATGCACAGCCGCTGCTGCTGCCCCCCCGAGAGGGCATAGGCCGATTCGTGCAGGCGGTCCTTGACCTCGTCCCACAGCGCGGCCGATTTGAGCGACGCTTCGACCCGCGCCGAGACGAGGCCCATCTCGCACATCCCCTTCAGACGCAGCCCGAACGCCACGTTGTCGAAGATCGACTTGGGAAAGGGGTTGGGCTTTTGGAACACCATCCCCACGCGCAGCCGCATCTCCATGGGATCGATCTTGCGGCTGACAATATTGATGTCGTCCGGCTTGAGCAGGATTTCTCCCTCGTAGACGTTCCCCGGATACAGGTCGTGCATGCGATTGAAGCATCGCAGGAGCGTCGTTTTGCCGCAGCCGGAAGGACCGATGAGGGCCGTGACCGAATTCTCCAGCAACGTCAAATTGATGTCGCGGAGCGCCGTCTTGGCGCCGTACCGGAACGACAGGTGGCGAATCTCGGCCTTCACTGCGCGCGGCGCCGCCTGAGGAGGCTCGGGGGAAACGACAACAGGCAGGCGATCCGACATGGCGGCAGTGTCTACTGGCAGGGGGCGATCGTCAATGAGCGGGGCGTCGTGGACAGGCACGGGCACGATCCACAGGGGCTACCATTTGATGCGGCGCCGCAGTCGATACCGCAGGACAATCGCCACGAGGTTGAGCGACAGCGTCAGGACGATCAGCACGATCCCCGCCGCCGCCGCATTGCGATGAAAATCGGGAGTGGGGCGCGACACCCAGTTGAACATCTGAATCGGCAGCGCAGTGAACGGCGAATCGAGCCATTGCAAATTGGCAAATGGCGGTTTCGATTGCACCGGGGTTGGTGGGAGAAAGGCGATGAATGTGGCGGCGCCGATCGTGATCAGGGGGGCCGTTTCCCCGATCGCCCGCGACATGGCGATGATCGTTCCCGTAGCGATCCCGCCAGCCGAGTAGGGGAGCAGGTGGTCTTGGATCACCTGCCATTTCGTGGCTCCCAGGGCGTAGGCCGCTTCTCGAATCCCCTGGGGGATGGCCCGCAGCGCTTCCCGCGTGCAGACGATGACGATCGGCAACACCAGGAGCGCCAAGGTGATCCCTCCCACCAGAACGGTCTGTCCCATGTGAAAGAAGTACACCAGGATTCCCAGCGACAACAGGCCGTAGATGATCGATGGAACACCGGCCAGATTGGCGATGTTGATTTCGATGATCGTGGTCAACCAGTTCTTGCGGGCGTATTCCTCCATATAGACACCCGCCGCCACCCCCAGTGGCACTGCCAGCAACATCGTCACCAGCATCAGCAGAATCGATCCCACCCAGGCGGCCAGGATCCCCGCCTTGGAGGCGTGCCGCGAGGCAAACGACGTCAGGAACTGCCAGTTGATCCGCGCCGCCCCATCCACGAACAGATCGGCGAGCAAGGCCACCAGCGTGACCATGCCGATCAGCGTGCAGGCGATCCCCAGGAGGTTAAACAACACATCCTGGCGTCGGCGTCTGGCAATCAGTCGTCGGGTGTCAGTCATGGGATCTCGCGCTGGCCGCCGACCTCGCTCCGGGCGAGGCTCGGCAGGGCTTCTTCCCCAGCCGTCGGGACTGAAGCCTGGTGTGTTGAACTCAATACGCTTCCCGGAATCGCTTGCGGAGGATGTGTCCCAGAATATTGAACGCCAGGGTCATCAAAAACAAGGTCAGACCGGCGGCGAAAATCGACCGATAGCCGATTTCCCCGCGGGGCAGGTCGCTCCGGCTGACCTCCACGATGAAGGCGGTGATCGTCGCCGCCGGACGCATGGGATTCCAGGTGAGCAACGGTTGCGTTCCGGCGGCGATGGCGACGATCATCGTTTCGCCGATGGCCCGCGAAATTCCCAGAATGTATGCCGCGCCGATCCCCGACAGCGCCGCCGGATAGACCACCTTGAGCGACGTGTGCATCTTGTTGGCTCCCAGCGCATAGGCTCCTTCGCGGAGCAGCATCGGGACCGCCCGCATGGCGTCCTCGCTCAGGGAACTCACATAGGGGATGATCATGATTCCCATCACGATTCCCGCGCTGAGCATACTCAGCGAGGGAAGATCGGGGAGCACTTTTTGCAGCAACGGGGCCACAAACAGCAGGGCGAAATAACCGTAAACGACGGTCGGAACGGCGCTCAGCAACTCCAGGATCGGCTTGATGATCTCGCGCAGGGCGAACGGGGCGTATTCACTCAGGTAAATGGCCACGATCGTTCCCACCGGCAGCGCGACGGCCAGCGCCACGAGCGTCGTCACCAGCGTTCCCGCCACGATCGGCAGAATGCCGTACCGCGGATTGACAAATTGCGGAGTCCACTGCGTGTCGGTCAGGAACTTCCACAGGGGAACCTCCTGAAAAAATTGCGACGACTCGAACAGCAGCGTCAGGACGATCCCCGTCGTGACAACGACCGACGACAGCGCCGCCAGAAACAACATCCCCTGGATGCAGCGATCTTTCCAATACCGCCGCCCAGGGCCGAGCATCAGGCTCCGACCGCTGCCGTTCCGGTCCGGACTTGCGGCGACGTTAAGGCCGTTTGCCGTCATCGTCAAGTTCCGTATACGAGGGGGACGGAGGGGAACCGTGTCGTCGGGAACGACTCCGGCTGGTTCCGCAACCGGTCGGTCGGGGCGCGCGGTCGAAACGTCATTCCAGCACTTTCTTCGGGGGGCGGCTGAGAATCTCTTCCACACGGAGACCAAATTCCGGGACGCCATTGAATCCCGTCCCCGCTTCCCCGTTTTTGAATCGTTCGCGAGCCATGGCGTATGCCGCGCTAGGCAGCGGCACGTAGCTTTCCTCCTGCGCCAGACGCGCCCCGTTGCGCAGGTAGAACCGCACGAAAGCCTGCACCTCCGGCCGCTCTGCCGCTTTGACGCTCACATACAGAAACAGGGGACGGGCGAATGGGGTGTACTTCCCCTGTTCCACTGTCTCCTGGCTCGGCAAGACCGGCTCCGATCCCGGTTGTCCCGAATCGACCGCCAGCGCTTTCAACGATTCCTTGTTCGGTTCGTAGTAGGCGAACGGAATGTAACCCAGGGCGTTCTTGTTCCCTTTGATGCCGGTAACCAGCATGTTGTCCTCTTCGCTGGCGGTGTAGTCGCCGCGGCTGTTCTTCGCCTTGCCGGTCACGGCGCCGGTAAAATACTCAAACGTTCCGGAACTGGTCCCGGCGCCGAACAGCACCAGTTCGGCATCAGGCCAAGCCGGATTCACCTGGTTCCAGCGCGTGATCTT
>JBJXGA010000496.1:0-10354 GCA_046152955.1 Planctomycetales bacterium | reverse complement strand
TTCCAGCGAGGCGAACCGGTCGCGCTTCCAGGTGGCCAGCGCCACTCCGCCGGTGTAGTCGGCCGACGCCGCCATGTCGGCATCGTGTGGAAAATTCAAGCCGGCGTAATAGAAATAGACCGTATCCCCCACGACGATCGGCCGGGGCTGCGAACAGGCCATCGCCATGACGTCGTAGTAGCCCAACGGCCCCGACGGAATGAACGGAGTCCCCCGACAGACGCGAGTGAAGTGGACCCCGTCACGGCTGGTCGCCAGATGAATGTCAATCGGCTGCGGACGGCGCAGGTAAAAGATGCTCATGTAGCCCACGTAGCCGTCTCCCGCCCGATGGCAGGCAAACTGGTACAACTCCGTGTCGGCCGGGTCGTCTGGATCCATCGCCAGAATGTGCCGGTGGTTCGTCCAAGTCGCCAGGTCGTCGCTCTCGGCCATGGCATAGGACCGGTTGTAGCGGTCCGCCGGCGGTCGATTGCGGTCGCTGTCGTTGGCGATCATCCGCTCGCTGAAATCGGGGATGATGCGGCGGTAAATCACCCATTTCTTCTTCAGGTCGTCGAAGATCAGATGCATCAGGCAGTCGTCGCCGTTGGACGCGATGTCGTGCGGCGTCTGCCAGAAGGGGGCGGCAGAGCAAGACCAATGAATCCCGTCCGGTGAGGTGACAATGTGCGCCCCGCGACGGTGGTCCTGAACGATCGCCAGCGCCACATAATTCTCCGAAGGATCGCGCGGCTGCGGATGGCGGTTGACCCCCCAAAAAAAGGCCTTCTTCCCTTGCGGCGTCATGGGGGTCGCCGGAACGATGAATTTCTCCGATCCATACGACCGCGAGGTGGGAAACTTGGGGACCAGATCGCTGGCGAACACGACGTTGTGGTCGCGGCGCCCCGCCACCTCCAGAACTCCCAAGTCCGGCTTGTCCCAATGCACTCCATCGGTCGAGGTGAAATACACCATCCAGGCGGCATTGCCCCCCACAAATCCGGACTGCACGTCGCTCCCGGCGCGAGCCCACATCTTGAACAGTTGGGCTTCCTCGTCGTACAGCGTGGTGTAGGGTTCGAGATAGCCTCCGTCGCACCAGCGATCGCACCGGATCACCGGATTCAGCAGATGCTTTTTCGGCTGATGCAGTCGGCGGGAGACTCCGGGAGTGCTTTCCAGCAATTCGTTGTCGAGGAACAACTCCGTCGAAACTGTTCGCCCGCGCGGATTGGAACCCGAGTTCTCCGCGGCGCCGACCTCGGGCTGGCCGGTCAGGAGCGCGGCTCCCAGGACGCCTGCGGACTGGATGAACGTGCGACGATTCGTTTCCATCAACCGATTCCTGTGGTGAAGTACGGGGAGTGAGTCAACGACGCCCTGACTTTATCCTGCCACGCTGCCTGGGTTCAATTGTCAGCGACTCATTCGGAGGACCGCGGCCCGAACTTCTCCGCACCGCAATCCAGCAAAATCTTGTTCCGGCGAGACGATTTCTTCTATGCCGTGGTGATTCAGATTGATCTACTGAATGCACGCGAGTTCTGTGTGGTTGAGGAATCGTCGTAAGTGGTCTCGCATCTCTGACTGGCTTCCCGTTTGGCAGAACAATGCGGGCAGGATGATGGGACGAATTCGAATGCAACACGCCATTTGCCGGACCTGTTTTGTCCAGATCATTCTGCCCCCATTGTCCTGCCACCTCCCAACAGCGTCGAGAATCTTTAGCTCGCGTCGGCCGGTGCATCCGGGGTACGTTGAAAGTTCAAGGCAAAAGATGTGCGCCAAAAAATGGCGGTAGGGGAGGCACAGTCTCAATCATGACCTCGGTGAGCCACGCCATGAAAGGCTGCGTCACATAGCGAAACGCCCCTCCGCAGACGATTGCTGGCGCCCCGGAACGCCTTCATTGTTCTGCCATGATTGTTCTGCCTTCCCCATCCGCGCTCGATCGCGCCGGCTGACTTCAGAATCAAAGTAAATGGAACAAGAGCAAGCAGAGATCGCAGAGATGCACGCGGCCTTGGGCCGCATTGAATCGGCATCAATCAACTGCAGTCGACAATCGATCGTTGGTTCGACCACCGCCCAGTTTCTCTGCGTCCTCTGCGCCCTCCTGTTCAGTTCTTCCTTTGGTTGTGGGCCATGGCCGCGCTGAGTATCTCGTTGGAAACCACTTTGGCCATAGGGCGTCGCGCCGTAGAATGGTGAATTCTCTCGTCTTCCGTCACAATCTCGGTCATCTCATGGTGACCTCTGCTCAAGATCTGTGTTCCGCAATTGGACTGTGTCGCACGTGCCGTTGCTTCCGCCGCTGCCGATCGATTCCGTACTTCCCGAATTGACGGCGAAGCTGCGCGGCCATTCCGCCCTGGTCTTGCGGGCCCCCACCGGGTCCGGAAAGACGACGCGCGTCGCTCCGGCACTGCTCGATGCCGGTCTGGCGGAAGCGGGGCACATCGTGGTTCTTGAACCGCGGCGGGTTGCCGCCAGGGCAGCAGCGCGGCGGGTTGCGTTTGAACGGGCGGGGGCCGTCGGGGGAGAAGTCGGCTACCAGGTGCGGTTCGATCAACAGATTGGCCGCGAGACACGGCTTCGCATCGTGACCGATGGCGTCCTGTTGCGGATGCTGCAGGACGATCCATTCCTGGAACGGGTGTCGATCGTCGTCTTCGACGAGTTTCACGAGCGGGGCTTGAACGTCGATCTGGCATTCGCCATGGTCCGCCGCATCCAGCAAACGGTGCGACCCGATCTGAAAATCGTCGTCATGTCCGCGACGCTGGCTCCCGAGCCGATCGCCGCCTATCTGGGAGACTGCCCCATCGTCTCCGCGGAAGGGAAGCTGTTTCCAGTGGAGGTGGAATATTGCGGTGCGGAAGGGGTCGCGGGAGTGGCCCACACGCAGGAGTTCTTCCGGCTGTTTCCCAAAGTCCTGGAACGGGGAGTATCCGATTCGCCGGGGGACGTGCTGGTCTTCCTGCCTGGAGTCGGCGAGATTCGCCGCGCGGCGGAGGAGGCGCAGCCTTTGGCGGATCGGCACGGCCTGGTGGTGATGACGCTCTACGGCGACTTGCCCGCCGAACAACAGGATGCGGTTCTGGGGCCTTGCCCGTCCCGCAAGCTGATCCTGGCCACCAACGTTGCTGAGACGTCGATCACGATTGACGGCGTGACCGTGGTCATCGACAGCGGGTTGGCCCGGGTCATGCGGTTTGACGAGCACGTCGGGCTGGATCGGCTGGAGTTGTCCCGCATCTCCAAGGCTTCGGCCGACCAGCGGGCCGGGCGGGCCGGAAGGACGCAGCCGGGACTGTGCCTGCGGCTGTGGAGCGAGCGGGACCACCGGGGTCTGGCCGATTTCGAGGAGCCGGAGATTCGCCGAGTCGATCTGGCGGGACCAGTCCTGACGCTGCGGGCCTGGGGGGAGACCGACGTGAAGAGCTTTCCCTGGTTCGAGCCGCCGCGCGAGACTGCGCTCGACCAGGCCGAGTCGCTCCTGCGCCGCCTGGGAGCGACGAATGCACAAGGGATCACGTCGCTGGGAACGCAGATGGCCCGCCTGCCGGTCCATCCGCGAATCGCCCGACTGCTGGTCGAAGGGGAGCGACTGGGGATTCCCGACCAGGCCGCGCTGGCCGCGGCCATGCTCGCGGAGCGAGATCCTTTCCAGCGCCCCACTGGCCCCCCCGACCGCCGGCGGGCGAAAGCGGCGCACCGTTCCGAGTCGGATGTCGTCGATCGGGTTGCGGCGCTGGAAGCGTTTCAGAGCCAGGGAGATTGTGACTCGGCGGTGGGACAACTCCACCAGGGAGGAGCCCGCTACGTCCTGCAAGCCGCCGGGCAGTTGCGACAACTGTTGGGTGAGTCACGCAGAACCGGGGACGCGCGCCGCGGAATGGTGGAAACGGAACCGGACTCGGACGAAGCGCTCCAACGGGCGCTCCTGGCCGCGTTTCCCGATCGGGTGGCGCTGCGCCGCGAACGGAGTCGCAACCGGGGAGTGATGGTTGGCGGACGCGGCGTCAAATTGGCGGTCGAAAGTGCCGTCACGGAAGCCGAACTGTTCGTGTGCGTCAACGTGGATGCCGGTCGCACGGAGGCGCTCGTGCGGCAGGCTTCGGCGATTCAGCGGGACTGGCTCGATCCGGCATTGCTCACACAGCGCGACGACGTGACGTTTGATGAGCGCACCGGCCGAGTGACGGCGTTCCGGCGCGTCTGCTGGGAGGATCTGGTGCTGGAAGAGGCGTTTCTGTCGCATCTCCCGGAAGAACAGGTGACCGCCGTCCTGGCCCGCGCCGCCGCTGAGAACTTTGCCCGCGTGTACCCCCGGCAGGGAGACGTCCCCGACTATGTACAACGGGTGCGCTCGTTGCGCGCCTGGATGCCGGAAGTGGAGTTGCCGCCGTTGGATCAAACCCAACTGGCCAGCCTGCTCCCCGGTCTGTGCCAGGGAAAGCGGAGCTTCGAGGAGGTCAGCCGCGCCCCGTGGCTGGCGTGGATCAAAGGATTGCTGACGCCTGCGCAATTACAGACGGTCGAACGGGAGGCGCCCGAACGGATCACAGTCCCCAGCGGCAACAAAATCGCGATTACGTACAAAGAAGGGCAGCGTCCGGTTCTGGCGGTGCGGATTCAAGAACTGTTCGGATTGGCGGAAACCCCACGGATCGCCGGCGGTCGAGTGCCGCTTCTCTTACACCTGCTGGCCCCCAACATGCGCCCGCAACAGGTGACCGACGACCTGAAGAGTTTCTGGAACAAGGCCTACCAGCAGGTCCGCAAAGACCTGCGGGCGCGCTACCCCAACCACGCCTGGCCGGAAGACCCCTGGAACGCGCCGCCGCAGCGGCGATCGAAGTGAGGTGGCGGGTGGAGGGTGGGGCGTGCTATGACAAACCTGCATGGCGAGTTCGCGAAATATCCGGTTGACTCTGGCTTACGATGGCACCAACTATTGTGGGTGGCAGGTGCAGTCGAATGGTCCATCGATTCAGGCGGCACTGGAGCGGGGGATTGAACGACTGACGGGTGAACGCTCGCCGGTCTTCTCTGCCGGACGGACCGACAGTGGCGTCCATGCCCTGGGGCAGGTCGCCAATTTTCACACGCAGAGTTCGATTCCCGCCTCGAATTTTCGCTCGGCGCTGCAAACCAAACTCCCGGAAGACATCGTCCTGCTCGACGCCTGCGAGGCGCCGCCGGAGTTTCATGCCACGTTTTCAGCAATCAAAAAGCAGTATCGGTATGTCATCGACAACAGTCCGGTGTCGCTCCCGTTTCTCAAACGCTTTGCCTGGCAATTGCGGCGAGAACTGGAGGCCCAGGCGATGCACCGCGCGGCCCAATGGCTGTTGGGCCGACACGATTTCCGCAGCTTTGAAACGGATTGGCCCAACAAAGTGACCAGCGTCCGGACCGTTCTGGAAATCTCGGTCACCCGGCGACCGATGTGGGAACTGTGGGAACCGGACCGCCAGCCGATCGTTTCCCCGCCAGTCGGCGGAGAGCCGGCAGCCCGTGCGGCACCGGGCGTGCCGTTTTCTCCCGGGATACCGATTCCCAGTCCGAGCCCGACTCCAGGCCCGAGTGACGTGAACGCCTCCGCGCCACTGATTTGTTTGGACATCACCGCCGACGGATTCCTGTACAACATGGTCCGGAGCATTGTGGGAACGCTGGTCAATGTGGGGCGCGGGAAGTGGCCGGCGACACAGGTGGTGGAGATTTTGAACGCGCAAAAGCGCTGCGTCGCCGGCTCGACCGCCCCCCCTCAGGGGCTGTACCTGGTGCAGGTCTGGTATCCGTAAAATCGATCCAGATTGCCCGGATTACCACTTTTCTGGCGGAACTGGTAAGATCGGAGGGACGTCAAACGTCATGTGAAGTACCCGTTGCGTTCGAATTTCTGGCGGAGTGAAGGAATGTTGCGTGGATTGGCGCTGAGCCTGGTGCTCGCCGGATTGTTCGAGTTCTCTCCCATCGCGGCGGCACAGTCCTCCGGATCCCCCGAACCGCTCGACGAGCGGCGGGTCTATCTCCCCGTGGAAGAGCTGGATGTGGTTATTGATCGGGACCAGCGGGGAGTGGTTTTGTCTCGGGCCGAATACGAAAAATTGACCGCCGCGGCACGAGCCAGTGCCGAACGGTTTCCTCCAGCGAGTCAGGCGGTGGTTTTGTCGAGGGCCGATTACGCCGCCGAAATCGTGGAAGGGCAATTGGTTCTGGACGCAAACGTTGATTTCGATCAGTTGCGCCCCGGTTGGCAAGCGGTGGAATTGCCGTTTCGCCATGTGGCGGTGGAGCGGGCCGCGCTGGATGGCAAACCAGCCCGACTGGGACGGGAAGGTGCGGAGCGGACTCTCGTCTTATTCTCCGATCAGCCGGGCCGTCACCGACTGGCCTTGAAACTCTCCACGCCGCTGGCGAGCCTGGGGAGCGATAAAGTGGCGGCGGTCGGATTGGCGCCGGCCCCCGCGGGATCGCTCCGACTGTCGCTCCCGGCGGGGCAGTTTCTGCATGTGGACGACCTGCCTCTCGAACGTCCAGCCGCGGGGGACCAGCCCGCTGAATATGCCGTGGCGGTGGGGGGAAAACGAGAGCTCAGCGTGCGGATCACCGGCCGCCAGGCGGCGCAGCAGTCGGCCTCGCTCGTCTTCGCCGCGACCGCGATTGGACTGCACGTCGCGCCGGAAGAACGGACGTGGCAGGCGGTCACGACGCTCAATGTGTTCGGCCAGCCGATCGACGCGCTGCAGTTTCAGATTCCCAAATCGCTGGAGATCGTCGCGGTGGAATCGACCGGCCTGGAACGCTGGGAAATCGCCCCCGGTCCCACGCAGAGCAGCACGACCCTCAAGCTGGTTTATCGGCAGCCGTTTGCGGAAACGCGCACGGTCACGTTTCGCGGGGTCAGCACGAGCGTTTTGGGGCAACCGTGGAGCGTCCCGACGCTGGGACTGACCGGAGCGACGTCGCACCTGGTGCGGGTATTGGTCCAGCATCCGGCTGGATTGCGACTGCAACCGGTGGAAGCCACGTCGATCCGCCGCGTCTCCGAGGAAGAAGGGGAGATGCAGGATCTAGCGGCCAGTCCCGATATGGAGATTCGGGTCGAGGCAGCGCACCGGCAACACTTTGCGGCGTGGCGCGACGATTTTGCCCTGCTGTTCGTCACCCAGCCCCGGGCGCGTGAACTCCAGGCCACGATTGCCACGCGGCTGGACATTGACTCGCGCGAAATCGGACTGCAGGCGAGCATCATGGTGCAAACCCGGTTTGCGCCGCTGTTCGAACTCGATCTGGCCCTGCCGGTCGAATGGACGGTCTCGGACGTGTTGGTGGGGACCGAGCCGGCGCGGTGGCGGGTCGTTCCGGTCGATGCCGGAAGCCATCGCGTGCGGGTGACCTTTGCCCCGCCGCTGGCGATCGACGGCAAAGCGCGGTTGACGCTGCAGGCCCGCCGGATTCCGGCGGAGAATTGGCCGATCGAGGACCAGACGCTGGAAATTCCTCTCCCTGAAGTGTACTTGCCTGACGTGGGAGTCACCGACGGACGGTACATGGTGGCCGCCGATCCCGATCTGGACCTGGTGATTGCGGATCTCACCGGATTGGATCCGGTGCGGCTCTCCGACCAGGAACAGCGTCTGGCCCGCGCGCCGCGCCTGGCCTATGAGCACCAGGACACGCGGTTTCAGGGGACGCTGCGCGTGTCGCGCAAGCCGATGCGTCTGGCGGTGCAGACGCTGGCGTTCCACCGGCTCGATCGAGAGCTGCTGGCTTCGTACCTTGAAACTCGCCTCTACTCGCAGGGGGGGGGAGTGCGAACTTTGGAAGTGGCGCTCCCCGACTTGACGGGAACCGACCTGCGGTTTCGTCTGCTGGATGCCACGCGGGGCGAGGGACCGCGGCCGCCGGAGATTACGGAACAGACGGCGGCTCCCGCGGCGAATGGCGAACGGGTCTGGACGCTGCAGTTCGATCGCCGGGCGTTCGGGTTGCTGTGGCTGGTGGTGGATTTGCAGGCGCCCCGGACCGCGGAGGAGACGAGTTTTTCCCTTCCAGGGTTGCGGATCGTCGGCGCCGAGCGACAGAGCGGCCAGGTGGTCATCGAAGCGGGGCCTGAGCAACAACTGGCGTTCGAGGCGTTCGACGTGGCCCGCGCGCCATTGTCGGAAATTGATCCGGCGGATGTGCTGGCGCCGGCGGAATACGTCCCGCGCGAACGGATCGTGGCGGCCTATCAAACGAAGCGGCCTGGATTCTCCGTCGCGCTGCGGGAGACGCGGTTTGACCGCCAGGCGGTTCCGACCGCCGTCTGCGACCGGGCGGTTCTGGCAACGGTCATCGGCGCCGCGGGAGAAATGCAGCATCAGGCTTCGTTCGCACTGCGCGCCACCGGCGTCCAGAGTGTCCGCGTTGAGTTGCCACACGGGGCCGAGTTGTGGGCCGCGCAGATCGACGGCCAACCGATCGAAGTCCGCGTGGCGGCAGCGGCGGATGGAGGAGCGGCGGCCTATCTGATCCCGCTTCCGCCGACCGCTCAGCCGGCCGCAGTCCGCCGCTTGCAGCTCGATTACCAGACGGCGACAAATCGGCTGACCAGTTCCGGAACCTTAGGACAGACTCCCCCTCGCCTGGCAGTCGTGAGCGGACAGGGTGAGACGCAGCCGCTGGAAATCCTGGAGCGGGATTGGCAGGTGTTCCATCCCGCCTGGACCGAGATCACTTCCAGCCGGGGGCAGTTCGAACCGGTCCAGCCCCCCTCCCCCAGCAGTCTCCTGGGTCGATTGCAGCGAGCGTTTCAACATGAAGTCACGCACGACCTGCAAGGGAAAGGGAGCGTGGTGGGGGTGGCATTCGTGTTGTTCGGCATCGCCTGGCTGGCAGGGAGGCGGCGCGGGAGACGGGGAGTGCTGGCGGTCACCGCGGCCGGCGGAGTGATGGTCTTGATTGGCCTGGTGCTGACTGTCACGACAGCGAAAGCTCCCTTCATGTACTCGTCATATGAAACGGCGGCACCGGCAGATCGCATGGCGGATGGGACGGTCTCGTTTTCAGCACCGGGGGCGAAGTCCCCCGCCTTGGACTTCAGCGGGGGCGTTTCCGCTTCGGGGGGTCGCAGTTCGATTGCCATGGACGGCGAATTGGATGCGTCGATCGCCCAGGACATGCCGATGTCTTCCACCGAGATTGCCAAGCAGTCGCAGGATTTGGCCAAGGAGGCGCGAACCCGACACAGAAGCGTCGGTGGTGCGAGCCAAGACGCTTCCAGTCCGCCTTGGGGAACCATTACAGGGGCGCTTCCCAATGCCGCGATGCCGTCAGACATTAGCGATGGCGTCAGTTCTCTCGCGCCACGAGGCAAGAGCACACGGCTGGGGCAGAACAATACGTTCATCGCAGGAGGGCTCCCCGAGGGGGGACACCTGAACGACGAGGGAGAATTCATAGAAGCGCTGGACCAAGCCGCACAGCCCCCATTGCCTCCGCAACGTGAGGATCAGGACGGGGACGCAGAGCCTTTCGTAGAGACCGTCTTCGCGGTCCAAGATGCTGCTGCCGCGGCCGGCGCGGGGATCCCACAACTCGCTGCCGCGAACAATGCGCCAACCAGTCTGAGCCGTCGCCAGGGGGCACGCCTGTCTCTGGCGATCCAACTGGAACCGGAACCGGGGAGTCGGCGGACCGATTTTCATTATGCCGGTTCTCCTCCCGGAGGGGTCGATCCCACGCTCGAGATCGACTACCAGCAGCGCGAAGGTTTGTCCCTGACTCGCCTCGTCTGGCAGGCGGCAGTGCTCCTGCTCTTCTGGCTGGCTCGGCATTCCTCCGGCGGCGTGCGGAGCACCTTGGCCGTGTTTGGCCTGGTCTTTCCGCTGGCGCTGCTCCCCATCGTCCCGTGGGACATGTTACCGCATCTGGATGGACTATTCCTGGGAACGCTCTGCGGACTGGCGCTCTGGCTGGCGCTCCTGTTGCGGGGAGTGCCGCAGCGCTGGCGGCGTTTCGTGACGGGGGGCGCGCCTGGGATGGCGGCGCTCGTTCTCGCGGCCGGGCTGGTTTGGGGCTCGGACAGTCTGCTGGCACAAGAGCGTCCGGCGGCCGGCGCAGAGCCGGTTCCCGCCGCCGACGCGGAGTCGTCCCCCCGTTCGGGACGTCCGACAGTCGTCATTCCGTATGACGCAGGAGATGACCCCACGCGCGGGGAACGCTTCGTTCTGCCGTTCGATCGCTTCCTCGAACTCTGGAACGCGGCCCACCCGGACGAGGCGCTGGACCGCGCGGCGCCGCGCGGCGGAGTGGTGGCCGAGGCACTGTATGCGGTTGAGGTTCCCCCGCCGGTCGCCGGAAAACCAGGCAC
>JBJXGA010000495.1:0-27223 GCA_046152955.1 Planctomycetales bacterium | reverse complement strand
CTGCGGCTGGCAGGAGAAGGTAGAGAGTAGAAAGGAGAGAGGAGAAGGTGGATTGTGGATTGTGAATTGTGGATTGTCGGTCGCGCGCCATTCCCAACCCGAATCCGACTCTCTACCATTCCCTATCAACGATCTCCAATCCACAATCCACAGTACTCCCCCCTAGCGCCTAAACCCCACCCCCCGTCCCCCATCCCCCGCCCCCCACCATGCGACAAAGCAAAGTCAAAGCCAAACTAAAAAACAAACAGCCAGTCGTCGGCGTCGCTCTGCACTTTTACGATCCTTCGGTGTACGAACTGACGAGTCTGTTCGGCTTCGACTTCATCTGGATCGATCTGGAGCACCACGCCACCAGCGTCGAGACGGCCAACAACCTGATGCGGGCCGCCCGCGTCGGGACGTCGGACATCATGGCCCGCCCAGCCAAGGGAGAGTTCATGCGGCTGGGGCGGATGCTCGAATCGGGAGCCCAGGGGATTCTTTATCCCCGCTGCGAGAGCGCCGCGGAAGCCCGCGAGGTGGTCAAATGGAGCAAGTTCGCTCCGCTGGGGGCGCGGGGCTTCGACGGCGGCAATTGCGACATGCCCTATTGCCTGATGGAACCGGCGGAGTATGTTCAGAAAGCGAATGACGAAACGTGGATCGTCATCCAGATCGAAGACCCGCAGGCGCTGGAGCAGGCGGACGAGATTGCCGCCGTCGAAGGGGTGGACGTGGTGATGCTCGGCCCGGCAGACTTTTCGATCCTGGGGGGATTCCCCGGCCAATTCAACCACCCGCGCATCGACGAAGCGCTCCGCAAACTGGCCGCGGCATGCGACCGTCACGGCAAAGCGTGGGGAACAGTCGCCGGCACGCCGCAACGGGTGAAAGAACTCCTCGATCGAGGCGCCCGCTGGACCACCTGCGGCTGCGACCTGGTCTGGGTGCTCAACGGCCTCAAGCAGGCCCAAACCGACCTGGCCGCCATGGGAGTCGGGCCTCTGGCGTAAGCGGATTTTGTCAGTCTCTCCAGATTCAAGGCCCGTGGTCTATGGCAACGATTCGCCGGTGTTCAATGTTCGTGGTACTCCTGTCTGCGGCGGCTGGTCCGCTGGCCGCCGAGGAATTCAACCTGCACCTGCGGTCTGTGCAGGAATCCTCCCCCGCCAGCGGCGTCCTCCGGCGGGAGACGCGCCACGAAGCCTGGGATGCCCGGGCGACCGCCGTCATCGTGTGCGACGTCTGGGACTATCATCACTGTCTGAACGCCGTGCGGCGGTTGGAAGAATTCGCCCCCCGGCTCGATCGGGTTCTGGCCGAAGCGCGTCGCCGGGGGGCCACCATCATCCATTCTCCCAGCGACTGCATGGAGGCGTACAGCGCGCATCCAGCGCGGCTGCGAGCGTTGGCGGTCCCGGTGGCCAGGCAGCTCCCTCACGAAGTTGAAACCTGGTGTTCGCGCATCCCCCGCGAGGAACGGGGGGTCTACCCGATCGACCAGTCCGACGGGGGGGAGGATGACGACCCGGTGGAGCATGCCGAATGGGCCATGAAGCTCAAGGAGATGGGGCGCAACCCCGGCATGCCCTGGAAGAAACAGTCGCATCTGATCACGATCGACGCCGACCACGACTTCATCACCGATCGTGGGGACGAGGTATGGTCGATTCTCGAACAGCGCGGGATCGAGCGCGTGATCCTTTCTGGCGTCCACACCAACATGTGCGTCCTGGGTCGGCCGTTCGGTCTGCGGCAAATGGTCCGCCACGGCAAGCAGGTGGTGCTGATGCGCGACATGACCGACTGCATGTACAATCCTCGACGCTGGCCGTATGTCGATCACTTCAACGGCAACGACCTGATCATCGCCCACGTCGAGCGCTTCGTTTGTCCCACCGTCACCAGCGATCAGCTCTTGGGGGGAGAGCCGTTCCGCTCCAAGTTCGACAAGCGTTCCGCCATCGACGTGTTGCCCCTCCCCGGAAAGAAACCGACGGATCGCCGGGCGTTCGAGCAGGAATGGTCGCTGATCAAGGTTCCCGCGACCTGGCAGGAGGCGACCGCCGGAGTGCTGGACGATTATCAGGGGGTCGCCCACTATCGCTGTGCGGTGCGGCTGCCCAAGGAGTGGATCGCGGAGGACGGCCTCACCGTATCGTTCGGCCCGCGCGCCAAAGGGGTCAGCGCCTGGCTCAATGGACACCCGCTGACGGCAGTCGCCGCGGTCGGATCTTCGTCCGGCACGCTGCGGATCGATCCCGCGTGGATCGTCCCCAGCGATGCCAATCTGCTGGTGGTGCGGATCGAACACAAGCCGGGAGATGGCGGGTTTCGCGACGTTCCGGAAGTCCGCGCCGCCGCGGGACGAACGCTTCCGTTGAAGGGGCGCTGGCAGTTCCGACTGGGAGATGACGCCAGTTGGTCCAATATTCCGTTGCCAGCGCGCTTTGGAACCTCTCCCGACATTCTTTTCGAGGCCGGCGCGTCAACCCAGCCAGCCGCAGCCGCCGCGCCGATCAAGGAACTGATCCTGCCAGGGGAATCATTCCTCGTCGCCGGTCGCCCGGCGTTCATCTTGCATCCGCCCGAGGCACTCCGGCAGCGACCGCAGCCCTGGATCCTGTACGCTCCGACGCTCCCTGGGCTTCCCGACACGCATGAGAAATGGATGCACGAGCAGTTCACCGCAGCGGGCATTGCCGTGGCCGGGATCGACATCGGCGAAGCGCATGGCAGTCCGGCCGGAAGGGAATTGTTTACGGCCCTTTACCAGGTGATGACCAGGGACCGCGGGTATGCGGCCAAACCCTGTCTCTTGGGCCGCAGCCGTGGCGGCCTGTGGGTTACCAGTTGGGCCTGTGACCATCCCGATCAGGTGGCGGGGATCGCCGGAATCTACCCCGTATTCGATCTTCGAACGTACCCCGGCTTGGAGAACGCGGCAGGCGCGTTTAAGCTGACGCCGCAGGAGTTGGAAGCCCGCTTGGCCGAACACAATCCGATCCAGCGCGTCGAGGTGCTGGCGCAGGCCGGAGTCCCGGCATTTCTGATCCACGGCGACGACGACCGCGTGGTACCCCTCCAGGAAAACTCCGCCGCGTTCGCCGCCCGATACGAAGCGGCCGGCAAACGGGACGCCGTCACGCTCCTCGTCGCAAAGGGGCAGGGTCACAACTACTGGGAAGGCTTCTTCCGGTGCCAGGAACTGGTCGATTTCACCATCGCCAGAGCGCGCGAAGGAGCCCTGCCGGAACCAAAGCGCTGAGTTGGAGGGTATGCGACAGTCGCCGGCAGGGATGGCCTGGCCAGCGAAAAAAAGGGCTCGCTTTCAACCGAAACAGTGGTAAGGTGCGACGTTGATGGCGCCCCGAGCATCGCACGTCACTGCCGCCCCACCAACACGGTTGGCAGCGATGGCCCCGCAGTGGCCCGCGGAATGCGTCCTGGAACGACTCGTGGCGGTGGTGTTCGTCCTGGTCTTTGAGGATTTGCCGGATTGATCCTATCCTTCCAGATCACGGTTGGTTTGCAACGCCCAAGGGTTGGCCCCCTTCAGGGGCCTGGCGATTGGGATGGCGACGTACCCAGGGTAGCCGCCTGTGGCGGCAACCCTGGGCTTTGATATTGGACGCCTTCAGCGTCTTTGCGCGGAGTGCGCAGCGCTGACACCTTACCGCTCGATTCCCCTCCACCGGTCCTGTGCCAGGCGCATGTTGCACGGCTCTCCGAGTCGTGTCCGCGTTGCAGCGCGCTCACAGCGCTAACGGTGTTGAATCACAAAACCCAGAAGACACCGATCGTGCAAACAACGCCAAAGGCGTTGAATAACAAAGCCCAGGGTTGGTGGCGCAGCCAACTACCCTGGGGCCCGTCCCCCCACGACCGATGAATCCTGAAGGGATTCCACCGGCGCGTTCCGCCAGGGTGAACGGTCATCCCAAACGTGGCGTGAACTTCAATCCCACACGTAGCGTTCGTCCCATTCGATTTCGTATTTCCGCAGCAGCCTGCGGAATTCATCCTGGTACGACTCGCGGCGGTGGTGTTCTTCCTGGTTTTCGATGTAGTGTTGCAGTGGTAGGATGTGCGATGGGGAGATCGAGAAGGCGCCGTAGCCGGACTGCCAATGGAATTGATCACACCCGACGATGTTCTCCTTCACCCAAATGGACGAAGTCCGCTTGAGTTCCTTCAGCAGATCTGCGACTGAAGTCGTCCGCCCAAAGCGACACAGGATGTGGACGTGGTCTTCGACCCCTCCAATCGTGAGGGATGGGCACTCCTGATTCTGGCACGTTCCCGCCAGATATTTGTAGAGATCCAGTCGTTTCTCGCGGTCTTCCAGCCAGGGGTGGCGCCCTTTGGTTGAGAAGACGATGTGCAAGTAGATTTGGGCGAGGGATTGAGGCATGGCCGGGTTCCGGTGGGGAGATGAGAATGATTCGCTGAATTGCCTGGTTGATTTTACCGTGGAAATTGGTATTCGGGATACCTTGCCCAAGGGTTGGCCCCCTTCAGGGGCCTGGCGATAGGGATGGCGACCTACCCAGGGTTGCCGCCTGCGGCGGCAACCCTGGGCTTTGATATCGGACGCCTTCAGCGTCCTTTGGCCGAGCGCCGATCGCTAACGCCGCACCGCTCGATTTCTGCCACCGGTCCCGTGCCAGGCGCATGCCGCACGACTCTCCGAGTCGTGTCCGCGTTGCAACGAACGGGGCGCGCACGGAGGGCGCAGATCAGCTCAGCGACAACAGCGCCTGATATCCGCCATCCCCTGGCTGGCCGGGGAGGTGGTGGCGTTCTTTGACGAGCTGCAATTCGGGGCGCTGGGAGAGCAGCCCGGCGATGAGTTGCTGGTTTTCTTCCGGTTCGATGCTGCACGTCGCATACACCAGCCGCCCGCCTGGTCGGAGTCGCGACAGCGCTTCTTGCATCAACTGGCGCTGCAGCGCGACCAGTTCCACGAGGTCGGCGGGGGTCAGCCGCCAGCGGACTTCGGGACGCTTTCCCAGCACCCCCGTGTTCGAGCAGGGAACGTCCATCAGAATGGCGTCGAATGGGCCGTCCGGCAAATCGGTCGAGTCGCGCCTGACAACCAGCGGTTCGACGATCGACAGCCCCAGTCGCGCGCAGGTGTCGCTCACCAGCGCCAGCCGTTTTTCGTCGACGTCGGTCGCGATTACCGTTCCCTCGTTCTGCATCAGCGTCGCGAGGTGCGTCGCCTTGCCCCCCGGCGCGGCACACAGATCGAGAACCCGTTCTCCAGGGCGGGGCGCCAATAGCGAAGCGGCCCACATCGCCGACTCGTCCTGAACGGTGAACCACCCTTCGTGAAAGCCAGGCAATCCGCCGACGCGGGCTGATCCCTCCAGATGAACCGCGTCTGGATGCTGGCCGGGGTGTCCGGCGACACCGGCCCCCGGCAACGCCGCCAGAAACGCTTCGCGGTTTGTCCGGAGCGTATTGACCCGCAGACAGAGGTGTGGGGGTGCATTGAACCAGAATCCCAAGCGTGTCAGCTCGGGATTGGAAAACCGCCGCCGCCAGCGTTCGACCAGCCAGTGCGGCAGGCTGAACGCAGCGGCGAAATACCCGGCGAAATCGAGAGTCGGGTCGGGAAACGAGCGGGTCGCCATGATCCGATATCCCTCGCCGGTCAGCGGGACGGCGCAGGGGCCGGGGACCGACGCGGACTGGTCGGTGAGGCTGCGGCCAGCCGAGCGCAGGATGCCGTTGACGAATCCGGTCCATTGCGGCTTGCGGAGCCGCTTGGCGAACTGTGCCGTTTCATTGACCACGGCGTAGGGAGGGGCGCCCGACAGAAAGACCAGTTGGTACAGCCCCAGGTACAAGAGCACCTTGGCCCCCGCTTCGATTTTCTCCAGAGGGCGCTGACAATGGGAGGCCAGGAGGGCGTCGAGCGTCCCCCGGCGGCGAATGATCCCATGCACCAGCTCCATCGCCAGTCCGCGCTCCGAGGGGGAGAGATTGAGGGCGGGTGGTGTGCCAGACCGGCCAGCTAACGCTGGGCCGTTCGCCGGTGCCAGGAGCGCTTCCAGGTGCAGCGTGGCGGGGCCTCCCTGCTCGGTCCAGCGGAGGAGCACTTCGTACGCCAGCTCGCGGGGTGACATGGAGTTAGCGAGCCATTTCGATGTGCCGCGTTTCGCGGAGGACGTTGACTTTGATCTCGCCGGGGTAGGTCAGGGTCTGTTCGATCGCTTTGGCGATGTCGCGGGCCATGCGGGACGCCTCGCGGTCGTTGACTTGCCGGGCGTCGACGACGATCCGAATTTCGCGCCCCGCCTGGACGGCGTAGGCATGGTCCACTCCCGGAAAGCCGCAGGCGAGCTCTTCCAGCGCCTCCAGCCGTTTGACGTATTTTTCCAGCGACTCGCGGCGAGCGCCCGGTCGGGCGGCGGAAATGGCGTCGGCAGCGGCCACCAGGACCGTATAGATGTAATCGACCCGGATGTCGTCGTGGTGCCCCAGCGCCGCATGAACAACTTCCGGACCTTCGCCATAGCGCTTGAGCAATTCGGCGCCGACGGCGGGATGCCCCCCTTCCATTTCGTGGTCGGCCGCCTTGCCGATGTCGTGCAGGAAGCCACAGCGGCGGGCGATGTTTCCGTCGAGATTGAGCTGCTCCGCCAGCATGCCGGTCAGAAACCCGACTTCGATCGAATGCCGCAGGACGTTCTGGCTGTAACTGGTCCGAAAACTGAGACGCCCCATCAGGTCGATCAGCTTTTCGTGCAGGCCATGCACGCCGATCTCCTGGGCCCCTTCGTGCCCCAGCCTGCGGATATGGACTTCCATCTCCTTTTGCGTCTCGGCGACCAGCTCTTCGATCCGCGAGGGATGGATGCGCCCATCCTGGATGAGTTTCACCAGGGCGAGCTTGGCCGTTTCGCGGCGGACCGCATCGAAGGCCGAGACGATCACCACGCCGGGAGTATCGTCTACAATCACGTCGACGCCGGTCGCCTTCTCGAACGCACGGATGTTGCGTCCTTCGCGGCCGATGATCCGCCCCTTCATTTCATCGGTCGGGATGTCGACCGACGAGACGGTGGTTTCCGAGGTGTGGCTGGCGGCATAGCGCTGCACGGCCATGCCGATGATCTCGCGGGCCAGTTTGTCGGCCTGCTGTTTGAGTTCCTGTTCCTGTTTCAGGATGATCGCGCCGGTTTCGTTCTTCAGTTCCTGGCTCAAGCGGCTGAGCAACTGGTCCCGGGCGGCGGCGGCGGAGAGCCCGCTGATTTTGAACAACTGGTCCTGCTGCTGCTTGAGTACCTGCGTCAATTCGGCGTCGCGGGCCTCGACCGACTCCGATTTTTCGGCCAGCTTCCGCTGCGTGACTTCCAGCATCCGCTCTTTTTTGGCGATGTCCTGCTGCTGGTCATCCAGCGTCGTCTCGCGGCGATCGAGGCGGCGTTCCTGGTCGCGGAGCTCTTCGCGGGCTTTGTTCATCTCCCGCTCCAGCTCTTCGCGGCGCTTGAGCAGGTCTTCTTTGGCCGCCAGCTCCTGGGATTTCCCCAGGTTTTCGGCGTCGCGCTGCGCCTGCGCGAGGATTTCGTCGCGGCGCTGGTAGGCCGAACCGCGCAACAGCCGGTCGATCAACCAGCCGATCACGATCCCGACAATCAGCGCCAGCGCCACCCACAGCCACTCAGTCGGTCCCATCGACGGTGTCCCTTCTTCCAATTGTCCGCCGGGGACTTCGTCCGGCGCCGCTCCGCCTCGGTCATTCCAAGGGGGCACGGCTCCGTCCGTCGGGCAGAGAAGGGCAACTTCGAGCGGCAGTCGATCAGGTCAGTCGTCGAGACGACAATGGCGCCATGGCACGTCGCGTAGGGGCGCTGAACATCGCGCCGCGCAGGACGAATAGACGGCGGCCGGCTTCGGGTCGGGAGTCAACACTCCAGCCCCCCACAAAACCGACCGCGAAACGGCATCCAACCGTGAGGAATCAAAATCGGCGGACAGAACCAGCATCTCCAGCCTGCCGGATGCTCCGGAAAAACCCGACAGGAAAAACACGTCCTTCCCGCGCTGCCAGCAGCGCCGGAGAAACTGTGCCATCCCGTGGAGCATCGCCAAGAGTTGGTTCTGCATGTCGCCCTTCCCACCCAACCTGAATTTGTGACCACTCCAGGGAAAACGGGTGCGAATGCCCCCGTTCTCAATTGCCCTCCCGGCACGACAGGCCCGGAGTCCCCTGTTTGTAGTTCAGTGAAACTGCTTCTATACTAACAAAGCTGGATCGCTGGTCAACCGACAGGCCCCGTTCGTCTGGCGGATTCTCCCCGGTGTGAGAGGAACTGCGGATGGCCGATCAACCCCTGTTCGTTCGTCGGCTGCATGAGTCGCTGGCGCGGCTGGAGATGGGGGGCCAGGCGCTATTGCTGGGTGTCTCCGGGGGGGCCGACAGCGTGGCGCTGTTGCGCGGGTGCGTGGCGCTGGGATCGATGCTGAAACTGCAGGTGTCCGTCGCACACCTCAATCATCGCCTGCGCGGGGCTGCCTCCGATGCCGACGCCGCCTGGCTGGAGGCGTTGTGCCGCTCCCTGGCGATCCCTCTGACGGTCGGCGTCCGTGAGATCGCCGACCTGGCGAGTGGCTCCGGCCGCGGGATCGAGGAAGCGGCCCGCGACGAACGCTACGCATTCCTGGAACAGGCAGCACGCGACCAGGGATGCAGCGCCGTCGCGGTCGCACACACCGCCGACGACCAGGCCGAGACGATTCTGCACCATATTCTGCGCGGCACCGGACTGGCCGGTTTGGGGGGGATGCCCCCGGCGCGGCGGCTTCCGGCGGGGATGCTGTTGATTCGGCCGTTGCTGGAGGTGCGGCGGACCGACGTGCTGGAATACCTGCGGGGAATCGGCCAGGAGTTTCGCGAGGATCAATCGAACCAGGACGAGGCGTACACCCGCAACCGACTGAGGCGACGCTGGCTCCCGGATTTGGCGCGCGACTTCAACCCGCAACTGACCGTGTCGCTGTGCCGCCTGGGTCAACAGGCGGCGCAGGCCCAGTCGGCGCTGGCGGCATGCGCCGAGGAACTGCTGGACAAGGCTTTGGAAACGTTTGAGTCCTCAGGATGTCGAATCAAATGGCAACCGCTGCGCAATCGACCTCGGCATCTGATCCGCGAGCTGTTCGGGATTCTGTGGCGGCGGAACAATTGGCCGCGGCAAGGGATGACGTTCGAACACTGGGACCGGCTGGCGGAGATCGTCGTCGAGGGAGGAGCCGCTGACTTTCCCGGCGGAATCCACGTGCAGCGCGCGGGAAAGCTGATCGAGGTCGAAGAGCCCGATCGGCCGAAACCAACCAGCGGCGCTCAAGCCGGTCCCGAACGGACTTGAAGGAATCGATCGTGGAGCAACGCTTGTCGGAACTGTGGAGGGTGTTCAATACGCCGATCCTGGAAACAGCCTGGGATCAGATGGACACGTTCAAGCGGGTCTATGTCGGGTTCAACGCCGTGGAGGCGGCGCTGTGGATGGCGCTGGCGATCTATGTCCTTGTCCGCTGTGCGCGTCAGCGTCGGATGGCCGTGGAGGTAGTCTATGCCTTTGGCTTTCTGGTCTTCGGCTTGACCGACGTGTTCGAAATGCAGCAACTGACACTGGGCCTGTTGGCCGTGAAGCTGTTTGTTCTCATTTCCATTCTGTTGGCCCGCTCAATCGTCGTGCGGCACTATCCGGGTGCGAAGATTTGATATCTGCCACGCGTGGGCGCTCACTCCTCCTCCACAATCCACGCCAGTTTTTCAATCCGGCCCGATTGAAACCCGCAAAGCAGGCCATTCCCCAGCGGGTCGCAGACCAGGCGGCGGAGTTCTTCGGGGAGCGGGGCGCGCCACAGCACCTGACCGGTTGCTTCCAGAGCGTAAAGTTGCCCTTCCTGCGTGGCGGCTGCGATTCGTCCGGGGATGAAGCTGGTCGCCACGTGCGTCACCGTTCCGCCGAGTTGGTACGAGCCAAGCTGCGTTCCCTGGCCGTCGTAGCATTGAATGCCATGTGAGAAACAGGCCAGGAGAATCGTTTGCCCGTCTCCGGTCACCGCCAGGTCCGAGACATGGACATAGAGTGCTTGCCGCCATTGCGCCGGTCCGGCAAACGTATGGCAACAGAGCAGGCCATAGTCCCCCAGCGCTACGAGCGCCGGCTCGTGGGCGAGGAATTCGATCGTCGTCAAGGGCTGCATCGTTTGAAATCGGCGGACCAGGCCGCGGTCAGAGTCGTACAGGGCGACGCGCGACGACTCGAGGCTGACGGCGGCGTACAGCCCGTGCGACTCCCCCGCGATCGCCAGGATCCGCTCGCTCTCTTCGATGTACCCCAGGGGAGTCAGGGACCGATCGAACCAAAGCAGGCGCCGGTCGCCGCACAAAGCCAGGCCCCCCTCGCCCACGTCGCTCCAGGCCAGGCCTCGGATGGGAGGGGGAATGCGGGTGGCGTGCCGAACTTCGCCACGGCGGTCGAGAGAATACAGGTTGCCCGCTTCGTCAGCCGCCAGCGTCTCCCCCGTTTCACGAGCCAGGCGCAATGCTACCAGGGGAGCATCGGTCGAAAACGACCAGGCGGACTGCGGCCGTTTTCCTTCCCCGGCCTTCAGCCATTGCGCATCTGGACCGGTCATCGTCGGGCCATCTGGCGCTGCAGCACTTCCCGCGCCTTTTGCACGTCGGCGTCTTGCTCCAGGTCGGCCGGCCCGCGCGAGGTGGTCCGCTGCGCCTCCGATTCGGGGACTTCAATGTCGGGATGCAGGCCGATTTTTCCCAGCGTGTGTCCATGCGGCGAATAGAACTTGGCAGTCGTCATCCGCAATCCGCACATGCCGCGGGCGGTGGGAATGTTGTGGATTTCCTGTACCGACCATTTGCCGAAAGACTTGCGTCCGACGATCGTTCCGCGATGGTGGTCCTTGACGGCTCCCGCCACGATTTCGCTGGCGCTGGCACTGTCTCCGTCGATCAACAGCACCAGCGGAATGTTCCAGGTGCCGGGCCGGTGTGCGGAATAGCTGAAATTGCGATTGGCGATCCGTCCGCGACCGGAAACGAGAACGCCGTCGCCGATGAACCGATCGAGCACTTCCACCGCAGTCGTCAACAGTCCCCCGGGGTTGCCCCGCAAGTCCCAGATCAGCGAGCGCATTCCCTGTTGCCGCAAGGTCTGCAAGGCGGCGTCGAATTCCTCGACTGTCGACTTCTGAAAGCTGGTCATCTGGATGTAGCCGATTCCCTGATCCCGATCGACGATCTTGGCCACGGGGACGCTCTTGACGACCACGGCGCGCCGCGTCACAGATACGCGGCGGACCGATCCCCCGTTCGACTTTTGCACTTCCAGCACGACGCGCGAGCCTTCGGTCCCCTGCAACCGACTGGCCGACTCGTCGGTGGTCATCTGCCGCACGTCGACGCCGTCAATGTTTACGATGTGTTCACCGCTCTGCAACCCCGCCTCGGAGGCGGGGCTTTCGGGGAGAACATGGACCAGCAGCAGCCCCTGGCCCGCTTCCGCCCGAACCTCCACTCCCAGTCCCACGAACTGTCCATCGATGTTGCTGTGCAGATCGTGCAAGCGGCCGGGCGTGAGGAAGGCGCTGTAATCGTCCAGGACGTTGCAGCCTCCGAACACATATTCCAGGATCACGGCCGCCGGCTTGATCCCCAATTGTTCGCCGCTCAATTGGCAAATGCGGTCGATCAGGGCGTGGGCTTCCTCGCGATTGCTGACCGGCTTGTTCCAAAACTGCTTTCCCTTGAGAATCTCTCGGACCGCTTCGGCGTTGCCGCGCAGCCGGGGGTTGGTGTTGGCGTCGAGAAACCGGTCGTCCCCCAGCGCCAGGTAAAAGCTCTCAGTGCCATGCGCGACGAACGACATGGGGTGGACCGCTTCGACGTAGGTGCTTTCCAGATACGACAGCACCTGGTCGAGCAGGCTCATCGCCTCCTGGCGGGTCATGGGGAGCAGCGACTTGCGAAAGCTCCCGTCGGTGTAGCGACGTTCGATGTAATAATGGAATTTGGAGCGCCGCAGCCCGATTTCCAGTTCTTTGCTGTCAGGCCAGGACTTCGCCGCTTTCTCGTAGTGCTGAAAGGCGTCCAGCCACTTACGCGAACGTTCCAGTTCGACCCCGGAGTTGACCGCCTGGATCACTGTCTGCGAGGGGGGCGGGGCGCTGGCCGATCCGGCAAAACCGGGAGAAAACGCCAAGGCGCCCCCCAGACCGGCCAGAACGAAGAACACAGCGCAGCGCAAGCAGCGAAGGGACGGCATACAAACTCTCACTTTCCGAACGACCGGCGGCAGCGCCGTGGTCGAGATTGGGGGCGTTCGCCCATGCCATCCGTGCCGAGGACTCTGCCGAGCCGATGGCTCGTTCGAGTCCGATCCTCTCTGGGTCGCTACCGCGATTTGAAGAGTGAATGCGCGGGCGACTTGATCGAATATAGACCACGATTTGGGGGTGGTCAAAAAGCAACAGCCCCAAAATTGCGGCAATCTCGGTACAACCCCACCCGGGTAGGCGGCGCAAACCGGCTGTGCCGACAGTGCGGCAACCGCGCGCCGTGGGGCAGATTGCCAAATCTGCCGCGTAGGCACTCTGACCCTGGGGAGATCATCCCACGCGTCCGCGCCGCCCGAGATCAACGGCATCCGGACGATGGCTCCGGGGTCTTAGGTTGGCAACAATCGTTCTTCGTGCTCGCGATCCTCGATGTCGGCCATTTGCAGGCAACTGGCAATTTCGGAATTGGCCCATTCGCGGATTCGGGGATTGGCGTGATTGAGGAAGTGCCTGGCGTTTTCCGCCTCGCGGCGGAATTGTTCCGCCCCATTGCCCCACCACACCTCTCCCGAGTGCGCCCCTGCGAGGAAGTTCTCCAAGACGACATCGTCGTTGAAGTGCCGAAGAACAAAATCCAACATCTCGGGTACAACCGGATTGCCCGCAGCGTCAACAACAGGATATCCTACCAAAGCGCTGAGGTGAGTCGCCAGCCGTTCATCAATGACGGTCATTTCGTGTACAATATGCGAAATGAACGAGCTGCTGACGGGTGGTCGCTCCTGTCCGTGCCGCCTCTGCCCACCACATTCAGAGATGCGGAACTTTGCCGCATCATTGGTCGAAAGGATGTCCCCTGGAAGGCATGCGATTCTGGCGCTGGCGCGGGCTGGTGGGAGGGGATTGCGTGGGGGCATTGATATCGGAATCGGTCGCCCTTGAGTTGTAGACCACTTCGCAAGACGCACCACCGTGCAATCCTTGCCCCAGCAGGGCAAGCCGGCGATGGAATATTTTCGTAAGTTACATTTTGACAAACTGTTGCGGCGAAGCATCCGCAGGCACGATGCGTGACCAACCAGATGACCCACCAGATGACCCACCAAGTGAACCAGCAGGTTGTTGGCCATTCAGGGGGGTCGTTTGCCGGTGGGGCATTGGCTGACCGGATTTTGAAAAAATCCGGCGACATCGGGGGGGGCGACGTTGAGTTGTCCGATCGGCGGCATCGGACTACAACAGGTTAAGAGATGCCGGACCGGCGTTGTGTTGACAATTCCGCCCAACTGTCCCTTGGCTATTCAGGCGAGTGATTTCATGGAGCGCGACTGTATTGATTCGGGCCACGGTGTGGGGCTTCGTGGCGCCCGGTGCTGGGGGAGTCGACGGATCTGGCTGGCAATCGGCCTGATTGTTGGGCAGGGGGCGTTCTCGCGGTTGGCTCTGGCCGCGGACGAGTCGCGGTTCCAGCCGCCGGTGTATGAGATGCATCGTGTCGAATCCCCCATCACAATCGATGGCAAACTCGACGAGCCAGCCTGGTTTGCGGCCCCCGACGTGGGGGAGTTTCACTTCACCTGGTACAAAGAGGGGCGCCGCGAACGGACGGTCGCCAAGCTCTTGTGGGACGACGAACATCTGTATGTGGCGCACGTTTGCGAAGACGCCCACATCACGGCCCGCCACAAGGACCATGACGGGAACATCCCCGAGGATGACTGCTTCGAAGTCATCTTCGCTCCCGATCCGGGACGGCCGGAAGTGTATTTCAACATTGAATGGAACGTCGTCGGCGGGTACGTTGACAACCATCGGCCCGAGGGACCAAAGAAGCCGCGGGCCAAGGTGTGGGACGCCGAAGGAGTGCGGGTCGCCGGGTCGTTCGTCGGCACCCTGAACGACGACAGCGACACCGATCGCTCCTGGACGGCAGAGGTCGCGATTCCGCTCAAAAACTTTCAGAAGTTTATGCCGCACACTCCGCCGCGGCCGGGCGAGTTCTGGAATCTGAACCTCAACCGCCACGGCGGCAAGACCAACATGCAGTACAGCCAGTGGTCTTCGGGAGATACGCCCGCCCCCAGCTTTCACACCCCGCACCGCTTTGGCAAGGCAATCTTCTCGGCGAAGGTCAGCCCGTTTGCGAAGGAGGGACCGTAATGAACATGCCGCGCGCGGGATTGTGGCTCGCCATTCTGGCGTATGGCCTGCCGGCCAGTTCGCTCCTGGCCCAGGGGTATCCGCCGCAGGCAGCGGTCGGCAAGATGACGTTGCCTGCGGGACTTCAGGCGACGCTGTTTGCCAGCGAGCCGGAGGTCCGACAACCGATCTTCTGCAAGTGCGATGATCGGGGAAGGCTGTGGACGATCCAGTACCTGCAATATCCCAATCCCGCCGGTTTGAAGCGAGTCCAGGTCGATCGCTACTCGCGGACCGTGTACGACCGCAAGCCCGAGCCTCCGCCGCACGGCCCCCAGGGGGCGGACCGGATCACAATTCTCGAAGATACGGATGGCGACGGCCGCGCCGACCGGTTTCGCGACTTTGTGACGGGACTCAATCTGTGTACCGGGGTCGAGTTCGGATTCGGCGGGGTGTTTGTGATCCAGGCTCCCTACCTGCTGTTCTATGCCGATCGCGATCGGGACGACGTTCCCGATGGAGATCCGGAGGTCTTGCTGGATGGATTCGGGATCGAAGACGCGCAATCGCTAGCCAATCATCTCACCTGGGGACCGGATGGCTGGCTGTACGGCCTGAATGGAAGCACCACCACCTGTCGCATTCGCGGGATGGAATTCCAGCAGGGGGTGTGGCGGTATCATCCCGTCACGCGCGAATTCGAGCTGTTCTGCGAAGGGGGAGGAAACATCTTCGGGCTGACGTTCGACCGCCAGGGGCGGCTGTTTTACAGCGCCAACGGGGGACTGTTCTGGCACGGTGTGCAAGGGGGTTATTTCGAAAAGAACTTCGGCAAGCATGGCCCGCTCCACAACCTGTACGCCTATGGGTATCTGAAAAACGTTCAGTACACTGGACAGACCGGTAGGCCCAACACCGGCGCGACGATGTACCTGGGGGATGCGTTTCCTGCGCCGTTTCACGACGCCTTCTTGTGTGGCGACTTTCTGACGCACACCTGCTCCTGGTGGAAGGTCCAGCCGCGCGGCTCGACGGTCCAGGCCGCAATGGGGGGACTGCTGCTCGATTCGCACGACACGTGGTTCGGCGCCACCGATCTGTGCCTGTCTCCGGAAGGGGCGATCTATATCTGCGACTTTCACGACCAGCGGACGGGGCATCCCGACCCGGATGCCAAGTGGGACACCTCCAACGGACGCATCTACCGCATTCAGGCGATTGGAGCCGAGCCCCCCGCCCGGATCGACCTGGCCTCGCGGACCTCGGCCGAACTGGTCGAGTTGCTCAAGCAGCGCAATGGCTGGTACACCCAGCGGGCGCGGCGGATTCTGTCGGAACGGCGCGACGCCGAGAGCGGACCAGCGCTGAAGCAACTGGCCATACAGCAGGAGGACGCCGACGCGGCCCTGCAAGGGTTGTGGGGGGCGTCGGTCAGCGGCGCGCTGGATCAGGCGCTGGCGGCCAAGCTGTTGTCGCATTCCTCCGAACATGTGCGCGCCTGGACGGTGCGCCTCCTGGGAGACGCGCGGCGCGTGGAACCCGAACTGGGAGAGCGGTTTGTCGAGCTGTCACGGAACGATCCGAGCGTCATCGTGCGGGCGCAACTGGCGGCCACCGCCAAGCGCCTTCCCGGTCCGCAGGGATTGCCAATTGTCGAGGCGCTCCTGTCGCGCGATTTGGATGCCGACGATCCCTACGTCCCCTGGCTGCTGTGGTGGGGGCTGGAGGACAAAACGATGTCCGACATGGCGCAGGTGTTAGAACGCTTTGCCCGGCCGGAGCGCTGGGACACGGGAATGTTCCGCGCCAACCTCGAGCGGCTGATGCGGCGGTATGCGGCGGCCGGGACGGTGGAAAGCTATGCGGCGTGTGGGCGGTTGTGGCAGCAGACTCCCGAAGTCCATCGTGAGAAGCTGTTGACCCCCCTTTGGCAGGGATTGACCGAACGGGCGCAAGGGCTGGCGGAGATTGGGGTCGGCGGATTGTTTGATTCCGTCGCCGGAGCGGCCACTGGAGCTTCCCCCCCCCGAAAAACCGCCGCAATTCTTCCAGTGTCTGGCGCGCTGCAACGGACGATTCGTGCAGCGTGGGAGGCGCGTCGCGACGACCCGCTCCGGACGCGACTGGCGTTGGAGGGGGGGCTCGACGCGGCCTACGCGCACCTCCTGGCTGGGCTCAAGCCGACGGAGCCTGCGGCCCGGCTGAAAGAGCGGCTGGCGATCCTGGCTGAGTACGCCAGGGAATCCAGCGTCCCGGCGGTCCTCGCGCTCTTTTCCCAGGAGCAACCGGATGACCTTCAGTTGAGTGTCCTGGGGGTCTTGCAGCGGTTTTCGCGAGACGATATCACGCAGACGCTGCTGCGTTCCTATCCGCGCCTCTCCGAGCCGGTCAAGTCGCGGGTGCGCGACGTCCTTTTCAGCCGCGCTCCAACGAGTCTGGCGCTATTGCAACTGGTGGATGAGAAACAGATCCCTGCCACGGAGATACCGCTGGAGCAGCTTCGTCCGCTGGCGTCGTTGGCCAACGACGAGGTGAATGCCCTGGTCCGGAAGTACTGGGGGAATATCCAGCCGGGAACGCCAGAAGAAAAGCTCGCCGACATGCGCCGGTTCAGCAACGATCTGCGGGCCGGGACGGGGGACGCCGGGCGCGGGAAGGAGCTCTTCAACAAACACTGTGGCACGTGCCACAAACTGCGCGAGGAAGGGACGGCGCTCGGTCCGGACCTGACGAACACTGTCAAAGGAGATCCTGTGTCGCTGTTGGCCAGTATCGTCGATCCCAACGCCGTGGTCCGCCGCGAATTCCTAAGTTATGTGGTGATTACGAAAACCGGAGTTGTCGCCACCGGCCTTTTGATCGAACAGGATGGGGCGAGCGTGACGCTGGTGGACGCCAAGAACCAGCGGACGCGGTTTCCGCGCGAACAGATCGACGAGCTGACGGAATCTCCCGCGTCGCTGATGCCTGAGAAACTGCTGGAGCAGCTTTCACCACAGGAATTGCGAGATCTGTTTGCCTACCTCCAGTCCAAGTGATTCCACTGGCCGCGCGACTCACGACGACCTACCGCCATGCCGGCCACGATCGCGACGATCGAAACCATTCCGATCCTGTATCCGGTTCGGGGATATTTCAAGTTCTTTGAGAATGGGGCTGGTCGTCCGTATGGAAGGCCGGCAGTGCTGGTCCGGGTGACGGCCAGCGACGGAACCGAGGGGTGGGGAGAATGCGTCCCCTCGCCGCGCTGGAGCTATGAAACGCTCGAGACCATCCTTACCACGATCGAACACTACCTGGCTCCGGAGCTGTTGGGGCGCGATCCGCTGGATGGGGAGAGGTTGGAAGAGGCGATGAATCGGGCGATCGCGCCGTCGTTTTCCACCGGGCAGCCGATCTGCAAGGCGGGGATCGACCTGGCGCTGTTCGATCTGACCGGCAAATTGTGCCGACAATCGGCGGCCGAGCGCTGGGGTCGCGAGCCAGAGGGGTCGGTCTCTTTGAGCTGGACCCTCAACCCGCGTTCGCTTGCCGAGCTGGAAGAGCAGGTCTCGACGGCGCACGCGCGGGGCTACCAGCACTTCAATGTCAAGATTGCCCCCGATCTGCCATTCGACCTGGAGGTGTTGCGGACTCTTCGCAAGCTGGTCCCCGAGGCCCTGCTGTGGGCCGACGCCAACGGCGGTTACTGCGAAGCCGACGCGCTGGCGGTCGCCGGGCCGCTGGCCGATTTGGGGGTCTCGTTCTTTGAACAACCGCTTCCGGCGAACCGGCTCGAAGGATACGGACGGCTGAAGCGGCTGGGGGCGCTCCCGATCATCATGGACGAAGGGATTGTGTCGGTCGTGGAGCTGAGCGAGTTCCACAAACTCCAACTGTTGGATGGCGTGGCGGTCAAAGTGGCCCGCGCCGGCGGGCTGGAGGCGGCTCGTCGCCAGATCGAATTCCTCCAGCAGAACGGATTGATCTTTCTGGGGAGCGGGTTGACCGATCCGGATGTGTCGCTGTCGGCGTCGCTGGCGCTGTTTGCCGCCTATGGTCTGGAGCATCCGGCGGCCCTGAATGGTCCGCAGTTCCTGACCGCCAGCGTCCTGCGCCATCCGTTCGAACCGCGTGCTGGATGTCTCACTCCGCCTGAAGGCTGGGGATTGGGAATCGAAGTGGATCTGGAAGCGGTGGATCGGCTGCGGCTGTGATCCTTCCTGCGGTGCGTCCGGTAGTCATTTGTCGGCGCGCGGCTGCCGCGCGTCGCGGAGTTTGCGGAGCGTCGGGTAGAACTGCACCCACACCAGATCGTCGCTGGCGTGCTGCAAATGGCAGTCATAGCAGGCCTTGTCGGGAAACGCGCGGGCCGCCTCCTGGTCGGCGGAGAACTCGTAATAGGCCCAGTCGGTTTTGGACCCATCCGGGCGGGCGCTGTTCTTGACGGCGACCGCCAAACCGGTCTGCTTGCCGGGAAAGAGCCCCTCGGCGACGACCCCTTTGGGCTCGCCGGTTTCCGCCTTGTAAATGTCGAGCGCCAGCATGGTCTTCTCCGGAAACTTGCCGGTTCGGGCATAATGTTCGTACGCTTCGGGAGTGATGTAGACGTTGTGGAAGTTTCCGATCTTGGCTTTGGTATCGCGGTCCTTGTCTGCCAGAGGCTCGGGGGCGTCCGCCTCGCGATACTCCAACCCCATGTTGGCGCCAACGAACACCCAGGTTTCGAAATCGGTCGGACGTTTCAATTCTCCCTCGGCGTTGTACTGCGGTTCACGTGACTTCGCGGCGGCAGGCCGAGTGGCGGCGCGGGGCTCCGCGCGGGTCTGCGATCGGGCATCCTGGATCGCAGAGGAAAACCACACGCCGCCGACAAGGATCAGCACCAGACTGGAGACTCCCAGGAGGCGCGAATGGCGGACGGAGTTGATGTTCATGACGGGGCCTTTCTGATGGGGGTCAAGTCGCTCGTGGGGGGGCCGCGGGGTTGCGATTTACAAGAAGAACGGGGCTTACCGGACTGTTCTGGAGCGTTCTTTCGGCTGCTACTCTCCGAGCCGATCGGCACGTCCCGGAACAGGATTGTGGCCGATCATGGCCTGAATCGAGCCTTGGCGTCAACCGCTCCCGCCGCTGAGGGGTGGGGAATTCGCAATGCGTATTGACCTCAAAACAATTCTCCGGGACAATCCTGCCACGATTCGGAGAGCGAAGGACGCTCCCGGTGTCCGTTTACTCCTGAATACAAGGCGCTGCCATGTCGCGTTGGTCGATCACTGTCTGTGTGTTTGCAGCGTTTTGCGGCTGCGGTCAAAGCTCCACCCCTCCGGGAAAAACCGGATCGACCAATGCCTCGAACGCCCGGACTGGCGATTCAGAGAAAGCGGCCGACAGCCAGAAGACACCGGACCCGACGCTGAGCGCGCCCGGCACCGATCAGGATTCGGATGCGGTGGCCAGCCGGGATGACGGGTCGGCGTCGGAGACTCCGAAAGCGTCCGGCGATTCCGACCCCTCAACAGCCGCGAGTTCCGAAGAGGTGGAACTGGAGTCGGTTGCAAGCATCCTCCGCAAATTGCGGCAGGCAAAGTCTGAAGCGGAGGCGCAGCCCCTGTTGAAAAATCTGGAAGCCGCCGTAGAAAACGAACCGGACAACATTACTGGTCTCGTGACGATGGCGCGGATCATGCATCTCAATGCTCAGCAACCCGACGACGCGGAATCGGCCGCAGCCGCCACACACAAGACGGTCGTGTATCTGCGGCGGGCGTTGGAAGTCGATTCCGGAATGATCCACGTTCAGGATTTCCAAAAGTTCATCTACACGGCGTTCATTGACGAAGCCAGTTTGCTCGCCAAGGAACAGAAACTCCCCGAGTCGCTGGGGGCATTGAAGGAACTCATCGACTATGGGTTTTTGCAGACCGAGGGATTCGACGAGATCAATGCCCTGGCGGAGGTTCGGGCACTCCCCGAATACGCAGAGTTGGTCGATGAGACACGGGAGAAGCTCAAGGCGGCCATTCTCATGGAAGTTGCCGAAGCCTTCGAGAGTACCGTCCCCTTTGATTTTGATTTCGACCTGGAGGATGTCACGGGGAAGAAAGTCTCCAAAAAAGACCTGGCGGGGAAAGTGTTGATCGTCGACTTCTGGGGAACGTGGTGCCCTCCCTGCCGCAAGGAGATTCCCCATCTCGTGGAATTGCAGGAGACGTTCGGCGACAAGGGGTTGCAAATCATCGGGCTCAGCGAAGAGAGGGAGCCCACCACGGAAGAGAACGCGGCGCTCGTCCGCGATTTTTGTGAGCAACACGGGGTAAATTACCCGTGCGCCCTGCTCACCGAGGAGGTGCTGAATCAGGTGCCCGAACTGGAAGGTTTCCCCACGACGCTGTTCATCGACCGCACCGGCAAAGTGCGAATGATGGTCGCGGGTTATCGAGATAAGGAGTTTCTCACATTGGCGGTCGAACGTCTGTTGAGCGAGCGCCCCGCCGAGGCGGCGACGGACGCCTCCGATACAGCGAAAGACGCCGCCGATGGGAATTGATCGAGTCGCTCCCAGCCGACCTGAATCTCGCCGAGCTCCGCGAACGTCGATACGCCTTCGAGTGAGATCAGCGGGGGGATCTTCCAGGAGGCGGTCCCGAACAGGTTCCAATTCCACCCGAACGGGTCCGAGATCATTGCCAAAACCTTTGGACCTTCCATCAGAAGATGCTCCATATTGTGGGCGAGGTGATAGAAGAGCGCAATCGGCAACAGGGCGTAAGCGTAGCGTACGAAATAGTCGTGATACGACAGCCTTTCCGGCCCTGTCGCAGCCGCACCGATGCGGAAGGAGAGCCACACCAGCGCGGCGTAGACCGCGATTGGCAACAGCATCAGCAGCGTCATTCCCAGGGAGAAAGCCACTAGATTGCCCAGAGACAGGGAACTCGCCAGCCAGTCTGTCAGGCGGAGCCAGTTGGGGGTCATTGTCAGACCGTGAAAACCAGTGATCGAGAGCATCAGCAGCGCCAGGTACGCCTCGTCGGTTCGCGGTCGGCGGCCACCGGCACGGTCTCGACGGCCGCCGCGGCGATGGCCAACTGCTCACTGCCGACGAAGGTTCCGTGGTATCTGAAGCTTTCTGCGGCTTTGATGCTGGTGTTGCTGGTCGCCTTGCCGAAGGTACTGCCGTCGTGGGCGACTTCCGATTCCTGGTCGTTTGGAAGGTGGTCTTCGAGCTCCAACGGGGCGAGATTCCATTTTGTTGAGGTGAAACCCAAACCAAAATCGCTTGCTAACATTCTCCTTCATGTTTTATTCAGCACCCGGAATCGGCGGCTGTTTCTGAATTCCGCCGCGTTCCGTGGCGTCGCGCGGTAAAATTTGGCGAGCGGTACGTTGGGGCTGGGTCGATTTTGTTGAAACCATTACCCAGGGATAAAGCGTCTTGGGCTATCGAATCCCGCCCCCGTCGGGGCGATTCCCAATGGAGAGTCAGTTGCTTTGGCGAACGAATCATGCATCATTGTCTGGCCGCAGGGATGGTGGATCGATAACGGAAGACAGCGCCTCGGCGATACTCCCGCCAGCGGCTTAAAAAAACCGATTTCCACCTCGCGTGAGAACACGCCAAGTCAGGTGCCCGTCAAAAGCCGCCTGTTCGCCGCTTGACTCGGATGCAGCCAAGGTAGCCTCGTTGCCACCCAACGGGTCCGGATGCCAGCCGCCGCACACCGCGGGAAATTAACCCAAATGCGCCGTTTGCATCCTCAATACAACCCGTGCTGAACCATTCTTGTCCCAAATGCTAAGCGCCATTTTCAAGATCAATTTTGCAAATAGTTTCCAGATTGGCGCAAGTTCTCTTGCGCCAATGAGATCTGCGTCCCCAAAAAGATGAAGTCGCTGGCCGGTGCCGTCAAAAGCACCCGCTCGACCACCAGCCGGCGCTCGGCAAGCTGCTCGAGTATCACCCGCCCGCCAGCAGCGGCGCCCCTCAGTCAGCCGATCACGCTTGCGCCACGAGGAACTGGTTGCCGGACATCGCCTTATGACCGGAGCGGTTCGATCGAACGCAGGCGAGCGCCGTTCGGTCAGGGTTGGAACGGAGTCGTCGGCGCAACGATGCGGCCGCCCGAACTGCTGACAATCGGATGGCGGTTGTCTCTGGCCTTTTACGCTCCTCTCAGCATGGGGGCTGAAAAGTACTTGGCGTTTTTCCCGTTTCGCACCGAGACCGATTGAGAGACTCTTACCATGACCCAGACGATCGTACGCTGGCGCTTCGCCTTTTCCCTTGTCACGATAGCATTGGGAATCCTGGGGTTCTTTCTCATTGTCGACTCCGGCGAAAGCCCGCTTCAGGCGAAGCCTCCGAAGGCTTCGAAGCGTTCGAAGGCGCCGCGGCCAGCTCCTGTGAGCCCGACCCGAACCCCTTACACGGTTCTGGGATACAGCGAACTGGGGATGCACTGCATGAACGAGGACTTCTCCGAGATCTGCATCCTGCCCCCCTTCAGTACGCTTCGGGCGCAGGTCATCGATCGCACAGGGGAAGAACCGCGGATCGTCACCGACGGCGTCACGGTCAGTTACTCGATTCCGGGTAACACGAATTCATCGACAAAAACCAACTTCTGGACTTTTGCGCCGCAGTTGTTTCCAACCCTGAATCTGCCCCCCAACGTGGGCCTGACCGGCAGCACGCTGAGCGGCCTGATGGCCCCTACGCGGGACAACGATTGGTCTGTGACGGGAATTCCGGCCACGCCGCTGACCGACAAGTTCCAGAACGACCCATTCCAGCTTTCGCAAATTGTCGTTCGTGACAACAAGGGAGGGCCGACTTTGGCCGCGACCAAGGCGGTCGTACCGGTGTCCTGGGAAATCAACTGCAACTTGTGCCATAACACCGAGGGGATCAGCGTAGCGACCGACATCTTGAGAAAGCACGACAAACTGCATCATACCAAACTGGAACAGGCCAAGCCGGTCCTGTGCGCCGGGTGCCATGCCGACCCCGCATTGGGAACGGCGGGGGTCAAGGGGGTCAAGGCGTTCTCGCATGCGATGCATGGCTCGCATGCTGCGCGGATGGGCACGCTGCACAACCTGAAGAATACCTGTTACGCCTGCCACCCCGGAGTTCAAACGGAATGCCAGCGGGATGTTCATCTCACCAAGGGGATCAATTGCGTCGACTGCCACGGTGACATGCAGGCGGTCGGCAACACGAAGCGGCGGCCCTGGACAGACGAGCCAACGTGCGCGCAGTGCCATCAGAAGCGCAAGCCAAAATACGAATTCGAGGAACCGGGCAAGCTGTTCAAGGATTCAAAAGGACATGGCGGCATCCATTGCGCCGCCTGTCACGGCCCCCAGCATGCGATCACGCCAACCGTCACCGCCGCGGATAATGCACAGGCAATTCTGCAACAGGGCGAGGCGGGAGTCATCCGCGATTGCACAGTTTGCCATTCCAAGAAGCCCGATGATGCGTTTTTCCACAAACGGTAAGACTAGGTTCGGCGGGCGTCACCATCGGCCATGATTTCCATCGAATGGGCCAGCCGATTAGCACCCTGACGCACCGACGACCTGAAAGGCTATCCCGCCGATCTACCACTGGCTCCTCGACGGTGGCACTGGCACTTCCCCTGATAGTGCAACCGAGGTCGAGTGGCAACTCCTCCAAAACGACCCCGGTAAACCGGATCTCGGTGAGAAGATGGACATGGCGGACGTCGGGGCCGGTCACAAGGCTACGACGCGCCGTTATGAGTTCTACAAAGACACCGGCGGATACAGCGCGGAGCACAAGGCTCTCAACAAAACTTCGTTCCTCACCAGAATCACCAGATCCTCTCAGCAGGCTAACGCCCGCGAGCGCTTTGTCGATGGCGAGTCGCCAGTTCGCCCACCACCAGGCGCCAAGAGTGACATTGTCATCAATCCCTACCGTCATCGAAATCAGCGACTGACCGAAATCACTTGGAAAGCGGTGCTCTCACGCGACGGTCGTCCGCGCCACCCAATTCGGCGGACCGAACCTCGTTCCGACTCGGCGAACGGCCCCTCTGTTCCTGCGTTTTCTTGGCTGTTTTGTTGCCGAGGCGTTGTATGCGGTCCCCCCATCCTTTTGATCCATTGCGATCAACGGTGTCGAAAGATCCTGCGTGAAGCAAACGATTGGCGTTGCCGCGACCCACTACTGAGTCCGAGGTGGGGCAAGGAAGAAGTTGCCGGTCGGTTTCGGCGATCAAGATTCGGCCACTGCCGTTGCCAGTCCCGACGACTTGCAGGTTTTTGTTCCAGACGGTGCCGTTGTTCCACACGATCTGCCCGTTGCTGACGGTGCCGATGCTGTTCCAATCGAGCGTCTTGACTTCGGTCGGGCTGATCCATTTGCCGGACGACTTCTCGCCCAGGCGGTTGACGAATTCAATTTCGGCGGTTTGGTGCTGGATGACTCCGACCTTATCGCCATGGCGATTGTGGAACTCGGGGGACAGATCCAGTTTCTTCCAGGCACTCCCTCCCGAGAAGGTGAGCTGGCCGTCGACGAACTTCACGGTTTGTCCCCAGGCGGGAACCGAGATCTCGGTGGGGCCGGTAAACGTTCCCGACGTCGTTCCGCCGGCGACGTTGACAAACTTCAATTGCGAGCCTTCATGGACGACCGACGTCAGGCCATTGTTCGCCGGGTTGTAGAACTGCCCGCCGTACGACAAGCGCAGCCAGGTGATGCCATTGGACCAGGAGATCCGCCCTTTGTCGGCTGTCGTGGTGTCGATCGTGGCGGTCGCATTCCAGTCGTCGGCCGAGACCGCGCCGCCGTCGATGAACTTGCCGACGGACTTGTCGCCCGCGCGATTCGTAAACGTCAGCGACTTTCCCGACTGCTCGACTTTGGTGAATTCGCCTGAACTCGACCACAATCCCGAAAGATCCGGCATGATCACGACCGGAAGCGCCTCGGTGAATTCGCCCCCCGAGACTCCATCATCGTCGCCGTCGAGCGAATTTCCCGTATCGTCCACGAGGTTCTGAGTGGATTCGACATCGATCTCAAACTGTCCATCGGAAATCCCGACGGGAAGAACAAACGTCAACGTGGCTGTCCCGAATCCGCTAACCGACGTCGGCGTCACCACCTGGTCGGCCGCATTGCGGATCACGACGCCGTTCGGATTGCCGAAGACCGCTTCGCTGAAGTCGACCGTGACGGTCGTTGCCGACCCCTCCACCGCAGTCACGTCGACCTTGGTGATCCTGGGCGCCGCGGCGTGATCTTTGCCGCTGGAATTACCTGCGTCGGCACCACCCGATGAGAGCAGGAGGCGCTGTTCCAGATTTTCGACTTCGGCGGCGACCGGGAACCGCCCCGCCACAGATTCGCGGCGCCGCCGCATGCCCAGGCGAGCCTTGCGCCGACCTAGAAACTGATGAAAGAGCACATGGATGAGGAATGGGGTACGGTACATAGGGATCTCACCGGGCTTTCAGAATTAGGGGATGACGGAGCACTTCCTTCGGACTGCACTTGCCGAATACTTGGAGGAGCTTTGCGGCGTGTCAGGATCCGCCACGGATTCTTCACTCTCGTAGGAGAATCGAGAGAATTGCCATTCAATCGTCCTCGATTCGATGTCGAGGCCGACCGATCGCATCCGTCGCGTCAATCCGGCTGACCGCGGGCCGGCGATACCGCGGGAATCGCGCCGGGATCGCGGGCGAGCCTCAGAATTTCGGCGGCAGTCACAAGTTGCTGAAACGGTTGATAACCGTGGACGTTCTTGAGGTCGTCGTCGTCGGTGGCGATTCTCGCCAGGCCGCTGTCCAGCCTAAAGGCTTCCGCCAGCAGTGGCAGGACTGTCTTCAGCAGTTTGTCGGCCTTGGATCCGGCGATCGCCGGACCGATCGTGCCGGCGCTGCCGGCACAAAGGGAATGGACGCAGGCCACCTGGTAGAGCACCAGCGGATCGCGGCGGACGGCCACGGCCTGGTCGGCGTCTGCCAGTGCTGCGGCGCAGTGCCCCAGGCGGGCGTGAAGAACCCCGCGGCCCGACCAGGTCAAGGGATCGTCGGCCGTCATGGCCAACACTCGGTCGAGGGTGTCGATCGCCTCCTGAGGCTGGTTGAGTCTCTCCGACAGGACGTGCGCGATATTGCGGTAGGCTTCGAATTCGTGCGGATTGACTCGAATGGCTTCTCGGAAATCGGCGAGGGCGTTCTCTGGGTTGTCCGCCAGGCGCGCGACTCCCCTGGCGACCCAGCTCGCCGCATCGACGGGATCGCGATTCAGCCCTTCCTGGCGATCCCGCGCGGCATTGGCACTCTCGCCGAGTTGGGTGCAGATCCGCGACCGCATAAAAAAGAGGCGTGTTTCCGGGAAACCCTCGTCGATCGCCTGCGTCAGGTCGGCGACCGCTTCCTGCCAGCGCCCCTGGCCGTCGAGCGCCAGCGCGCGGCCTACGAGCGCCGCGTTGAAATCGGGCTTGAGCCGGACAACATGTTCGAAATCCTTTCGGGCTCCGTCATAGTCCTTGAGCTTGAGCCGGCACAATCCGCGGCGATACCAAGCCAGATGGGAATTGGCTTGTAGTGGAAGACATCCGCCGAAACAGGCCTCGGCTTCGTGGTAATTGTGCAACGAAAGATGGCAAATGCCGGCCAGAAAGAGGATATGTAACCGTTCACGACATTTTGCCAATTTCTGGGCACACCGGGGGCCGCGTGGCAGATGAATGCGACCTTTGAGGTGACAGTTGGGCCGTTAAATTCGGCGTTACGAGCTGTCCGGAAGAAGCGACGG
>JBJXGA010000494.1:0-9410 GCA_046152955.1 Planctomycetales bacterium | reverse complement strand
GCACGCGTTGGTCCCTGTAAGCGACCGGCAGCGACTCATGTTCGCGGACCAGAACGAGCGGGGGCTCGAATAACGCGGGCCTGCCGGGACGGTAGAACTCAGTGTCAGTAACTATCTTGAGGTCTTCAGACGTGAAACCATCGGTCGTCAGCACGTTCGTCGGCAGGAACGGTTTCCCGGTGAGGTGCTTTCCCGGAAACTTGCCGCTCTTGCCGACGATGAATCCCTCGCCCATCAACCACCCTCGTTTCGCGACGAATTCGCCGAGCGTTGTCATCCGACGCAGCTTTGCGGCTACAGTCGCCAGCCGCCCGCCACCGAGCAGGTTCGCCCTTGCCGCCTTGGGGTTGGTGACGACTTCCTCCACAGTCAACTGGTGCCGGTCATAGTGGTCGAGCTCGAACCCGATCCGCTGGGCTGTCTCGTAGGTCCGGCGGAACGTCAGGTGCGAAAACTGCAAGGTTTCGGAACCGCCAACCAGGATTGCAATCGTATTGGCATCGGCGCCGTACAACTCATGCACTGAAGTGAAGTCGAAAACCGATTCAACCCGCCCCGTCTCAACCACAAAGCTCCGGAATGCGTGGCTTTGAAGGTTATAAAGAAATCCAGAAGGCTGAATCAGACAGAGACGCCCGTTCAGCGTGAGCATGCGCAGGCATTGATCCAGAAACAGGTAAGCGATTTGTTTGTCGGGGATCTTGCCGCGCTGGGAGACATGGCCCGCATTCATCCGCTTCGCTGCTGCTGTAAATTTCGACTCGAATGGCGGATTTCCGACGATGAAGTCGAACTGGCCGTCCAAACCGGACACTGGTTCGTCGGTCGGCGCGCACGTCGCAAAGAAGTCCCCCGCGTGAAGGTTCGCTCCGCGCAGCCGGTCGAAACGCAATTCACTCCAGATTACGTTTGGCTGAAGCGAGTCGCAAATCGCGAGTGCCAGACTGAATGCCGTCAAGTCGATAGCGTCCGACTCCAACTCGAAGCCAAAGATCTGACTCCGCAGGATCGACTTGAGTGTCTCGACGTCCGGTGTGCGCCATTGGTGATTGGCGCGCCATGCATTTACCAGTCTTCGGAACGCTCCGACCAGAAACACACCCGAACCGCACGCCGGGTCGAGCACCCTCTCTTTCCCGCTCAGCCGGCTGTAAGGCATGGCATGGTCCAGCAACAGCGCCGCGAGGAACGGGGGAGTGTAGACTGCCGTACTACCTCTAACGAACCGTTGATAAAGATGGCTGATGATCTCGACGGGGAGGTGATCGAATGCGTACAGGTTCCACAGATACCGCTGATCGCCGAGCGTTTTCGCCTCGACCAAGTGCGCAAAGCTGCGCAACGTCCTCTTGGTCAGTCGCGTGCCGGAAGGCAAGCAGAAGACGTCGCCGTTAAATTTCTTCTCCAAAGCCTCCAGCAACCCCGAGACTTCGTCCGGTTCCTCCCCTTGCAGCACGTCGAGAAACGTCCGTGCCCCTTTGCGGAAGCGACCAAACCAGCCGGCGCCGGGAAAGACTCCGCGGTCTTCGAGGTATTTGACGAGGACGGTGAGCAGAAGGAGCCGACGGGATATGGGGTTCGATTCACCATCGAGCGCTGCATCGGTCTCCACGACCGCTTCGATCAGCGACTCGTGTGCCGCTTCTTCAAAAGCGGCGAGCCGTTGATTGAGAGGTTCCTCCCAAAACGTTCCGTCAGCCAGGCGCCGGGCCGAGAACCGTCGCCGTTCGGCCAGCGCCGACTCGACTTTGGTAACCACATCAAGACGGACCGCCGGGTTATAGCGACGGTTTCCCTTGTCCCAGAAATCCGGACCCCGAGCGCAACTCAGTACGTCGATGCGAGTCGGCCACGCGATGTAGACCAGCGGGACGGCCCCTTGAAGCCACAGGTTGTGGTGTGTCTGGGCAAGCTGGCTTTCGGTGAATCGCTCGGACGAGTTGTCAATCACGTAAGCCGCCGGCTGAGACGAACTGCCATCATCAAACCGACGGAAAAAAATGTAATCAACCGCCTCAAATCCCTGCGCGGCTCGAACCGCGGCAGCCTCGTCAATTGGCAATCCCGCAGGCGGGCGGCGCACCGCAACCAGACCGTCAGTCGCTTCACGCGACCCGGGAGCCAGACCGACCGACTCAAGTACACTTCCATCCATGTGCGAACGTCACGAGAACCAATATTCAACAGCGGCAAGTAAATTGTGATGCAAGCTGCCTGTTTCAGCAATGTGCTCCAATTCTCTCGCAGTTTAGCACGGTCACTGGGGAGATACGAGTTCTATCCGGATGCTCCCCCGGTGCTTCACCCAGTCACCGCAGTTGAAACAACAGGTCCCCGCGGAGCTCCTTCGGGCCGCTGTTCGGTTGGCTGAGCGCATCGAAGGCCCCCTGGTCGTCGACGCCGTCCGGGCCGATCGAATAGATCACCGGGCGGCCGGCGACTTGCGCCATTCGAAACGGCTGGTCGCTGAACGGATCGATCGGAACCTCCCGGCCGCCGGAGGCGGCGAGGATTTCCGTCAAATCGCGCGGCGGTTCCTTGTGCGTCAGTTGCCAGCGCTTGAGAGCGATCAGGCATTCCACCCCGCGAAACGCCGTCTCGTCGCGGCGAATCGCTACCAGGGCCCGGGGCATCGACACGGCCCAATAGGAAAGCAAAAACGTCCCCTTCCCGCGGGCTTCGATCTCCGCCAGGGCCGCGGTCTCCTGGGCAATCGACAGCCCGTGCAGCGCGGCGCAGTCCTGATACCAGCGGACGATCGATTTGGCTTCCTGCTCGAATTCCTCGTCCGACAACAACTCCAGCCGCGTGTTGATCGTGTCCACCACCCGTTCCCCCGACCCCAGATTGTCCTTGAGATCCACGATCAGGCTGAGGGCATGTCCCGGGGTATCGCCGACCAGGGCGGGGGAATAGGACCGAGTCATATCGAGTACCCGTTCGGGAGCGAAATCGCCGGTCCGATCGCGAATGTGCCGCAGCGCGAGGCGCAGGGTCAAATACTCAGTTTGAATTCCGGAGATCCACAGATCGGGGGCTTCCTTTCGGAATTGGCGGAGGATGTTGTCCAGCCGATCGCAGTGATCGGTTCCGCACCCCTCGGTCGAGAGGATCGCCGGGACAATGGAATTCAGGCAGATGCCGTCCAGAGCGATCGACACCAGTTGACAGATCGTAAACCCGCGGGGGCGCAAATCGCGGCTGCATCGCAGGCCCGATTCCAGGGCGGCGATGGCGGCGGCAAAGTCTTGGCGCGTCAGAGCCCGCAGGGCTTGCAGTTGCAGCAGCTTGACCGCTTGCCGCATCGCCTGCGAATGCGGAATTATGGTTCCAAATTCCAGTCCGGTCTCAAAGACACAACCGGGTTTCGCGTGTGCCAGCGCCAGCTTTTCCAATCCGACCTGGTATTCGCCGAGGAGGCGGTCGACCGCCGCGTCGTCGTCGTCGGTGCGCTGCCGCAGATATTGAGTCACGTCGCCGTTCCAGCGCTGCAGCAGTTCTTCGTATCCCCGCGTGCGCCTGCGGGTGGATTCCATGCGCTCCACCCACTCCGCCTCGGGAAAACACCCGGCCATTTCGGCACTGAATTCACCCAGCGCGTCGAGATACAGACGAACCGCCTCATCATTGGCCGGATCTTCAGGAAAAAACTTTCGGACATCGAACGGCGCCTCTTTGAGCAACCAGTCCGGCAGGCGGTGGACGACCTGTTTGAACCGCGGATAGCGCTCCTCGACGGGAGGGGAGTCGGATTTCGGAGGTTCCGTCGCGGCGGTCGAGGCGTCCGACGAACTTTCGTGCGTCTCCACCGGTTGTGGCCGCGATGACCACCAGATGCTCGTTCCCCAAAGGGCGGCGGCCAGAACGGCTGCCGCCGCCGCACCTCCCAGAATCGTGCGGCGCCCCGCTTGTGCGTTGCCCGAACGAGTTTTCCTGCCTGAAGAGCGCGACCGGGACGACGATCTCCGGGGCGGTTGGTCGGCATTCGAAATTACCGTTTCGGAGAACGGGTCGTCCAATCCGGTCGAGGCGCTCGATCCATCCAGGATGATGAAAGACTGGCATTTCGGGCAACGCACTGTGTCCGCGGGAGGGGGGCCGACGATTTTGATCGTCTCGCCGCAGGTACATGTGAGTGTCATGTTCATCGGGACTCGATTCTACGCAATGAGTGCCAGGCAACGGTATCGGTGAACGGGACGTTTGTCGATCGGGGCGTCCGGGAATTCCTGTCGATGGCTTATCGATCGCGCTCCGGGCTAGGGAGAGGCGCCGATCTTCCCCTCCGGGGAGACGACCACTGGCGTCCCATCCGGTCGCTCCAGTCGCAGATAAAATCCGCAGTTGCCGCCGGCGTTCAGGATCTGCACGACCAGCCAGTTGTCTCCCGGCTGCACGACCACCTCGGTGGCCTCCTGGTCGGGACGGGCCATCCGCAGCGCCAGTGTCCCGAATACCTGGTTTCCATTCAACCACAAACGCAGTCCGTCATCGCTTCCCGACCAGAGCCTCAGCGTTTGGACCGTATCGCTCGACACGCGGGCGACGGCATACCCCGCCCTGAACTGCGTCTGCCCGCCCAGGTGGGAGAGGCAATCGACGTAGGCCGTTTCGGAATCGACTGCCGCAGTCTCCAGCGCTCGTGCCATCCATGATTTCAACCCGGCCGGCCCCAGATTCGGAAACGTCCAAACATCGTGCCACGGTTGGGATTCTGGAGAAAAATGCCAGCGCGTCAGGAAGGCCTCACGGCGGGAGAGGACACCCACCGCTGGTCGGAGCGCGGCCCCCTCTGGCATCTGTTGACCCAGCCGCTCCCACACCAGCGCTTTCTCCGCGGCCTGATAGCCTGGCGCGGCGTTGCGGACCTCGATCTCGCGAGCCGTACACCAGACGATCGCCGTTCCATTCTTCAGCCATTGTGCGTCGAGAATCGGACTGTGGCCAGAGCCCGATCCGCGGCGTGAAAAGACGAGCGCCGGCGAATCGAGAACCAGTGGGTTCCAAACCGCCGTTTCGTCTTCCGAACAGGTCAACAGTCGGTCGCCGTCGGGACTCCAGTGGACTCCGCGCAGCGGGCCCCGAACTGAGATCGACGCTGCATCCTTGCCCGAGCGGTCGCGGACGATCAATCGCTGCAATTTCGGATCCGGGACCGGGCGACGCCCGACCGCCAGCGTCCCCTGCCGATTCCAGATCAACCCTGCGTCGTTCACTCCCTCGCTGGTGGCGGTGAGCTCTCCCGTCTCGGCGGAGTAGACGGCCTGCGAAGTCTCGATCCCCCCCGACCCGTCATTCCGCCAGTGCCAGTCAGGAAGCTCTTCAGAGTCAGTGCGCCACATCCGCCGGCCGGTTTCCAGATCGTAGCACTCCAGTCCCCGCGACAGCGGCGGGACGAAGGCCACTCCCCCCTGCTCCCCGGCAATGACGTATCCCAGCACGAACTGGAAGTCGTCGGACATGACCTGAAATTGGGTTCCCGATTTCGTCTCAATCGTTCGTCGCTCTGCGGGTTTGACAAGGCCGAACGACTCCGCGATCTGTCCCCCGGCGTCCTGCGACAGCACCTGCACGGAGAATCGCGCTCGATTCTGCACGGCGAGTTCGACCCGCTGCGTCCCCGGCGTCGACGGAACCGGGGGGCCGCTTGCACCGGTCGCGGGAATCCACTCCACCTCTCTCTCTCCGGAAGGAATCGCCGGGGCGGGGGTCGATGCCGACAGCCGCGGAAACTGATTGCGCACGACGACGCGCCGATTGTCGGGGCTGACCTTAATGTTGGTGCAGATCGCCTCGGCGCCGATCTGGCCGAGTGACCGTCCCGATTCCACATGCCATCCAACCAATCCCCGTCCCCCCGGTGACTTCGCCAGAAGGAGAGCCCCGTCATCGCTCCAGACGAGTTCCGATACCGGTCCGGAAAACCCCTCCGTTGCCAGGGTGCGAATCAAGGCGCCGGTCTGTGTGTCGTAGAGATGTACCTGCGGCCGATCCGTGGCGGCCAGCGCCACCCCCTGACCATCGGGACGAAACGCCCCCGCCAGACTGGCGGCCGGCGGCGGAGCCAGCGCGCGAGTTTGCTCCGACCGTTGGTCGGGATCCCAAAGTCGCACGGAGCGATCCCCCCCCGCGGTCGCAAATCGCGCCCCGCCGGGTGCTGTGCGGAGCGCGTAGATTGGCCCGGTGTGCCCTTCCAGTGTGGCTTTTACCTCCCCCGTGAGGGGGTCGGCAACCCGGATTTCATTCCCTCCGCTGCCGCCGGCCAACAACAGTTCCGGGCGCGACGCATCGTTCGACCAACTCCCCGCACTGCCGGAGGTGGTCCATCGAGGGGACGAGCCCGCTTCCCAGTCCCAAACGCTGATCCGTTCGGAACCGAGCGCCGCCAGCAATTGGCCATCGCGGCTGAATTGCAGTTCGGCTGCAGGAAACGGATGGGCCGTCAGCTCCCGCGCGACCGGCTCCGCACCGTTTAGATCAAACACCGTGACACTCCCGCGGGACAGTTGGCACGCCAGAATCTCCCCCCGCGGATGCCAGCCGATTGCCGGGGACCAGTTGGCATCCGCCCAGGGGACGGCATGCTCCCATCCGCGCAGGCGCTCGCCCGTCGCCACATCCCACACGCAGACCCCCCCGAACTGGGCGCTGGAGGCCAGCCGCGAGCCGTCGGAATTCCAATGCAAGCGTCGCACCATCTCCTGGTGCCCCTGCCACCGGTCTCGCACCTCGAGCGTCTGTGGATCCAACACACAGATTTGCGTTCCCATCGCGGCGACCAGTCGGTTTCCGTCAGGGGCATGCGCGACCTCGCCGACAGACGCTTCCCCCAAGCCGACGAATGCCCGTTTCGAGCCACTGAGAATGTTCCACGCGATCAACTCCCCCTGGGCGTGTCCCGTGGTCAACTCCCCCGATGTCGGATGCCAGGCCAGCGCCGTCGCCGGCGCCGTGTGTCCCGTCAGCGAGCGAAACAACTGACCGGTCGCCGTCTCCCAGATTCGAATCGGCTCGCGGACCGCGGATTGGTCGGTCGACGCCGTGGCGAGACGGTTCCCATCGGGGCTCCAGACGACCAGATCGACAAACGTCCCGTGTCCCCACAGCGTGAATTGATTCTGCTCCGCCAAACCGCGCAGGTAATACCACTCCCAGCCGCGCTGGTCCTTCACAGTCGATCCCAGGTTTTTGCTCGCGTCATTTCGGGAAAGGATCCCCAACCGGATCGCAGGGGGCTGCCGCTCCCACTCGAGCTGCAACAGCCGCATCTCCTGCAAGTAGGTGCGCGGCGCATCGCCGTCAAACTGGCGGCGGCTGATCTCGCGCAGCCGCTCGGCGCGTTCCTTGGCGATCCTGGCGGCGTCCCGTTCGCGCTGGGCGACTTGGGCGCTTTCGATCGCGCTGGCCGCTTCGGCCCGCGCCTCCTGACGGGCCAGTTCGGCGGCCCGTTCGTTATCCTCCGCCTGTTTCAGACGGGTGGACGCCTGCACGGCGAAGTACGACGAGACCCCCACCCCCAGCACCAGCGACAGGGCGATTGTCGCCAACAGCCCGGCAATCCCAGGATTGCGCCGGCACCAGCGCCAAACCCGCCCCGCGCCCGACACCGGCCGGGCCAGAATCGGTTCGTCGTTCAGAAACCGCCGCAGTTCATCCGCCAGTTCCTGCGCGCTCCGATACCTTCCCGTCACCGATTTTTCCAGGCACTTCAGGCAGATCGTTTCCAGATCGGGGGGAACACTCGGGTTGAGCTGGCGCGGCGAGACCGGTTCCTGATTCAACACCTGCGACAACGTCTCCACGACGCTCGAGGCCTGGAACGGCGGCCGGGTGGTGACCAGATAGTAGAGTACCGCGCCCAGCGAATAGACGTCGGCGGCGGGGCCGATGGCGTGGATGTCCCCCGCCGCCTGTTCCGGAGGCATGTAGCTGGGGGTTCCCAGGATCTGCCCAGTGCCGGTCAGGTCCGAATCCGCCGTACTCAGTTTGGCCAGTCCGAAATCGGTGACGTGCGGCTGCCCCGCCGCGTCGAGCAACACATTCCCCGGCTTCAAGTCGCGGTGGATCACCCCCTGGTCGTGCGCGTAAGCAATCGCCTCGGCGATCGTCAGGCAGATATGTGCCGCCTCGCGCGCGGGTCGCGGACCATCGCGGACCACCGTGGCCAGCGACTTCCCCTCGATGAACCCCATCGAGAAATAGTGCTGGCCATCCCGTTCGCCAATGTCGAAAATAGGGACGATTCCCGGATGATGCAGGCTCGCAGCGGCCTGCGCCTCGGTATAGAACCGCTGTACCTCATGCGCCGAGGCGAGCTGCCCCGCCAGGATCATCTTCAGCGCGACAATGCGGTTGAGTTTCGTCTGCCGGGCGCGAAATACAACCCCCATCCCCCCACGGGCGATCTCGTCGAGCAATTCGTAGTCGCCGAAGCGCCTCCGGCGCTTACCGTGCCCTCCCGCGGCCGAATCGTCGCCGAGGGAGGGCGCGGCCGAACCCTCGTCTCCGGATTGCGCGAGGGTGGACTCGGCAGCCAGAGGCTCCTGCGCGACGGTCAGGGAGGACTCATTTGTATCCCCCGAGAATTCGCGCGGCGTAGCGTCGGAACTCTCGCCGCCTCGTCCCGTCGGATCACTGATCGGCATACTCATGGTCCAACGATCTTCAGCCGCGGATTCGCCACAGCGACACCACACCATTGTCGGCTGCCGCCGCCATCAACTAACAGAGGATGCATTTGCAAACTGTTTCCGGCTTCCGAGCGCATCGTTTTCCCAACCCCTGGCGACCCAACCCCTGGCGAATGGCTGCAACCCCTCACGGGATCGATTCCGATTGTTCGTCGGCGGAGTGACGACGATGCGCGAATCCTAGTTCTCATCCCGATCGAGCGTCAACCAGACGAGCCGGTCGGCCTGGGTCTGGCCTCCTCTGGTGACGACTCTGTCACCCCCCGCGAGCAGGAATTGATCTGGCCGACACTCGCGTTGAGGGCGATCGACAGATATTCCGGCTCCGGACAGAGGATCCTTAACATGGCCACGGCAAACCTCCTTGTCCCGGTCGTCGTCGTCCAATCGTTAGGATGCAGAGGGGTGGAGTCCGCGTCAGCGGACGATGCCCCCTGTCGAGCAAACACTCCACAGCGTTCACCCCGGCAGGGGTGGCAGGACGACGACACCTGACTTGTCGCAGCCAGCGCGAATCGCAAGGTTGCTGTCGTCCCTGCCGAAGCACTATGGACTGTGGGTTGAACTTCCGGGGTAATGCTTCTCACAATTTCGTAACCGTTCACGACATTTTGCCAATTTCTGGGCACACCGGGGGCCGCGTGGCAGATGAATGCGACCTTTGAGGTGACAGTTGGGCCGTTAAATTCGGCGTTACGAGCTGTCCGGAAGAAGCGACGG
>JBJXGA010000490.1:0-3091 GCA_046152955.1 Planctomycetales bacterium | reverse complement strand
CCAGGCGAAGTGAACTCGTCACAGGTGGAGTGACTTGCGCTTCGAGCCGGAGTATCATGTCCTCTGATTCGTCTGGGTGCTGAAACCGGCCTTCCTGGGAGCCATTCCCTTGCTGCGCATTTTGGGATCACAGCGACCTTGTCCTGGCGGCATCAGTCGCCGCGCGCTGTTGCAGACCGCGGCTCTGGGGATGTCCGGCATGACCGGCCTTCCTCCTCTGGTGGCTGGAGAGCGGGTCGCCAGCCAGGGAAGCGGCGGAGAGTCGAGCACTGCGGCGTTTCCCGGATTTGGGCGGGCAAAGCAGTGCCTGGTGCTTTACATTTACGGAGCCTGGAGCCAGCTCGATACGTTCGATCCCAAGCCCGAGGCGCCTGCGGAGATTCGGGGGGAGTTTGAATCGATCTCGACCTGCCTCCCCGGGCTTCGCATTTGCGAGCATCTCCCGCGCTCGGCACAGATCCTCGATCGCTGCACGCTCGTGCGGTCGATGTCGCACCCCTGGAATATTCACTCCGCGTCGTACACGCTCACAGGAAATCCCGACACCGAACGGATCGAAGGGCGCCAGCGGCACCCCGACCAGTGGCCCTATCTGGGGAGTGCGGTGGACTACCTTGTCGGCCGCGGACATTATGGACCGCAGTCGCGGGGTGTCCCGGCCAATGTGATGCTCCCCTGGCGGCAAAGCCTGTACGCTCGCCCCAACAAGCGGTCGGGTACGTTTGGGGGCTTCCTGGGAACCGCCCACGATCCGTTGTGGACCGAATTCCACGGCGCAGCGCCGCAGGGGGATCCGTTCCGCGAGATCACTCCCAAGGGACGTTTTGAATTCGGCGCGCCCGGGGCGGAATCGATCACTCTTGACGCGCTCGATCGCCGCCAGTCGCTATTGACGCAGTTCGAGCGGCAGCGCGACGATTTGCAGCGCGCCCGGTCGGTCGGCGGTTACACGCGGCAGCGCGAGATGGCGCTCGATTTTCTGGCGGCCCCAGGCGTGTCCGATGCGCTCCGGATCGAACGTGAACCAATGGGGCTGCGGGAAGAGTACGGCATGACGCTGTTTGGACAAGCCTGCCTGTCGGCTCGCCGACTGCTGGAATCGGGAGTCAAGTTCGTGACGGTGGTCTGGGACGAGTTCGGGCAGACCGATGAAAGCTGGGATACGCACTACGACCATCATTCCCGGATGAAAGAGTTCCTGCTCCCGGCCTTCGATCGGGCGTTTTCGACACTGCTGGCGGACATGGACCGTCGGGGGCTGCTGGAGGAGACGCTGGTCCTGTGCCTCAGCGAGCATGGCCGGACGCCGACGTTCGACATCACCAGCGCCGGCGCGCCGGGGCGCGGGCACTGGTCGCGGGCGTATTGCCAGTTGTTCGCTGGAGCAGGGGTTCCCCGCGGCCGGGTCGTTGGCGCGTCGAACGCCACGGCGGCGGAGGTGATCGATCGGCCGATCGATCCCAAGGACATCCTGGTCACCGCCTGCCACCTGCTAGGGGTCGATCCGCGCACCGAGCTGCTGGCTTCGCCGGGACGTCCCGTTCCGATCGTCGCCGGGGGAAACGTGGTCAGGGAATTGCTGGGCTGATCGGCAACCAATCCGCTACAATTCCCCCTCACGGCCCGCGAGCGCTCGAAACGGAACCGTGCGGGAAGGTGGGCGTTCCTGACTTCGGCGAATTCCGAAGTGCAGGAACGGAGCCCTGGGAAAGACAAGGAGGCAAGCGGTGCCGTCGCGGCAGAGGACGTTTTGGAATCTGGTGCTGACCTTCGCGGGGGCCTTCGTCCCGTTGGCCGCGGCAGGGACGCTTTTTGCGGTGATGGTGTACGACGTTCCCCCCGGAACGGCGATGGGGGGGTTGTTGCTGTACGCCTCGCTGACGGTGGTGGCCGCTTTGATCGCCGGGTATGTGTTCGCCCGCCGCATCGCCGAGAGCGTCACCGCGGTGCGGAAAGTGTTGCGGCAGGTGGAACAGGGGAATTTCGACGAGCGGATTCCGGCGGAGCACCAATACCTGATCGAGCCGTTGGCCGCCTCAGCAGCCAGGATGCAGGAGTTTCTACGGCTGCGATTTGCCGAGCTGCAGGCGCGGCGCGACCAGTTACGGACGGTGCTGGACAGCATGGCGGAGGGGGTCATCGCGGTCGACACCGGCCAGCGGGTGTTGTTGCTGAATGATTCGGCCTGCCAGCTCTTCCGGATCCAGGACAGCGGCGTTGCCGGACGACCGTTGTGGGAACTGGTTCGCAATCCGCAGCTCCAGCAGTGGGTGACCGAAGCGCTCCGCGCCAGCGATCCGGTGGGAGGGGAGCTCGAACTGGTGGCCCCTTCCTCGCGGACGCTGGCGGTGCGGGTGGCTGGACTTTCGTCTCCCGCGGCGCCGGGAGCGATCGTCGTTGCCAGCGACATTTCGCAGCTCCGGCGGCTGGAGCAGGTACGACAGGAGTTCGTGGCCAACGCGTCGCACGAATTGAAGACTCCCCTGGCCTCGATCAAAGCGTGCGTGGAAACGCTACTTGACGGGGGGATCAACGATCCGGAAATCAACGTCCGCTTCCTGCAAACCGTGGGAGAACAGAGCGAACGGCTCGACAAACTCATCCGCGACCTCTTGGCGCTGACGCGGATCGAAGCGGAAGGGGCCAAAGCCGATCTGCACCCCGTCCCCGTGGCGGAGGTGATCACAGTCTGCCACGCGCGGCATCAGCAGAACGCCGAGCGGAAGCAGATGCGGCTGGTGGTGGAACCGCCGAGCGAACCGATCATCGTATTGGGAGACGAAGAGGGACTGGAACAAATTCTGGACAATCTGATCGACAACGCGATCAAGTACACCAACGAGGGGGGCTCGGTGTCGCTCCGTTGGCGTCGCGAGGAGGGGGGATGTTTGCTGGAGGTCGAGGACACGGGGATCGGGATTCCGCAGAGCCACCTCCCGCGCATCTTCGAGCGATTTTACCGGGTGGACAAGGCGCGCTCCCGAGAATTGGGGGGAACCGGACTGGGGCTGTCGATCGTCAAGCACCTGGTGCAGGGGATGGGGGGGTCGATCTCAGTCAGCAGCCGCCTGGGAAAGGGTTCGCTGTTTGC
>JBJXGA010000486.1:0-16466 GCA_046152955.1 Planctomycetales bacterium | reverse complement strand
CCGGGATGGCAGGTGTTGTGGCGAGGCCACAGTAAATTGAATCTCATGGTCGAGGGCGCTACACTGATCGAAAAGTCCAAGCGTTGCTCGAAAAAATCAGCACGCAAATGTGCCAAGAGGTAAGGGTCAAGCCCGCAGGGGTCGCTTGGCCAAGGGCATCTAAAGATGGGCCAGGCGCCAGGAATCTTTGCTCGCCAAGTTCCGTCCTTCATTTTTGTCACACATACCGCCAGATACTCGGGTTGGCGAATACGTTGTCGCGAAGACTGGGTGGAACTCGGTTCGCAACTGGAGAATCCCCGCCACCCGATCGCTGTTGGTCAGCCAGTGACCGGCGATCTGGCGGACCTTGGTCCAGACGGTCCCGTTTGAGAACGTAAGCGTTCCGTCGTCGCGGTTGAAGCGGCCGGTCAAACTCAAACTGGGAACTTCGATATTGGTCCCATGGGCGATGTGGCCCTCGACCCGCTCCCCCGCGCCGTTCACAAACGTCAATCGACTGCCACTCTGCAAGACCTTCGCCAATTGATTTCCCGCATTGTAGAACCCGGCCAGTCCGGTGGGGCGTTCGAGTTGTCGCACGATCGAACTGAAGTTGACGACCGCAGCGAAGACTCCTGCCGGTTTTGGGGATCGACTCACCGCACATCGGCAGTCCATAATCCCTGAATCCCCTCCTGCCGACCAGAGGGTTGGTGAGGAATTGGATTGACCTCATCGCCGAAGGGCATGGCAGGGGATGGCTGTATTGGTCCTGGGCGCTGGCAGCGTCCACCACGGCACACTCGCTCAGGCAGGGCTGTGAACTCTCGCTCGAAGTCTGTATCATCCCCATTGATCGAGTCGGCGGCCTGGACCGCTTGGGACTTGAATTCCCCAACGTTTCGGAGATGCCGGTTGACTGTTTCCATCGTTCGCCCGAGTTTGTGGCAACAACTCTGGTGGAAGGTACAGCCGGTACGAATTGCGGGACTCGTCTGTCCCGGTTTTCACGACCTGGATCGTTGTTTGCCCGACGATGTGCGGGCCTATCTCAAAGATTCCTACCCCCACAACCATACGTTCACTGCCACCAATGACCGGCTGGTTCCCGGGCGCAAGCTGGCGGAGCGGATCGAGCGGCTGGCGCGACACTATCCGCGCCCGATGACCAGCCTCGTCGACCTCAGTTGTTCCAAAGGGTATTTCGTCTTCCATGCCGCGCGGCTGGCCAACTCCCCGCGCGTATTGGGCATCGACCTGGACGGGCGGTCGCTGGAGGTGTGCCGACTCCTGGAAGGGGCGTTCGACGGGCGCGATCAGATCGCCTTCGCGCGGCTGACCCTCCCTGAACTGGCCCTCCGCATCGACGAATTCGGCGGGCCGTTTCAGACGGCACTCCTGGTCAATACGTACCAGTACCTGATCCTGGGGAGCAGCGTGGCCCCCGCCGTGAGCCACGATCATGCTGAGGTTTTTCGCCTCCTGCGACAGGTGTGTAACGGCCGGTTGATTTTTCATAATCGCCTGTCTCTGGATGATTTGCAGAGCGATCCCAGAGAACGTGCCGGGCAACTGGGGAGGTCGTTTCGGTATGAACCCGAAGTGATCCATGCGGCGGCCAGTCATTTCTTCCACATCCAGTCGGCGGACCGCACGACGCGACGCCCGGTGTGGGTGATGGACGCAAAATAGCCCTCCCGCGGGGAGGGCCGGAAAATGACGGGTGTGCCCGCGAATCCAGGCGGTAGCCACGTTCGCCAGAACGTGGGAGGAGCTGCGATGACCCACATTCTGGCGAATGTGGCTACGTCCAAGGGATTGCCAGCGAATTTGGGCACACCCAAAATGATCTCGGCGTCCGGTTGCAATGCCCCATCGCATCCAGGAAGATCAATGCGACCTGTTGAACTCGTGGTCCTTCATGCAGGGGGCTGCAAATGGTCGAAAGAGTCTCTGGTTTTCCGGATGCAATGAGACATGCTGCTCCCTGATTGTTTTACTCAGATGACTTCGCGGCCCACGCTCGATCGCCGGCGCTGGCTGCAGCTCTCCAGCCTGGGATGGCTGACTGGAGGGGTTGTAACGGTTGGAGGGGGGGCCCGCGGGATTGCCTCGCCACGCGAACCGCAGCCGCGCGGCAAACCGATCCGTTCCTGCATCCTGATCTTTCATTACGGCGGCCCCAGCCAGCTCGAGACGTTTGATCCCAAGCCCGATGCGCCAGCGGAAGTTCGGGGAGAGTACCAGACGATCCAGACTGCCGTTCCGGATCTGCAAATCAGCGAGTACCTGCCGCGGGTCGCCCGGGTGATGGACCGGATGGCGCTGGTCCGGAGCATGCATCACCCGATGCGCAATCACAACGCGGCGGCTGCCGAAATCCTGACTGGCCGCACCCCCGTCAGCGGGGATCTGGAACTGCTGGCAGACGAAGCGCGCTCGTATCCCACGCTCGGCTCGATGGTGAACTACGGGCTGGGAGCCAATTCCAACGTCCTCCCGTATGTGGCCCTGCCCTACACGATGTACAACGTCGTGCAGTTGCCGGGGCAGACCCCGGGCTTTCTCGGGGGGGCCTACGATCGGTTTCAGGTTCAGGGAGATCCGAACCATCCCGCGTTTCGGCTGACTGCTCTCGACGCGCCGGGAGAGCGTCCCGCGGGGGGACTGCAAGCGCGGGAGCAACTGCTGCGGAGCCTGGATGGACTTTCTGACCAGGCGGTCGTCAAAATGCGTACCTATCAGGAGCGGGCGCTGCAGTTGATCGCCTCGGAGAGCGTGCGCCGCGCCTTTGACATCGCCCAGGAGCGCCGCGAAACGCGCGAACGGTATGGTAGAAATCTATTGGGACAAAGTGTGCTTCTGGCGCGGCGGCTTGTCGAAGCGGGCGTCAATTTTGTGTCGGTCTTCGACGGCCAGCACAATGGGCAGGAGGCCAATTGGGACAGCCACACGACTCTCTTTCCCCGCCATCGGCAATTGATCCCCCCCGCCGATCAGGCCCTTTCGGCGCTGATCGAAGACCTGGAGGCGCGGGGCCTGTTGGATTCCACGCTGGTGATTTCGCTGGGAGAGTTCGGCCGCACCCCCAAGATCAACAAGAGCGCGGGGCGCGACCACTGGCCCGATTGCCAGACGGTGGCGCTGGCCGGAGGAGGAGTCCGCGGCGGATCGGTGTATGGCGCCAGCGACCGGATCGCTGCGTATCCCGACCGCGACCCCGTCAGCCCGGCGGATCTGGCCGCCACAATTTTCTGGCGCTTCGGCATCGCGCCGGAGACCGAAATGCATGACCAGACCAGCCGCCCCTTCCGACTGGCTGAGGGACAGCCTTTGTACGGGCTATTCGTTTGAGCCGGGGGGTCAGTCGTCATCAAAAATGGCGCTGATCACATTCTGCGGGATCGAACTTTCCGCCGCGGCGCGCGGAGCCGCGGCGACCTCGCGCCAGTGAGTCAGATCGTGCAGCAGCGCGGTCATCGTCGGATAACGGGCTTCCTTCTTCTTGGCCACCATTCGCTGAAAAATGGCGTCGATCTGCGGCGGGACGTCTGATCGTCCGGCAGCCAGCGACGGGATGGGAGACTCGCGGTGCGCCAGAACCCGAGACATGATCGTCTCCCCCTCGTAAAGGGCCTTGCCCTGCAGCAGAAAATACAGCGTCGCCCCCAGGCTGTAGACGTCCGAAATCGCGTCCGCCAGTCGCGAATCGACGGCCTGTTCCGGTGACATGAAATCAATGGTCCCCATCAGACTGCCGGTCTGCGTCAGCGCCGCAACCTGTGCGGTCGTTTTCGCCGAACTGGCCACTTCCTGCATCCGGGCCAACCCCATATCCAGAATTTTGACGACGCCGGCACGGTCCAGGAGGAGATTGGCCGGCTTGATGTCGCGATGGATGATCCCCTGCTGGTGGGCGTGTTCCAGTCCACGGGCCGCCTGGGTGACAAAGTCCAACCCCTTGTCAACCGGCAGCGGCCCTGATTTCTTGACATGCTGCGCCAGGTCGGAGCCTTCCACGTACTCCATCACGAGAAAGTGGATGCCGTTGAACTCATCGGCGTCGTGCGCGGCCACGATATTCGGATGCGACAGCTTGGCGACCGCTTCGACTTCGCGGTGAAAGCGTTTCACGGTGTCGGGATCCTTCAACGCCGCCGGCGACAGCACCTTGACCGCCACCATCCTTTTCATCCGCCGGTGTTCGGCCTTGAACACCATCCCCATCCCGCCGGCGCCGATTTTGTCGAGCAGGACATAGTTTCCCAGCGTCAGTCCCTGAGGCTTTCCCTGATACAACGCATTCGCCTGAAAGCGCGTGAGCTTCCCCTGCCGCACAAGTTCTTGTGCCAGACGCTGCGCGTCCTGATCTCGGCGGTCCTCCGGGATTCGGGACTTCAGTCCCAGCAGGTCGTCAGAGGACAAAATCCCGCTGTCCCCGAGGTGTTTGAGGAATCGATCGACTGAAACGGCCATCCGCGACCTCGCCTCCGCGATGCAATGAGGCGGAAGATGATGGTGGAAACGCGCATTCCACGATTGCGGCCCAGGGTCATTCCCGAGATTTCCTGAGATACTACCACGCATCGGACGGAGGACACAACAGCGTTAGCGCAATCGCGATCGTCCGCACGCCACGCGCGGTGTCAGGTCCGGAATCTCCGGATCGGCGGGAAAGTAGGGACGCTGCAGGCGACGAAATTTACGGCCCCGCAGCGTGGCCGGAGTGGGGCCGGGGGTGTCGAGAATGAACGCGCCGCGCGCGAACGCTCCATACGCCATTCGGTAGTTCATCGGGTTTTTGGCGACCACGAACTTGGACCGTCGGGCATCCATCTCCAACAGGTCGTATTGCTCGCCGCACCATTCGTAGGTCGAATGCGTCGCGATGAGGATTTGCACGATACCGACTTGCAGACAGGCGGTTGGTCCCAGGCTGGCCGGCTGCGCGTCCCGGATGCCGCCGCAAAATGGGGTTCCTATTCGACCCCAATGACGAAGTCATTTCACAATCCATCGGCGCCGTTCACGAGCCGTTCAATTTCGGCAAGCACATCCAGAATATGTTCCATTGTCGGAGCCTCTCCGAAGATCATCTCTTCACGCATGGTGGCGTAATCATGGGCCAATTCCACAAGGCGTGCCTTCGGTGGCACCAGTCGTAGCGAGCCTGGGACAGCTTCGTCGAACTTTGCCCATGCGCGCCTGAAAAAAAGCGATTTGTGCCTGGCCACGGCGCGGAGCAGTTCGAGGTCGTTCAGTGCGCTCTTGCCGGTTGGATGCTCAAATAGCCGCACCACATCGTAGTAGTGGCGAGACTGGCGCTCCTTGAGCGTCTTGTCCGCACCCGCGTGGTGCCACATGTGCAGAATTGTCGCCTTTTCCCAAAAGGTCCGTTCTGCCGCTGCCGCACGTACAGTACACGCTGGGTTTTGGAATGCAGTGGGAACGTCATCAGCCGCATACGGCTGCACGGTGCCGACAGTAATCGGCCAATGTTCTGCTCTTGCGCCCATTTCCAGTCGCACGTTCGGCCGCAGGTACGGCGCTGACTCCGCTCGGTGCTGGTCACTTTTCGGATAGTGAAAAAGAACCGTCTGCTGCTCTGCATCGGTGGAATCCAATTCCAAGCCCCATGATCGTCCAGACGCTGATTTCAATTCCGATTCGATGACTGTCATCAGTCGCGGCAACAGCTTGTCACGAATCATTTGGCTCGTCGCAACGACTAGGTTCTCTACCTGCGCTTGTTGTTTTTTCTTTGATCCGGCATGCGCTGGATCGTTCTCGCCACCGAAACCAAGGTCATCTCGGTTGAACGACAAGTCAACGTCTTCAGAAAATCGCTCGATCACGCCGAAGACCTTTGAAAGCGACGTTCCGCCCTTGAAGATCAATCCGGCTGGAAGGTTCGGCATCGTGAACAGGCGCTTGAGTACCCAGCAAACCCAAAAGTCCTTCTCGATCACGACCACATTCATAGTACGTCGGCGCGCCGATTCTGCGAACAGATCGGCCCGGTCGCGCATGGACATTCGGGCCACGTCATCCATTTCGCACCACGTTTTCGTCGTTGCCAGCAATCTTTCTGACGGCCTCAGCGATCCAGTCGGTCGTGTATCGCGTGTCTTGAAGCAACTGCAGGCGGTGTTTCGGTGACAACGCGTGGCGAATCTTGCTCAGCACCCGGTCATCGACTCCGCATTTTCCAAGATACCGCAGCGCCTGCAAGACCGTGGTGCTGGTCCTATTCCCGATCGGCAACTCCCTGGGGGAGACGTGCTTAATGACGATCACCATGTCCCCCACGCGGACTTGTTTGCTGCGCCCGTCGGTGAGGTAGACCGGTTTGGCCGGAACTTGAGTGGAAAGTCCGAACTGATTCGCCGCCGTCGCTCCGGACGGGGCAATTCGGCTCCCGGTTTGCCGTGCGATGGCATCGGCGATTTGATCGACATCGGGTGGGACGGAAATTCCCAGCCGTGGATTCGTATGCGGGCAGTAGTAGAGTCCGCGCCGGAGCCGCTGGATTGAGCCGTTTTTGACCAAGCGCGACAAGGCTTGGTCCACAGCATCTCTGCTGCCCAGACCCAGGAAGTCCTTGGGTGTAAAAACCGTGCCCCGCCCTTGGCGGAGAATCTGGCTCAGCAGAATGTCTTGCAACGAAGTTGTCATGATTGCTTCTGTCAGAAAAATGTAACCGCATTTCTGACAAATATCAAGACAGACGATATTGAAAATTTTCGAGAATTGTTGATCAAATTTCGACAATCGTCAGAAAAATGTCGTCTTTTTTCTGACAATAACTAGACCATTCTATTCGTTCCGCACGCCACGCGCGGTGTCAGGTCCGGAATCTCCGGATCGGCGGGAAAGTAGGGACGCTGCAGGCGACGAAACTTACGGCCCCGCAGCGTGGCCGGAGTGGGGCCGGGGGTGTCGAGACTGAACGCGCCGCGCGCGAACGCTCCATACGCCATTCGGTAATTCATCGGGTTTTTGGCGACCACGAACTTGGACTGTCGGGCATCCATCTCCAACAGGTCGTATTGCTCGCCGCACCATTCGTAGGTGGAATGCGTCGCGATGAGGATTTGCACGGTACCGACTTGCAAACAGGCGGCTGGTCCCAGGCTGGCCGGCTGCGCGTCCCAGATGCCGCCACGGTAGGTGAATCGACCGTCGCTCAATCGGATGACCCGTCCTCGCACCGGAACCGGTGTTCCCCACTGTCGATCGACCTGATGTCCCAGCCGGAGTGAAACTTCGGCTCCCACTCCGGCCTGGAGACAAATCGCGGCAGCCGCCGGATCGACCAGCGGAACGAGACTGGGTTGATCGACCCCCGCCTCAAGCAGCGCCCTGAGAGTCGCCACGCTGTCTCCTGCCGCCCCGCCCCCGCAGCAGTCAGCCGTCTCCACCAGCAACACCGGACCGCCGTCGATTTCCATGCCCAGCCGGATCGCTTCGTGCGGCGCATACACGGGGGGCTCCAGGTCAAACCGACGGTCCCAATACGCGCGGGCGATGTCGTTCGCCAGCGACTGCGCCAGTTTCAGATCGCCGCGAGTCACGACCAGCCCTCCTCCCCCCATCTGCGGCAAATCAAGATACGGATGCACGAGAAACGCGCTGGTGGAGTACACCTCTGGTCGTTGCTCGAACGATTTGGACAGCCGCATCACGTCGGCGAATGGCCCCGCTCCCTCCGTGTGCCCCAGCACTCCACTCACCAGAACCGGAACACTGGCCAGCGCCATTGCCGGCTGGAGTTGGCCATTGAGAATGTCGAGGAGTGCCCGCGCCCCGCGGCAACCGGTCTCCCAGGCATCGCGATGGGGATAGGTCTCCCAGGCCAGCAGGACGTCGGCCGCCGCAACCATCTGGGCTGTGACATGCGCATGCAGATCGAGCGTGGCGACGACAGGCACCTCCTCCCCCACAAGCGCCCGAACAGCCGCCAACAGGTCGCTCTCGAGATGCCCCACCTCATCCACAGCCGCCGCGCCGTGCAGCGCCAGCAGCACCCCCTGGACCGGCAACGCCCGCTCCAGCCGCTGCAACAATTGTCCCTTGAGCTCCGCATAGCACGCGGCAGTCACCGGGGCGCTGGGACACCCGCTGGCCACGAGCAGCGGCCGGATACTCGCCCCGCCGTCGCGGAGCGTCTGCAACATCCCCCCCACCGTTCCGGCGTTTCGCGCGAGAACCTCTTCGCCAAAAAACAGCTCCGACCGGCGAAACGTCTCCAAGTCCGCCGCCGCGCCCCCAAAATGGTTGCACTCGATGAAAATGGACCCCACCGCGATGGAATGCGACATGCCGCCAGCGTACTGCCGGGATACGGCTGGAGACAAGCGAAGAGGCGGGTGGCGGGGTCAGAGCGATCACAAAAGTGGTGACGCGATCAACACGCCAAGCGTGGCACGTCGCCGCCGGTTCGCCGACACGCTTGCCAGCGATGGCCCCGTTGGCTGGGGCGCACTGCGCTGTAGGCGTCTTTGCCTCACTCGACGCGGCCATCGCTCGTCTAGCACTCCGTTATTGCTATCACTCCTGCCGCGCCCTGCGTGCCAACATGCTTTCTGGAGGTCGTCGCTCTGGCCCCGCCACCCCACTCTCCGGCGCCGACGCAGGCTGCGTCGTCGCCGCTACCCGACCGGAGAAATTCAGCTACTTGGTGGGCCGCTTCAACTTCCACTGCTCGTCGAAGAAGTCCGCGGCGACGATTTTCCCCGGATACTGGCTGCCGGGGGGAGTCTTCAAGTCGATGATCGCCCAGTCGGGGAGCCGGGGGACTTGCCGGGCGTTGTTCAAATAGTCGTACTCGCGGTACGTAAAGCTGCTGTTGAGCACGACGTACCGTTCGGGATTCAGCGGGTTGGGATGAATTAGGACCGGAGCGTGGTCCACGGCTGGAAATCGACGGTCTCCGGCAACCACTTCGCGATCGGTCCATTGTACGGGCAATTGCCCGGCGATCTTCTTTAATACCGAATTGCTGGCGGGGTCGCCCCACAGAACCAGATGGGCCGACGCGATGTCTTCCGGGGTGATTTGCTGGTCGTCTTTGACTCGCGCATCGCCGCGGAAATGCTGTCGCCAATGGACTAGGGCATGTTCCAATTCCGCCTGGAACCAGCGTTCGACAGCCGGATGAGAGGCTTTGCCGGTTGGCCGGACGAAGAGGAAGGAATCCATGAAGGCGTCGTCGATCGGACCCTGCAAGTCGTGCCGCTTGCGAATGGATTCTTCCGCGCGGCCTCCGACGCGCCATTCATTCCCGACGCGATGCAGCGGACAGTCCCACGATCGGTCGGACCGGGGGCGCGGTCCGGTAAGCACCTGATCATCGATCGACAGCGCCACCGGTTCGGTCACTTCAAAGGGGGCCCATCCCGCGGGGAATGAAAGCGTCAGCTCGGTTACGTTTTGCGTCGTGAGCGCCACCCCGCTATCCGACAACAAAGCATCGACCCTGGCGGGCTCCCAATGTTCTCCCAGCCCCTCGACAGCCACCCAATGCATCCGGTTGTACTTGAGCGTGTAGGTGGTGAAATGAACCTCGCGCGGCGCGCGATCGCGCCCCTTGGCGACGATGCTCGTCAAGCGTCGGTCAATCTCATCCCGGACCGCGGGGTGGTAACTGTGTCCCGTCTTGGGGCCGATCAGATGGACCAGATCGATCCCATGCTGGCGCAGCGCCTCTTCCATCACGTCGGCCGCCTGCTTCTGGATGTCCTGGTCGCCGCTGTAGGCGATCGTCGGCAAGTGATACAGATTGAGCGCGTAGGCGTTGCAGTCGTACCAGCGCCACAGTGTCTTTTCCCAGGGAGTGGGGTTCAGCGTCTCCTTTTGAAAGAACTCCAGAAACCTCGGCGTTTCGGAGAAACCCGCCCCAGGGGTCGCTCCCACCCAGCGGTCGGCGTAATGGACCGCGAACTGCCAGCAGGCGGCCCCCCCCATCGAAAATCCCCGGACGGCGATCCGGTCCTCATCGATGCGATAACGCTTCTGGACCGATTCCAGCGCTTCGAGAACGTCCACTTCACCGGCAAACTTGAAGGCATTGCAGTACCGGCCATAGGGGTGCAGCACGAGCGCGTCCCTGGGGGTGAAAATGCCTCGATCGCGCTGCCGCCCGTCGAGGAAATTGACCTCGCTGAGCACCTCGCCGCGGCCATGAAACCAGATGTCCAGGCGATGCCGCTGGGCTCCCGTGGCGACGTAGGAGTCGGGAACCACCAGTCCGTAGGGCTGCACCGATCCATCAATCCGTGAGACGTAACCCCGGACGACCAATCCCGTCTGCGATTCCCACGGGGCTTCTCCCCGCTGCAATTGAGCCGCGCGCTCCAGTCCCTGCGCGAGCAACTTCCTGGCGACCGGGAGTTCCTTTTCGTTGAAGAACTCACGGTGCTTCAGTGCATCTTGAACTCCCTTGTGAAAGATCTGCACGTCGGGGAGCAACTCCAGAATCCGACGGTCGGAACTCTTGGCCAATGTGGAGATCGCCTCTCCCAGGACGCTCAGTTGTTCCGTGAATTCCTTGTGAACCGCCTCTGGAACTTCGATTCCAACGGAGGGAATTCGCCTCACCGTCAGTGGATTGTTGTCCGCCGGCCCATCCCCCCAGGCCAGCGAGATCCCTCCGAGTACCAGAACGAGTGCGGTCGAAACCGTGCGCAGCATGAATGAACTCTCCTCAGCGAATGATTCCAGGTAACGAAGTGAACGGACTCGATCTGTTCGGATCGCCGCAACCCGTAACGAACGCGGCGCCGCGTCTCTCAACCACTTGAGCCGCTGGTTTGGCGACCGACCAACTCCTGCTCCAGACACTGAACCTGAGTCCGGTCGATCTGTCCGGGACGCAAGCTTTGGATGTTGGAGGCCGCGGCAGCCACCCCCAGTGCCAGCGCCCGCGGCGGATCATAACCAGTGGCCAGGCCGACGGCGATTCCGGCGGCCAGGCAGTCGCCACAGCCGATGGGGTTGACGACCGGCGCTTGGGGCGGTTCGATCGAATTCAGAGTAGATGCGGAACTGATCCAGACCCGCGCTTTCCCTTCCGTGACGACGACCCAGGCGGCCCCCCGTTCGTTCAGTTCCCGCATCGCCGCATGCAGACGGGGGAGCGTATCGACCGGCCTCGCCAGCGTGCGGCCCAGTTCCTCTCGGTTGGGTTTGACCAGAAAGGGCCGCGCCGCCAGCGATTCCAGCAACGGCTCTCCCTGCGCATCCACCAGCAACCGCCCGCAGGTTTGTTTGATCAGCTCGCGGTAAAACGTCGCCGGCGTTCCGGCGGGAAACGAACCGGTCAGAATGACCACCTCTGCCGTCGCTGCTTCCTCGACAAAGGCCTGCCGAAAGGCCTCCAGTTCAGCCGCTTCGATCGCTCCGGCGTTTTGCACCAGTTCGGTCGTGGTGTGGTTCTGCTGGTCGAGGATCGTCGTGCAGACGCGCGTCGGTTGGCGGGCTGTCACCCACCGGGCCGAGAGATCCATGCGGGTGAATTCCCGCTGGATAGCGTCTCCCGTTTGGCCGCCGACCAACGCGACGGCCCGTGACAACTCCCCCGTGTGCCCTTGAGGATTTCCCTCCTGGCGATTCAAACGCGACAGCTCTCGCAGCGCCAGCGCCACATTGAGCACTTTGCCCGATCCGCACCACTGCACCTGGCGCGCGCGATTGACCTCGCCAACCTGAAACCGCTCCAGTAGGACAATTTGCTGCCAGGCAGGGGACAAACCAGCGGCCAGGATCATAGATGCTCGTCCAGGATTAGGGTCAGTTTTTCGTCCGAGAGAGTGCGCGGGTTGCCACTCATGCTGTTGCCGCGTGCGTCGCGAACGAGATCGGGAATCTGGCCCCGAAGGACGCCGATCTCCGACAGGCGGCGCGGGATGCGCAGTTCCTCCAGGAGTTGTCTGATTTTCTCCAGGGCCGCAGCGATCCTGGCTTTGGAGTTCTTCGCCTCGTCCGGTGGGGGCATCCCGAAGATCGCCGCCGCGATTCGGGAAAAACTGCGCCGCGCGTCGGTGTCTTCCAAATTGGTCTTCAGGGCGATCGGAAGCATCACGGCACACGCCAGCCCGTGAGGGACGCCACAATGAACCCCCAGGGCGGCAGCGACGCCGTGCGCCATCCCCAAACCCGAATTGGCCAGCGCGATCCCTGAATAGAGCGCGGCCTGGGCCAGCTTTTCCCTGGCGGAGCGGGAGTGCCCGTCGCGATACGCTTCCCGCAGCGCCTCGATCGCTCCCTGCAATCCGAGCCAGACGATGCTCTGCGTCGCCGGCGTGGCACGACGCGACATGAAGCTCTCGATCAACTGCGTGAGGGCGTCCAGGCCGGTCCAGGCAGTGATGTGCGGCGGAACGCTGACGGCCAGTTCCGGGTCGATCAACACGATCCGCGGAACCATCAGTTCCGATCGCAGGCTCTTCTTGTAGGGAGGATCGACCGACGAAATGACCGCATTCCTGGTCGCTTCGGTCCCCGTCCCGCCAGTGGTGGGGATGGCCAAGAGTGGGAGCGGCGGCTCAATCACTTTCAATCCCCGGCCGACCCCTTCCAAATAATCCCCCGTGGTGACGAAATCGCGCTGCGCGACCAGGGCGGCAGCCGCTTTGGCCAGATCGATCCCCGATCCTCCCCCCACCGCCAGCAGCAAATCCCCGGCGCCGGCATGATGCCCGCGCAAGCGGTCGACGCACGCATCCACGTCAGCCACCAATGGCTCGCGCGTCACGCTCGCCAGCGTCACCGGTTTGACCCCGGCTTCGGTCAACGCCGCGACGATCTGCTGCAACTGACCGCTCGACTCCAGCGTCCGCGAACCACAAACCACAAACGCCCGCTTCCCGAGCGAGCGCGCTGCCGCTCCCACCTCGCGCCGCCGTCCCCAGCCAAATATGATCCGCGACGGAGCGACAAAATCCAGGATGAATGGGGCGTCAGGCATGGTTAGTAGACGATCGCAAATCCCCCATCGGGTCGCGCGGCGACCGCCGCAAAACTCCAGACCGGAATCCCCGCCTGGCGTCCGCGAACACGGGTCGGTTTTCCCGCCGCGTCGAACTCCTGCCAGGCCAGAGCGCCTCCTTTCTGCCAGCCGGTCCCTTCCGTCCATGCCAACAGCAGATGTCCCTTGTCGCTAACCGCGATCACCGGATGCTTCCGCCCGGTTCCCTTCCCTGGAGCCGGAGTCACGCGCCCGGCCTTGCCGCTCTTCTTATCGATGCGCGCGAATGACACCTGGCCATTCGTCTCCCAGGCGGCAAAGACCCCTTGCGCTCCTTCCGCGAACGACTCGCTCGACATTGGGCAGGTGGCGACCATCCATTGGTCGAGAGGCTGCTGGCGGAAAGTCATTCCCTGGTCACGGGAGGTCAGCAACTGCATGTCTCGATGCACCTTGTCGTGGGCCGAGCGGTACAGCACGTACACCGCTCCTCCGGCATCGGCAAACGCCTTGAGCCCACAACAGCCGCAGGCCCCCAACCGCGGCACGTCCACTGGCGTCTCTTCCGAAAACGTCCTTCCTTCGTCGCGGGAGCGGACCACCCACACCCGCCGCTCCGCTTCGTCCGTTCCGGCGTGCCAGACGACATGCACGTTTCCTTCCCGATCCGCCGCGACGCTGCCTCCCCCATCGAGCGTGTGCGCCTGGCCGATCACGTCCCGCTCTTGCTCGAATGCCGATCGCTCGTCGTTCAGGCGCGCGTAGAGCATGGGACTGTCGTATTTCCCCGGCCCGCGCGGCTGCGCCTGGCTGGAGCCGTTCCAGGCGACATGAATCCGATCAGCCGTGCCCAGGGCGATCTGCCCGCCACGAATCGATCCGACGGCGATGGCGCTTCCCGGCTGACTGTTGATCGGCAAGGGTTCCGAGAATTTCCAGGAGTCCGCCGCTTGACGGACATAGAACAAATCCCCCGCGGCCGGGTCGCCTCGGAAATAGACCAGATGCACGCGCTGCTCCTTGTCGACCACGACTTGCGGCTGAATCCCCTCGTTGGGAATGCGAAGCAACGTCACGGCCTCGTCGCCGTCGGCGGGTCGGGGGAGGCAGACCCCTCCTGCCAGGAGGGCCAGCAGCAGCGGAATACGGGACATGGGGAATTCCTGATCGGCTAATGACTGACGGGAGTCGAAGGGAGCGCCGCACACGGCGCGCAAATCGCATCGTGTGATCGGTCTGTCACCGCGGCTACCACTGACGCCAGGGACGCGTGCGAGTATACTGCGGTCCGGTCTGCCTCGGCTACTTGGAACCGTTCGAGCGGCCGCCGGCGCGGGAGAACCGGGGAGGATGCCGCGCTGTGACCGCTGGCACAGTTGAATACCCCGTTGATGGGAAGGAACAGTCGTGGAAGTCTCGCTGATGGTCACCTGCCTGGGAGACGTGATGCGCCCGGAAGCCGGGGTGGCCACCGTGCGGCTGCTGCGCCGCCTGGGGGTGACGGTCCACTTTCCGGAGCGGCAGACCTGCTGCGGGCAGCCATTTTACAACAGCGGGTTTTTGAGCGGCGCCCGCGATCTGGCGCGGCATACGATCGAGGCGTTTGGTGAGGAGCGTCCAGTGGTGGTGCCGTCCGGTTCTTGTGCCGCGATGGTCAAGATCGAGTTCCCGCATTTGTTCCATGATGATCCCGAATGGCATCCCCGCGCCACGTCTCTGAGCGCCCGGACGTTTGAATTGAGCGACTTTCTAATCAATCACCTGCACGTCAGCGACGTGGGAGCGAAGTTTCAGGGACGGGTGGCCTATCATTACGCCTGTCACCTGCGGGGCCTGGGGCTCAAGGACGAAGCCGAAACGCTGATCCGCAATGTCCAGGGGGTGGAACTCTTGCCGCTGGAGAAACAGGATCAATGCTGCGGATTCGGGGGATCGTTCGCCGTCCGCTATCCGCAGATTTCCGGCGCCATGGTGGGGGACAAGGTGGATTGCGTGACCCGCACTGGAGCGGACCTGCTGGTGAGCACCGACACCGGCTGCCTGATGAACATCGGCGGCGCGCTCCATCGCCAGGAACGGACGATTCGCGTGATGCATCTGGCAGAACTGCTGGAGTGCCGCTGACGATGGATCGGCTCCCCTCCCGCGACGTGGTCCTGATCGGCGCCGGACACACTAATCTGCACGTCGTGCGGATGTGGCGGATGGGAGCGATCCCCGACGCGCGGCTGACGCTGGTCACTCCCTTCGCTCGGGCCACGTACAGCGGCATGCTCCCCGGTACGCTGGCGGGTCTGTATCGGCCCGAAGAGATGGAAATCGACCTGTACCGCTTCACCGCCAGTTGCGGCGTGCGATTGATCGTGGCCGAAGCGGTGGGCCTCGACGCGAAACAGCACCGGGTGCTGGTGGCAGATCGCCCCCCGGTGCGCTATGACGTGGCGTCGGTGGGAATTGGATCGGTTCCAGCGCGGCGCGACCTGTGGGAGTCGTGCCCCAGAGTGCTGTCGATCAAACCGATGGCGACGTTTTGCGATCGCCTCGAGAGAGCCCTGTCCGATGCGCGGCAGCTTCTCACGCCCCCCGGCGATGCAGGGCCGCCGCCTGTGCGGGTGGCAGTCGTTGGCGCGGGAGCGGGAGGGACGGAAGTGACGTTCAGCCTGGACGCCTGGCTCCGCTCTCGCGGGGTGCCTGCGCAGGTGACGCTCGTCGACAGTGGAGAGGAGGTCTTGCCCGGCTATTCGGCAGGAGCGATCCAACGTGTGCGGAGAGAGATGGCGCGGCGCGGCATCGCCCTGCGCCTGGGTGACCGCGTTACCCAGATCGTTGATGCGCCCGGCCAGCCGATGCAACTGCAATTCGCCCGGCAGTCCGCGCTCGCAGCGGATTTCGTGATCTGGGGAACGACCGCCGCCGCGCCCCCGGCGCTCCAGAACTTTCAACTCCCCAAGTCGGACGACGGCTTCCTGACGGTCCGCCCGACGCTGCAAACGACCGGGCCTTTTCCCGTCTTTGCTGTCGGCGATAGCGCCTGTTTCGTGGAGTCTCCCCTCCCCAAGGCGGGAGTGTATGCCGTCCGCGAGGGGCCGGTGCTGTGGGACAATCTCCAGCGCCTGCTCGCCGGGCGGGAATTGCGTCCCTACGTGCCGCAACGAGGTTTCCTTTCGCTCCTGGCGACGGGAGATGGCCGCGCGGTGATGCAATACCGTGGGTGGGCGGGACATGGCCGCTGGGCCTGGCAGTGGAAAGACCATATCGACCGCAAATTCATGCGGATGTACCAGGACTATTCTCCGCCGCCCCAGATGCCCGCCTCCATCCGCGCCGGCAATGCTCCCGCGGGACGCGCGGATGGCCACGTCGGTCGTGGTTCCGGGGCCATGGCCCCCCCCATGCGGTGCCACGGTTGCGGCAGCAAAGTCGGCGCGAACATTCTGGCCGAGGCGCTGGGACGATTGTCGATTTCCCCCGACGCGCGCACGCGGCTGGCGCTCGATCGGCCCGACGACGCCGCCAT
>JBJXGA010000481.1:0-37846 GCA_046152955.1 Planctomycetales bacterium | reverse complement strand
GCGCGTCATCGGCCCACAGCAGGCCGCCGAACGTACTCCAGCACAAGCCGATGACAACCAGTCCGTGGCGAAAGATCGAGAGAGACATACGCCTCCTGTGTACAGGCCACCCGCGCGGCGAGCGTCGCCGCCGAGCGATGGAGGCCCTAGAATAGAAGCCTGCCCCTGGACAATCAATCAGGAGCGACGCTCCGGTCGTGTCTTAGCAACCCCCCTGATCGACGCTCCAGCGCCGCGCCTCGCCAACCATGCCCACTCGCGACGAACTCGCCCTCCAATACCTCGAACAGCTTCCGTTCACTCCCTACCCGGTCCAGGAGCAGGCTCTTTTCGCCTGGTTTGCCGCGGAAGAAGGAGTGTTGGTTTGTGCGCCGACCGGCACCGGCAAGACGCTCATCGCCGAGGCGGCTGCCTTTGAAGCGCTCCATACCGGGGCCACCATCTATTACACCACGCCGCTGATCGCCCTCACCGACCAGAAATTCCAGGAAATGCAGGAAGCGGCCCGGCGGTGGGGATTCCGCAGCGAGGACGTGGGACTGGTCACCGGCAATCGGCGCGTCAATCCCGACGCGAAAATCCTGGTGGTCGTCGCCGAAATCCTCCTCAATCGACTGCTGCAGCCCGAAGGGTTCGATTTCCAAAGCGTGTCCGCCGTCGTCATGGACGAATTCCACAGCTTTTCCGATCGGGAACGGGGCATCGTCTGGGAGTTTACGCTGTCGCTGTTGCCACGACACGTGCGGCTGCTGCTCCTCTCCGCCACCGTCGGGAACGCCGTCGATTTTCTCTCTTGGCTGCGGGTGGGGCACCAGCGGAAACTGGAACTGGTCCAAAGCAGCGACCGCAAGGTCCCTTTGTCGTTTCAGTGGGTGGGGGACAAACTGCTGACCGAGCACCTGCAGGAAATGGCCCAGGGGGATGGGGATGCGCGGCGGACGCCGGCGCTCGTGTTTTGCTTCAACCGGGAAGAGTGCTGGTCGGTGGCCGAAGAGCTCAAAGGCAAGGACATGCTCGCCGAAGGGCAGCAAAAGCTGCTGGCGGCCCGCCTGGCCCGCCACGACTGGACGAAGGGGGCCGGTCCCAAACTCAAGCAGATCCTGATGCGCGGCGTGGGGGTGCATCACGCCGGATTGCTTCCACGTTACCGCCGCGTCGTCGAAGAGTTGTTTCAACAGAAACTGCTCTCGGTCTGCGTCTGCACGGAAACGCTGTCCGCGGGAATCAACCTTCCGGCCCGGTCGGTGGTTCTGCCAAGTTTGCTCAAAGGGGCTCCCGGCAAACAGAAAATCATCGATCCCAGCACGGCCCACCAGATCTTCGGCCGGGCCGGCCGGCCGCAATTCGACAGCCAGGGATACATCTACGTTCTCCCGCATGAAGACGACGTGCGCATTCTCCGCTGGAAGGAAAAGTACGATCAAATTCCGGAAGACACGCGCGATCCGAATTTGATCAAGGCGAAGAAGGCGATGAAAAAGAAGATGCCGACACGGAGCCCGAATCGACAATATTGGGATGAGGCGCAGTTCCAGAAACTGCGGTCCGCTCCGCCGCGCCATCTGGTCAGCCAGGGACATTTGCCGTGGCGCATGTTGGCCTACATGCTCCAATTGTCCCCCGACGTTGAGCGCGTGCGGAGCCTCGTGCGAAAGCGGCTCTTGGATCCGAAACAATTGGAACCGGCCGAACAGCACCTGCATCAGATGCTGCGCACGCTGCACGCCCTGGGAATCGTCCGACTGGAGCCGGAACCTCCTCCGGTCGAGACTGCCACCGCGGCCGATCCCTCGCAGGCCGCCCCTGCCTCCCCCGTCGTCGCGGCTCCCAAGCCCTCCCTCTTTGCCACGTTGATGATCGAAGCGCTCCAGGCGCAACACAAGGCGACCGGCACAGGCCCCGTCCCCGTGGTCGCGGCGACTCCCAGCGAGCCTTTCGCGTATCGTCCGGAGTGGGCGCATCCCACCGAACGGATGGCCACTTTCTTTCTGTTCCGCAGCGTCAATCCGGTCTATGCCCTGTTCCTCCTGGAGCACTTCGCGATTGCCGACGAAGTGGAACGGCTGCAAGCCCTGGAAAGCGTCCTGGAGCTTCCCAAGTCACTGCTCCGCTTTGTTCGCGTTCCAAATCCCGAAAAGCTCCCTCCGGGTCCACTCGCCCGAACGTTTCTTGATTCCGAACTCGTGACGCGCGGACTGATTGCCGCGGGCGATCTCTATCCCCCCTGGGATCCCGATCTCCCCTTCGAAGAGCGGAAATACGCGCCTCCGTTGGCGACCAAGTTGCGGATGCTGTTTGATGCCGATTTTCCGGGCGTGCATGGCGTCTTTGTGGAACCGGTCTGGGGGGCGGCTGAGTTGCTCAATTTCGAGTGCAACTTCACGAGTTACATTTCCAGTCGCGATCTGGCCAAACAGGAAGGGCTGATCTTCCGCCACCTGCTGAAACTGGTTCTGCTGCTGGGAGAGTTTGCGCAAGTGGCTCCACGCGGGATCGAACTCGCGCAATGGCGCGACCAGCTTCGCAGCCTGGCCGATCGGTTCACCGCCTGTTGCCGCGACGTCGATCCGATGAGCACCGAATTCATGCTGGCGCATGCCGCGGACCAGGATGTCCTCGTCCAGCCTGCGCCCGGTGTCCTGTCGCAGGTCGTCCCCAGTCCATCCGACACTCCTGAGACGCAGCCAGCGGAGGAGGCCACCGCGGCCGCGGTGGTGGAAGATTTTGGAGAGGGAGTTCTGGACTCGGAATAGCAAGCCCCCTCTGAGTTTGCTTCGCTGTCAGCCCCCTCGACCGGTCGATATCATCACCCCGCCCCGGCGACATCGCAAAGCCGGGGACAACGGGATCTGTGGATCCCGACCTTTCCAGGCGCTTGCGTTCCATCGCGATCGTTGTCCCTCGGCGTAGACCTTGCCCGATGCCCGAACTTGCCGCACCTCGCTCTGCCACGTGGAAATGGTCCGTCTGCGGTGTCCTACTGCTGGCGACCATGCTCAACTACATGGATCGACAGACGCTGTCGCAAACAGCCGCGGACCTGACGGCCGAACTCAAGATCAACAATGATCAATACGGCAATCTGGAATTTGCGTTTGGCATCGCCTTCGCCCTCGGAGGACTGGTCACGGGGCTCCTCGTGGATCGGATTCCGGTCCGGTGGATGTATCCGGGGGTTGTCCTGGGCTGGTCGCTGGCGGGGTTCGCGACGGCCTATGCCGCCCCGGTCGGACGCTGGCTGGGGGGAGTGTGGGAGGGAGTGACCGGGGCGCCGGTGGCCTTCGACGGCCTGGAACCGGAGGCGGCCCAGACCTACCTGGGATTACTGGTGTGCCAGTCCGTTCTGGGAATCTTCGAAGCCGGACAATGGCCCTGCGCGCTGGTGACGACGCAGCGGCTGCTGACGCAGAAAGACCGGACTTTTGGCAACAGTCTGTTACAAAGCGGCGCGTCGATCGGCGCGATCGTGACCCCGCTGATCGTTCAAAGCCTGGTGACCGACGACGCGGGGAGTTGGCGGGCGCCGTTCGCCGTGATTGGCGCGATCGGCATTCTGTGGTTGATTCCGTGGTTCGCCCTCATCCGTTCGCAGGACTTGGCGCGTCCCGCCGCCGACTCGCCCGCACCGGGGGCTGCACCCGTACACGGTGCTCCCTGGGGTACGTTTGCGCGGCGCTTTGCGGTGCTCGTTTGCGTCGTCGTGGCGATCAATCTCACCTGGCATTATTTCCGAGCGTGGATGCCCAAGTACCTGCGGGAGTTTCTCCACTACGAGCGTGACGAAGTGAACTATTTCACCTCCGCCTATTATATCGCAACCGACGTGGGATGCCTGGCGGTGGGGTTCGCCACGCGGTGGCTGGCGGGGCGCGGCTGGAGCGTCCACGGGACGCGGTTGGCGACGTTCGGCGGCTGCGCCTGTCTCACCGCGCTGAGTGTCGTCGCGGCGCAATTGCCTCAGGGGTTGCTCCTGCAGGCCGTTCTGCTGGCGATCGGTTTCGGATCGCTGGGGTTGTTTCCCGTCTACTATTCCCTGTCGCAGGAGCTGTCGGTCCGCAACCAGGGGGCGATTACTGGAACCTTGAGCGCCATCACCTGGCTGGCGACCTCTGCCATGCATAAAAGAGCTGGCCAGGTGATCGACGCCACGCAGTCGCATACTGCCATCATGACGACGGTCGGCATTCTGCCACTGGCTGCCTGCGTCATCCTGGCCCTCGGCTGGGGGAAAGAGGCTGGCAGTTCCGAATCACCAACTGGCCAGATGTGACCGCGTCCCAGGGCGCATCACGGACCCACACCAACCGGGAGGGCGAACGCAAATTCGGGAGGGCGAACGTCCCCGTGAGCCGCCGCTACGGTTGGCGCGCGACTCAATCGCTCCGTTGGGATAGAACTGACGTTCGCCGGAATCTGTTTGCCTGCCCCCGGCACGGTTTCTCTTGTTGCAACCACATTGGCGGCTCGGCGGGAGCCTCGCCCTCCCGATGGGCGTAGCGCGCACTAGCGACGACTCACCCTCCAGCCGATCCCGTTTCCCTGAATGCCGCACGCCGCAAGCGGTCATTCAGCGCCCGGCCCAATCCGACCTCCGGAAACGTCTCGGCGACGATCCACTCCAGCCCCGCCTCGTCGAGCCGCCGAAGCGCGGCGAAGAAATTCGCTGCCGCCTCGCCGAGATCACCGTGCCGAGATAAAACTTCGACCACGGCGAACTCCCGCGCGTCGGTCGGCGCCCGAAACGCCAGCAATCCAATCGAGCCCGTGGGACGCACCCCTGGACAGTCCCCTGCGGATGGCGTTGCCGAATGAATGCTCGCCCCCTGCAGGAACAATGGAGTTCGCGGAGCATAATGTTGCGGCAGCGTTCCGGGAGAGGCCAGGCCGCTCGATGGGGGCAGGGACTCCGAATTCCCGATCTGCACCCGACCGATAAGACGTTCGATCTCTTCCAGCGGCGTTCCGCCGGGGCGCAGCAGCGTCGCGACCTCGCCAGCCAGATTGAGCACGGTCGATTCCACGCCGACGCGACAAGGACCGCCATCGAGGATCAGGTCGATCCGGTCCCCCAGTTGATCGGCGACATGGGCCGCCGTGGTGGGACTGATCCGGCCAAACAAATTCGCACTCGGCGCCGCGACAGGGATTCCCGCGACGCGCAACAGTTCCAGCGCCACCGGGTGGTCGGGAATCCGCAGGGCAACCGTCGGACAACCGGCGGTCACCAGATCGGGAACGAGGGCCGACTTGGGGAGCACTAGCGTGAGCGGACCAGGCCAGAACCGGGCGGCCAGACGCTCCGCGACGGGAGGGAGCCGCACCACCAGCCGGGCGATCCCCTCCAGGTCGGCGGCATGCACAATCAGCGGATCAAACCGCGGTCGCCCCTTGGCCTCGAAAACCCGCGCCACCGCCCGTTCATCCAGGGCATGCGCCCCCAAGCCATACACCGTCTCCGTGGGAAACGCTACCAACCGTCCAGCACGCAGCAATTCCGCTCCATGCGCAATGGCGGTCGAACTGGAAGGGGACTCGGGAAGCATATCGATGAAAGCCGTTCAGGACGTGTCGGTGATGTGTGGTTGTAGGCTGATTTCTCAGAAATCCGCAAATGACTGATGCCACCCCGTAGGCCTACTTCTCCGAAATCCGCATTGCCGCGGCCACTTCAGCAAGTCTCTCGAAGGCCGACCTGCGCCGAAGTTTCTCCAAGCCAACGCGAACAGTCTACACTATTGCGCACTTTGCCAATCAGCCATCAATCCAAAAAAAGATTGAACAGAAGATTGCGGTGCGGCCAATGACCGCAACTCCGACAAATCAAACAGGAGGGCGCAGAGGGCGCAGAGTTAATCCGCCCGTGATTGGCCAAACGATCCCGTGTCGATCACTGGCGAGGGGCATCAATTTGAATCCATGCGGCCAATGGCCGCGCCTGTCTCTGCGATCTCCGCGCCCTCCTGTTCCATCTTCTTTCGCCTTGGCAGGAGTTCTCACATCGCGAAAATCTTCTCGTCATAACACGATTCTGCTGGATGGCTTTGCAGAGACAATCGAGCCACGATCCTCCAAGCCAACCCCGGTCAATTGAATTCAGTTCGTGTCGTTCGAGTATTGCGTGGTTCACTCTTTCATTCTCTGACCTGAATCACTCCATCCAGTTTGGTTTAAAGCTGAACCATGAAATACACGAAGAACACGAAAAAAGACCGGTCTGCGCGAATCGGCATCGAGGCGTTCAGTCCTCTTTGGCGACACGCGGTCGCGTGCGGCGTTTCAACAGCGCAAAATAGCCGTCGCTCACGTCCGGCAACAATTCCCATTCGTCAGGCTGCTCGCCCAATTCCTTGATCTTCTCGGGACGGGTCGAGCCGCTGTGCGGGCCGCGGAGATCGATCAGGATATAGTCGGCGTCGTCGGGAACGTCCGGCCGGTAGGCGCTGTAGTCATACGAACGCGCATGATGGGTCAATCGGGGATGAAGATAATCGGTCGAGGCCACCCGGCACTCCCGCGGAATCTGCGCCAGGATGGCCGGCAATCGGCGGGATCGCTCCCCCGCCACATACCGCTCGCTCCAATACGCGGAGGAATGCGGATCCCAAAAACTGATCGACGCGGGGGACAGCCCCAGCCAGACCCCGATACAAACTGAACAGCACAGCGTCCAAATACCCCCCACGCGAGCAATACCCAGCTCGCGCAGCGAGCCCCCCCGGCGAACGGTCGGCGTCAGCCGTCCGGTCTTAGTCCCCACCCCTCCCAGCGCCGAAGCCCCCCCCGCCGCCACCTCCACCGGCAGCGACTTCCCATTCCCCGCAAAGCACGACGGCGCAATCCGATTCCGCTCTTCCGGAACAGGCGGAAGCCGTCGCAGCCGCCGCCAGCCGCGCCGCGTTGCTGCCACGACGACCGGCAGATTCCGCAATCCAGCCGCCGCAGCCCAGAACACGATCGGAATCAGCGGGGCATGAAAATGATGTTGAGGCGAATTCGTAATATCGCTCAGACACAGCACGGCAAACAGCGGCGCCGCGACCGACAGTCGCCCGGGAGACAAGAGCGGCACGAATCCCACAGGGGCCAAGAGCGCCAACCCGAACAGGATCGACTCCACATCCAGCAGCCGCCGCACGACGGCGCCGGGATGTTGCAGCACGCTCGCCACGATCGAATCCGACGAGTCGCCAAACTCGTTGAAATACTGCGCGAAATGCACGTCGGCCCCATCCCGAAACCAGGGAAGGATCACCTTGATCACCAGGATCACGTACAGCGTTCCGAACAGTGCCAGCCCGATTCCCAATCGCCAAGCGGCGGCGCGTGAGAGTCCCGGACTGCTGGTCGGCACGACCTCGCTCGGCTTCCCTGCGACCCCCGCTGTCGCCGCAGGCTCTCTCCAGGCAGCCCCCCGACAGGCAATCCAGACCCCCAATGGCGCGACAATCGTGGCGGCGTCTTCCTGGCACAGCAGCGCCAGCACCATCCCCAAGCCGAACACGCGCCACCGCCCCTCTTCCAGAGCGTCCAGCGCCAGAAGAAACAACGGGATCTCAAACGAGTTGGGTCGAAACGTCTTGAAATCGACGGCAATGTCGAGAAACTGCAACGGGACATAGAACAAATACGCCAGCGCCAACGCGGCGGCCCCGGCGGTCGAATGCGAATGGCGGAAGGCGATTCGATAGACCAGCGCCGCTCCAGCCGCCAGCGCCAGCGATTGGCATAACTCCAATAAGACGTGCGACGGCCACACCAGGTACGCCGGAATGAGCGCCAGGTGAATCACCTGCACATGCTCCCCCAGGAACGGCCGCCCCGCATCGAGGTAGCTGCGAAACCCCTTCCCATGCAGCAGGTTCCACAGATGTTCCTCGTACATCGCGGAATCCCCATGCGGCAAATGGAGCGCGTTGTACAGCCCCCAGTTCATCGCTCCGAACGCAACGAAGTACCCCAGCATTCCCAGCCACACCGCGCGCGGCACACGGATCGAAGGGGGCGCGTTCGGGACAAGCCCCTTTCCGATCGCGGGCAGGGCCAGTGCGCAACCGGTCGTCAGCCAGCCTGCCCATTGAATTCCTTCCCAGAGGGGGAGCGTCCCGCGCAACAGCAGCGTCAGGTCGGTGGCGTTCGACATTCCCGCCAGCAGATCGAGCAATTCCCAAACCAGGGGAACCAGCCACCAGACCCAGCCGATCGTCCCCCACTGATGCAACGCCAGCCGGAACGGCACCGTTCTTGAGCGGGCGATGCATGCCCCCCCGGCGAGCCACGCGAACAGCGAAAACCCCGCCACCGCTGACAGGATCGGAAGGAATTCGATGTTTCCAACCAGCCTGTCCGGAGTCTCTACGACCTTCCCCCCCGCCGCGCCGACCAGCCAACGCCACAACCCCTCGCTGACAAGCAACCTGGCCAGCGACCGTTCTGCCAGAAGCGACGTCCAATGGAGCGCCACGGAGAGCGTCCCCAGGCACACCATCAACCCCGGCATCAAATACCGGGGAGCGATCGACCGTCGACTTTTTCGCGCAACAGAAGCCATCCCGCCATATTAACACCCCACCCCACCCCCAGGCGACCGGCCAGCATAAGCCAGCCGGTGCATCAGTCAGGCGAACGGCCAGCGTAAGCTGGCCGGTAATTCGGTGTGTCGCAAACACCTCCCAGGCGAACGGGGGTGCGTCAGCCACCCGGTCAAGTCGGCACCACTACAAATTCCACTCTCTCGATGGACTTCACAATTCAGCCCACGCCGGAGAGTTGGCCTGGCGACCACAGCGAGAGAACACAGCGCGGCCTTGGGCCGTCACCAAAAAACGGATTGAACCGAAGCACGCGGCGCGGCCGTTAGCCGCAACCAAAATGGGAAGATTGAACAGGAGGCCGCAGAGGACGCAGAGAAAATCCGACCGAAGTTGGCCAAATGATTCCGACTCGATCGCTGGCGAGGGGCGTCAATTGGAATCCATGCGGCCGCAAGGCGCGTCCATCTCTGCGATCTCTGCGTGCTCCTGTTCTTTTTGCCTTGAACGGAGTTCTCGCATCTCGAAATCGTTCTCGCCGTAACAAAACTCTGCTGGATTGCGGTGCAGAGCGTTTGGCGGGAGTCTCGTCCTCCAGGAAGGCTGTTCCCTTTCACCACTCGATGCCGAACGCGATGACGATTGCTCACGCGGAGACGCGCAGACGCGGAGGACACAGCGCGGCCGATGGCCGCAACCAAAAGGGAATTGACCACTGGAACACGGAAGGAGCACAGGCGGACTTGATGGAGTGGAGCGAGGAGCTACTGCGAAGCAGTTTGAGACAATAGCCTGGGGTCGCGCAGCGCACCCCAGGTAGGCTGGCCATCCCGGTCGTTACCGCGAAGCGGTTGCACACCTGGCTTGCCAACTCGGATTCCGTGGCATACTCGCGCGCCCATGACGATAGGAGTCGATCGCCGCTTCGAGGAAACGATCGTGGTTCCCTATTCTCTCCGACACGTGTCATCTTGGGCAGAACGGTTTTCAAAGTTTGAACCACGAAATACGCGAAGAACACGAAACAAGTCCAGTGTCGCAGAGTCCGGTTTCGACGGCCCGATGTCGCAAAGGGCTCCGCTTCGATTCCGCGGACGATGTGATCCGATTGCGACGATTCGAACGGGCGGGCATGGAGAATGGAGGAACATCTCTGGCAGGACAATGATGGCAGAACGAAGATGACGTTCCGGGGAATTGGCCATTGTCCGCGGAAGGGCGGTTCGCCGAGTGATTCTGCCGTTCACGGCGCAATTCAACGAGGCGATGATCGTGGCAATGACTGCCAGACCGCCATTGTTCTGCCCAGATCGTTTTGCCTGTTTCTTTCTACGGCCTACAACGAGGGATTCCGGGGCGTTCCCGCGGTCCCCTGTCGATGGATTTCGTCTCGGCTCCATCCCGCCCCATGCCACATCCCTCTCCGCGACCTCCGCGTCTCCGCGCGAGGCCTTTTCGCTCAATCGCGGCATGGAATCCCGAAGAACATCAAGAGCAGGCGGCGTCCCGCTCAGGCAAGCTGAGCGAAGGGGGTCACTCGCGACGATGGCCACTCAGTTCCTCCCCATCCTCCACCTCTTCCTCCGGCAATCTTGCATGCCGAGAATCCTCGCGCCAGTTTAAGAATCGAACGATCACCCAGATGCAGTAGGCCCCAAGGATCGGGCCAAAAATCACCATGAACAGCAGCCCCGACTCGTTTCCAAGCACCATGGTGGCGCCGATAAACCCCCAAAACGCAAGCTGAGCCGCCATCATGTGGAGGCCGCCCGACACCGAGAGTGGTCCGCGTTCGTTCATGCCAGGATCATATCCCGAGATCCATACCGCAGCCAATTGGCCGTCCCCGTGTTCATGATTTACTCCCCCATTCGGCAATGATATGCTCATGGGCGGGTCGTTGGGTGATTGACAGACATGGTAACTTGCTGGTGCGCGCGTCGATTGGCGCGTGGAGGCAGGTCGCCTCCGAATATTCATTTCGTGAAGGAGTTCATGCCATGACGCAGCCGCGGATTCTGTCTCGATTGGTCATCTTCGCAGTGCTGCTGGCGGCGCGGACGACCTGTGCGGAAGAACGTCCTCTTCCGCCGCTCACAGAAGACGCGGGTGGCGTCGTCCGGGTCGGGGCGGTCGCCTATTCGCCGGAGGTCGTCACGGTGTTCCACGAACTGCGTCGATATCTCAATCGGCATGACTTCGCGACGGACTACGTCCTGTACTCGAATTATGACGCCCTCGTGGCGGCGCTGGCCCGCCGCGAGATCGATATCGCCTGGAACACCCCCCTCGCGCACGCGAAGTACCACATCCAAAACGGCTGTTCCAGCCGGACACTGGTGATGCGCGATGTCGATTGCAATGTTCGCTCCGTCCTCGTGGCCCGCGCCGATTCGTCGATTCAGTCGCTCAAAGACCTGGCCGGCAAACGGTTGGTTCTGGGAAGTGCGGATGCCGCCGAGGCCACGGTCCTTCCGTTGCATTTTCTGAAAAAGGAAAACGTCGACTTCGATGCGATGACAATCATCAGCCTCGATAAGGAAGTCGACTTTAAGGGGAATCCCTGTTGCAGTCCGTCGCACGTGGTGCAGGCCCTAAACGAAAAACGGGGCGACGCCGGGATCATCACCGAATCGTTGTGGCGGCTGGTCGACGCCGATCAGTCCGGCAAACTGAAGTTGAAACGGATCTGGACTTCGGACCCGTTCAGCCATTGTGTCTTCACGGCAGCCAAGGACTTCGACGAGGTCCGGGCAAAACGGTTTACCCAGCTCATGACGGCGATGAAGCCCACCGACCCCGGCTGTGCCGACATCATGCGTCTGGAGGGGACGAAGAAGTGGCTGCCGGGACGAATGGAAGGGTTTGAAGAGCTGATCGAAGCGGTTCGTCGGCAGTAACCGAGCCGGAATGCATGACTCGTAGCCGATTGGAAGATGCGCATGCAGCAACTCCGAAGGGCGAATGAACGTGGCCATGCCAATCACGGCTGGCTTGACACGTGGCACACGTTTTCGTTTGCCGATTACCGCGATACTCGGCACATGCGATTTCGAGCGCTGCGGGTGATCAACGAGGATCGGGTCGCCGCCGGACAGGGATTCGGGACTCATCCGCATCACGACATGGAAATCGTGACCTATGTCTTGTCGGGCGCGCTGGAGCACAAGGACTCGATGGGCAACGGCGAGATATTGCGTCCCGGCGAGTTCCAACGGATGACCGCCGGAACCGGGATCACGCACAGCGAGTTCAATCCGTCGCCGACCGAGCCGGTGCATCTCTATCAAATTTGGCTGTTCCCCGAACGATCCGGTCTGACGCCGAGCTACGAGCAGAAGGCGTTTCCAGTGGGCCAGCGATTCAATCAATGGCGACTCGTGGCTTCGCCCGACGCAGCGGAAGGTTCGCTGAAAATTCACGCCGATGCGCGCATCTCTCTGGCTCAGATGACCGCAGCGGGAGAGGCGCAACACGACCTCGCGGCGGGGCGTCATGCCTGGCTGCAGGTTCTGCAAGGCTCGGTTTTCGTGAACGGCATCCATCTGGAAACCAGCGATGGGGTGGCTGTCAGTGATGAGAAGTCGCTGTCGATCAAGGCCAACTCCGCCGCCGAAGTCATGCTGTTTGATCTGGAATGACTCAGTCCAGACGACGCGGGTTACAACGACTTCCCGAAGTATCAGGCAAGCTGAGTGAGTCTCTGATAATCGTGTGGCTGTCATCGAGTTGTCGATTTCGTCGTCGGCGGTGCAAGCGCGGGCAGTTGCAGGGGTTGAGCATTGTTCGTATGCCCGACCTGGGGTGCGCTGCGCGACCCCAGGCTATCGTCTCAAACCGCTTCGCGGTACGAGGTGACGGAGCCAAACCCCGACCGGTGGGACGCCACGTTGGCCCAGCAGGCTCGGTTCGGGTCGGGATGCGATCGTAATGCCAAGCGGCATGCGGGGATGCGTCGGAGACGCGAGTCGTTGTATGGATTGACCCACCACATGACCCACCACATGACCCACCACATGACCCACCACATGACCCACCAGGTGACCCAGCAGGTGACCCAGCAGGTGACCCACCAGGTTGGGCCACCAGGTTGACCCGCCAGGTTCGGCCACCATGCAGGTCGGTCATTTGAAATTCCATCGGGAGTACCGAGGCTGGGGTGAGATCGCGGCCGATTTCTGAGATATCCGGCTCCAAGGGGCTACTTTGGCAAACCAGGTCGCTTGATTTTGGGATGTATACTGATGTACAATTTTCCCTGTGGAGGGCAGGTTTGGAGATGCGGGCAATGACTTGTTTTTTGGGATTCCAGACTCAAGATTCGAAATTCATGAGACGGTTGGATTGGTTGCGGACCGGTTGACCGGTTCACTTGCCGGAAAGGAGTTCGTCGTGATTCGACAGGGGATGATTCGATGGGGCTGGGGCGTCGCGGTGGCGATCATTGGGGTGGCTCTTCCAGGGGCGGCGCGGGGGGATGGGTACTACTATGCGCCCAAATCGTTTTACGTGGCTCCGCCCCTGGTCGGGGACGGGTATCCGATCTTCAGCCCGGCGCCGATTGTGGTCTATGAACGGCCGCAGATCGCGCCGGGACCGGTCGTTGGCTTTTACCAGCCGCTGGCGGTCCGTCCAGGGCGGGTTCGGGTTCGCGAAAGTCTCAACGTGAATGGGCCGCGGGCGCGGTATCGTTACCAGGAGTAATTCCCCGGCGGGGAATATCGCCTGCGCGCGACGCAACAGGGGAGCACCATCCGCCTGAATGAGCGCTGGAGGTGGTGACGGAGCTTGGCACGCCGCCTCACTTGGCCGCCTGCTTCGGCGCCTCCCGCTTCGGCCAGCGCAGGTGCCGGTGCAGGAAGTCGTAGGTTTTCACGCCGTTGATCTTGTGCGGGCCGTTGAAGAACTCGATCTCCGCCTTGTCTCCCAGCCCCAGCACGTCGTAGTGCCGATAGACTTTGGCAAACTCCCAGGCGACCCATTCGTCCGGGGCCACCCCGTCGTGATGACCGCGCTCCACCATGAACGGACGCGGGGTCATGAGGTTCGACAGTTCGGCGTAATTGGCGGTGTGTCCCATGTTCCATTCAAAAATCTCGTACTCGCCGGTGAAAACATAGCTGTAGCCGTCGTAGACGGTGGTATTCTTCACGACCCATTCATTGAAGTCCGCCGAGCAGATTGACAGGCAGTAATCCTTGAGCATGGGGGGGACGCGGACCGCGGTTTTTCCTCCATACGACAGGCCGTAAAAGGCGATCCGTTCCGGATCGACGTTGGGGAGCGTCTTCAGAAAGTCGATCGTCCGCTGATGCTGCGGGATAATGTAACTGAAGAGCGATCGTTGGAGCGGATTGCTCTTGCGCTGCAGCGTGCGGAAGCGGTCCTGGCCGCGATAGGGGTTTTGCGGCGCGTAGGTGATGAATCCGCGGTTGGCCAGTTCCGAAGTGAACGCCGAGTAATATTTGAAGCCATCCACTGTCTTCGAAATCGTGTCCATCGGCACCCCTTCGAGTCCATGCTGGCAGACGACGACCGGACGCTTCTCCCCCGGCTTCAAATCCTTGGGGAGGAGCAGGATCCCGCCGGCGATGACGTCGGGATAGACATCGATCATGACCTCGTAACCGACGTAGCCCGGCTCATCGAGCACCTGGCGGGTGCGGACGGCAGGATCGATCGTTGGCGCGGGGAGCCTGCCGATCATTTCGTCGTAGACCATGTCGCGATACGCTTCGACCGTCTGATTCCATTTGTCGAGCGACGAGCGGTCGGCCTTGGACCAGATCTGGTCCCGGACCCTGGCGCTGCGGCGGAGCAGTTTTTGGGTGAATTCGACCAGCTCGTCGAACTGCCGTTTCTGGCGGATCTGGGGGTCAAAATCGGCACGCAAGTTCGTGGCGAGCGCAGCCGCCGGTTTGGGAGCGCGCGATCCTCCCGGCCCCGCGAGCAGGGCGGCCAATGCCCGGTCGCTGATCGGCTGCCCGGAACCGTCGCCGCTCATGACAAACTTCAAACCGTCCGACTTCAATTTATCAAAATGCGTCAGCGCCCGCTGATACTCGGGCTGGATGTCAGCCACCTTTCCGGTGACAATCCGTCCCGGCGCTGCGCCGCCGCTGCGTCCTTGTTTGGGGGCCGCGGGACCACTCACCTCCGGCGCGGCAGCCGCCTCGATGATCAGCCGCCGGGGAGCGACCAGACTGGCCAGATCGGAGTCGCCGAATTCGGTGAGCAGCGCCCAGACATTGCGATAGATCGGTTCCTGCCAGAGCCCTTCGCGGGGTCCGAAATAGCCGCTGACCAGCGCCCCGTCGATCCGCGTGTCGAGCGCCGCGCTGTAGAGCGCCAGCAACCCTCCTTCTCCCACGCCGGCAACGCCGATCGGCGCGGACTTGTCCGAGGCGGCGTTTTGCGCCGCAAACAGATCCACCGCCGCCAGAATTTTTTGGACTTCGTACCCGATGATATGGCGCCCCATTTCAAACGCCTGCCGATAAATGAACTCGCGATGAGGCTGATTGGTGTAGCGCACGTCGGGATGCCCGGAGAACGTGTCATCGCGACTGATGAGGGTCGGAACCAGCACCTGGCAGCCATTCTCCGCGAGCCTCCGTGCAAGCTGCGACGCAGGGGCGACCCCCTCGGCCAGGCCCACGATCTGTTCCGGTGCCCAATCGGCATCCGGGAGGGCGACGACGCGGGCGCGCGGCGCGCCGGTCGGTTCCAGCAGCAATCCCTCGGCAGTCACACCGTCAAGAACGGCCCACCGCACCGCCTGGACTGTGAATCCCTCCCCGCGCCCCACCAGGGCCGGCTGCGCGGTGGTCGCGATCAGCTCCAGCCCCTGACCTTTCACCCGTGGATCGACGACCCCCAAAATCGTTCGCAGCCGCTCCCGATTCGGGGCCACGCTTTTGTCATACGCCTCGCGGCTGCTGTAGTCGCGCTTCCAGCGCTGGGCCCGTTTCTCCACCGACGCCGCCAGCTCCTTCAGGCAGAAGCGGTCAATCCCATCGACCATCACCACGTCCAGCGGCTGTTCGATCGAAAGCGGCTTGGTCCCTTGCAACGGTTCGGCGGCAATCAGCTCGCCGCAAAAGGAGGAACCAAAGCAAACCAGCGCAACAGCAAACAACCGGACCGGCATGGCAGAAGACTCCTGAGGATGGATCGAGCGGCAATGGCCCGGATTCTAGCACGGTCGCCGACGACGATCAAAACAGTCAGAGAAATCTCCGCCGCCCGTTACGAGTCCCCCTCAAACAGGTGTTCCAGAAACCGCCGCAGTTCGGCATGGACGCGGGGAGTCTGCCGGATCAGCAGCGCCCCCTGGATGGCGCGGACGTTAACCTCTTCATTTTTCCAGGAGTCGATCGCCACCAGTTGCGGCAGCTCACGGGCCAATTGGTCGGCGGGGAACTGCCGCGTGTGATACACCTTGAGCGTCACCGGTCCCTCCGAGCCGTCGCGGAACGTCTCGAATTCCTGCTTCTCGGCCAGCAGGTCGAGTTCCATCAACAATCCCGCGACCAGCGACTGGACGCGCTGGCTCTGGCGACAGATCAGGATCCCCCCACTGTGACGAATCGCCCCCTGGTGCGCCTTGTCCCCCCAGGAATCAGGAGCGAGGCATTTTTCGATCGCTTCGATCAGTTCTTCCGGGGTATGGCCGGCGTCGATCAGGTTTTGAATCTCGTAGGTCCGCGTCTCGGCCCCCAGCGCCGCGCGCTGGAGGGTGGTGATTTTCAACACCTCGTCTTGTACGACCCATTCGAGCTGCAGCGGCTCCAGCAGCAGATTCAGGACCGTTTCCAGATGGACATTCTCCAGGACAAGCGTCACCGGCTGGTCGAGGGAAACGGCAGCGTCGTCCAATCCGCGTCGATCAATCCACAGCGGGAGTTTGTGCTGGCTTTTGAGTTGATCCAAGACCCGGGCCAATGCCAATTCCCCAAAGTTGACGCTGACGGTTTCCGACAGACTCTGTTCGATCCGCTCTTCGGCAGATTCTTCTTCGCTTTGCAGCCGCAAATCCTTGAGCGGCGGCGAGGCGGAGCGTTTGCCGCTGGGGGGCTTTTTGCTTTCGGACTCACCGCCGCGCGGCGTGGCCTCCTTGGGTTTCGGTTCGTCTTTCGCGGACAAGGCGATGGCGCCCCAGCCGGCCACGAGCAGCAATAACAGAAGGATGGACCAATGCCTGCGCCAGGAATGCGATCGATTGCCAGACATGCCAGTTCTCCTTAAAGCAAAATGTGTTCGAACCGGGCGACTACGATCCGTGGTTCACAGTTGCGGCCACCGGCGCCGACTGCGCCCGACCGGCAGGCGCCTGCGCGTCCCGGTGGCGCAAGGCAGGTCATGATACGTTACCATCCGGGGGACAAACAATTGGAGTTGTTGCCATGCCGATGAAAATCTACCGCGACGACTGGCCGGCCGTTCTGGGAGGAACTCCAGTCCGTCCGCAGGGGGCGCCCGACTGGCCCGGTGTGCAGCCTGCCGTCGCAAAACGGGTGCAGGAAGCGCTCGACGATGGTTCCTGGGGCAAGTACCACGGACCCCACACGATTCAACTGGCCCGAACGCTGGCCCAGGCACACGAGGCGCAGCACGTATTCCTGTGCGCCAGTGGCACCGCAGCCGTGGAATTGGCGCTCCGCGGTCTGGCGATCGGACCGGGAGACGAGGTGATTCTGGCCGCCTACGACTTCCAGGGGAATTTCAGCAACGTCGTGCTGCTCGGGGCGGTTCCGGTCCTGGTGGATGTGTTGCCGGAAAATTGGAACCTTGATCCGGAGCAACTCGATGCGGCGATCGGTCCCCGGACGAAGGCGATCATCGCCTCGCACCTGCATGGGGGGGTGATCGACATGCCCGAGGTGATGCGGATCGCCCGCGCCCGCGGCGTGGCGGTGATTGAAGACGCCTGCCAGCTTCCCGGAGCGCGGGTCCATGGACGGATGGCCGGCACGTGGGGGGATGTCGGAATTCTGAGCTTTGGGGGGAGCAAGTTGCTCTCGGCGGGACGCGGGGGGGCGGCATTCACCTCCCGCGACGACGTGGCACAGCGGATTCGGCTCTACACGCAGCGCGGGAATGACGCCTATCCCTTGTCGGAGCTCCAGGCCGCCGCGCTCCTTCCGCAATGGGACGAGCTGGCGGCGGCGCGCGAGCGACGCGTGGCGGGAGTCGCCTGGCTGGTCGAACGGATCAACTTTTTCGCCCCCGCCCTGGTCCCCTTCACCAATGCGCCGTCCGATTCGCTTCCTGACTATTACAAGCTGGGGCTCCGCTATGCTCCGGACGGTTTTCCGGGACTCGGGCGAGATCTCCTGGCCCAGTCGGTCCGCGCTGAGGGGATCGCTCTGGATCCTGGTTTTCGCGCGCTGCATCGGACGCACGCCTCCCGCCGCTTCCGCGCCGTCGGCCAGCTCTCACAGGCTACCTTGGCTGATGCGGGTGTGTTAGTCTTGCACCACCCGGTACTCCAGCGGAGCGAGGACGATCTGAACCAGGTGCTCGAAGCACTGGAACGGGCTCAACACCATGCCGCGGCGATTGCCGCCGCGCCAGGCGCGACCAGATCGTGAGAGGCTGGAACCGAGCGGTGGCCAAAGTGGCCAGCCCAGCCATGCGTCTCGACCGGACGACTTAAAAACGCTGTCCCATTTCCGAGGCTCGACAATGCCCGATTACGCGAAAAAGTTTGAGGCCGGTCTCAATTACCACGAGTTCCTGTCGAAGTACGGCACTCCCGAACAGCGCCGGCGCTGGGAGGTGGTTCACGAGAAGATCGCCCTCTCCCCCGCGCAGCGCGAACTGTTGGGGAGCTTTACGCGCGACATCAAGGTGTTGTGCCTGGCAGGTGCGTGGTGCGGCGACTGTGTGAATCAGTGCCCGATCTTCGATCATTTCGCCATTCAGTCCTCGAAAATCCACCTGCGGTTTTTCGACCGGGACGACCATCCCGATCTGGGAGAGGCGCTGTCGGTGTGCGGCGGGGCTCGGGTCCCAGTGGTGCTCTTCGTCAGCGAGGACAACCATCAGGTCGCCTGGTACGGCGACCGCACGCTGTCCAAGTACCGCCGGATGGCGGCCGAACAGTTGGGCGCCGCCTGTCCGACCGGGCTGGTCCCCGACGACGCCTCGCTGCTGTCCGCCGTGGTGCAGGACTGGCTCGACGAATTCGAACGAGTGCATTGGATATTGCGAACGTCGGGACGGCTTCGCAAATTGCATGGCGATTGACGGCCCTGAATTCTCCGAACTCAAAGCGTACGAGGGTTGGTCGATGAGCCGCGCACGAAGTAAGCGCATGTGTTGATGCATGCAACACGGGAACCGCGCACGATTTCAGCGATTTCCCATTTTTTCCCTCTCGCTTACTTCGTGCGCGGCTCGTACACGCGCCTTCGTGCGCGGCTCGTACACGCGCCGCCACCGTGTGAAGATGCTTGCCGACCGGTGGGCGATCTGGGATAATTGATCACTCGACCAATCGATTCTTACTCCAGGGCAGGTTCCATGAATTTTTCCAAACGAACGTTGTTGGTGCTGATGACCGTTGGCCTGGTCGGTTGGACTGTTGCGTCCACCGAAAGCAAAAAAGAGGCCAAGAAGCCCGCCGCCAAGGGAGGCGCCAAAGCAGGAACGAAGGGGGAGACTCCCGCTCCCAAGTCCCCGGCTCCGGCCCAGGACGAAGCGCAGGTCGAGGCCGCCCTCCGGCGCTCTGCCGAGGGTTTCGCCGCTGCCTGCAATGCGCATGATCCGCAGGCGGTCGCCGCCGGTTTTCTTCCGGACGGGGAATTCGTGGATGGCTCCGGGCAGGTGATCCGCGGTCGCGAGGCGATCCAGGCGCATTTTGCCGATGGGTTCACCGTGTTTCCCGAATCACAGATCAAGCTCATCGTCGAGACCGTCCGGGTCATCGGACCGGGAGTGGCGATTGAAGAAGGGGTCGTAGAGACCATGGTGACTCCCAAGCACCCTGTGGAGGTGAGCCGCTATGTGGCGCTGCACGTGCAGCAGGGGGACGCCTGGCTGGTCGCCCGGTCGCGAGATTTTCCCGCGGAGACCCCACCCCCCACCAACCATGATCGGCTACTCCCCCTGGCGTGGCTGAAGGGGGACTGGGTGGATGAGAGCGCTCAGGCGACGATCCGCACCAGTTGCCAATGGGCCGATAACAACAACTACCTGCTGCAACAGTTCGAGGCACAAGTCGCCGGCAAAATCTCTTCGAACGGATCGACCCGGATCGGATGGGATCCGCTGACGCAGCACATCAAGTCCTGGACGTTCGATTCCGACGGAGGCTACAGCGAAGCGCTATGGACCGAAGTGGACGGCGCCTGGATCCTCAAGTCGCACGGAGTGACGCAGCAGGGAGAAACCAGTTCCGCAACCACCATCATCCGTCCGATCGACGCCGACACCTTGAGTTGGGAATCGCATGATCGGGTGGTCGGGGGAGAATTGGTTGATGACATCGATCCGATCATCGTGAAGCGCCGCCCACCGTCGCCGGGTGAATGAACGGGGACGCCAACGCACGGCGAACCATCAGTTTGCCGCGAGGCTTCCTCCCGACGACCGACGGCGTCCGAATCCAGTTTCCATTGACGACATTTCCAGAGCATGCCATGAAGCGACGAACTTTCCGAAAGACCAGCCGGACCCTGTTGGTGTTGACGCTCTCTGTGTTGCTCCCGATGCAGGACTTGCTGGCGCGCGGCGGGGGGGGTGGGGGCCGCGTCGGTGGGGGTGGAGGTGGAGGTCGCGTTGGCGGTGGCGGAGGCGGTGGCGGTGGAATGAACCGCGGCGGGGGAGGCGGAATGGGGGGCGGGGCGGGGCGTCCCGCCAGTCCCGGTGGCAATTTCAGCCGCCCGGCCGGAGGAGGGGGAGGGGCCGGCGGTGGCGCCCGACCTGGTGGAAATGCCGGGGTGGGGAGCCGTCCTGGCGGAGGGAGCAACGCCGGCGTTGGCAGCCGCCCAGCCGGGGGGAACAACGCCGGAATTGGCAACCGCACCGGTGGAGGCAACGCCGCGGGGATCGGGAACCGCACCGGCGGTGGGAACAACACCGGCATCGGAAATCGGACCGGTGGCGGGAACAACATCAACTCGGGCAATCGAAACGGCAACGTGAACGTGGGGAACACCGTCAACGTCAACCGCGGTGGAGGTTGGGGTGGGGGGTACGGCGCCGGTTACGCCCACGGCTATGCTCACGGGTACAACAACTATTGGCACCATGGATATTGGGGTGGAGGCTGGGGCTGGGGTTGGGGTGGATTGGCCGCTGCTGGACTGATTGGCTGGGGCTTGGGGTCGATGGCCAATTCCTCGGGATATGGCGGCGGGTACAGCAATCCGTATTGCGAAAGCCAGTCGACATACGCGCAGCCCATTCAATCGACTCCCGAGTCGCAACCGGACGCACAGCCCGCAGAGGCGCCGGCGAACGCCGCGGCTCCCTCTCCGGAAGTGGCCGCCGCGCTGGTGCCGTTCGACGCGGCCCGCGAAGCCTTCAAAGCCGGGAAGTACGACGAAGCGCTGCAAGGGGCCGACGCGGCCCTCGGCAAACTCCCCAACGATCCGGCGCTGCACGAATTTCGCGGGCTGGTGCTGTTCGCCCAGGCCAAATACCAGGAAGCCGCGGCGACGATCTACGCCGTCCTCTCTGCCGGGCCGGGATGGGACTGGACCACGCTCAGCAGCATGTATGCCTCGGTCGACACTTACACCGGCCAACTCCGCAAGCTCGAGGAGTACCGCAAGGCGCATCCCGAATCCCCCGATGCGGCGTTCCTCTTGGCGTACCATTACCTGACGTGCGGCCACAAAGACACGGCCGCGAAACAGCTTGAAGCGGTGGTGAAACTGCTTCCCGACGACAAGCTGGCGCCGCAATTGCTCAAACTCGTCGGCGGAGAGGTTCCCGCAGCCGATCCGCAGCCTCCGGCCGAGGAGGACTCCAAGGCCAATGCCCCTGCGATCGACAAAGCCAAACTGGTGGGAACCTGGAAAGGGGCCCCCGACAAGAATACCGCCATCGAGCTGACCTTGAAGGGGGACGACACGTTCACCTGGAAGGTGACGGTGGGAGGCCGATCCAATGTGCTGGAAGGCTCGTTTGCTGTCGAGGGAGATCAACTGTCCCTCACCCAAAAAACCGACGGCAGCACGATGGTCGGCCGCGTCACGCTCAAAGAGAAATCCGGTTTCAATTTTCGATTGGTGGATACCGGTCCGGGAGATCCCGGATTGGATTTCACGCGGTGACGAAGGGTGGTGGGCCTGTGCATTCGACAGTATGCATCCGATTGTGGAACCCGCAGGGTGGGACCAGCTCGCCGATGAAAGATGGACGACCGCAATCGAATCCGGCCGTTGCCCGAACCGGCGTTGCGAGCGCAGGCCCACCAACACCAGCGCACGCGCATGGTGGGCCTGCGCCAGCCTTCTCTTTCGCGCTTCACCGGCGGCTTTAACGTCTCGGTCCGGTGTTCCTCGGAGCGTTGTCTCGGGCGGCTGGTACCACCCTACAGGCCGAGAGCGCGGATCAGGTGGGAGGGGCCAGGCCGAAATCGCGGATGGTCAGCAGGCTGCGGAGCGGCAGGCGGCGGGCAGCGAAATTCTCCGCTCCTCCTTCCAGCCGATCGACGATCGCCGCGACTCCAACGACCGTGCAGCCGAATTCCTCGATCCGATCGATCGCCTGCAGGGAACTCCCCCCGGTCGTGACCACGTCGTCGATGACCACCACCTTCATTCCCGGTTCCACCGGCCCTTCGACGTATCGCTTGGTGCCGTGTCCCTTGGGCTCTTTGCGGACGAGGAATCCCAGCAGCTCGCGGTCGCGCGCTGCCGCCGCGGTCAGAACTCCGCCGATGATCGGGTCGGCGCCGATCGACATGCCGCCGATCGCCTGAAAATCCAGATCGGCCAGCAGGTCCAGCAATCCCTCGCTGACCAGCCGCAGACCCTGAGAATGGAGCGTGATCTGCTTCCCATCCAGGTAGTAGCTGGCTTTCTTCCCTGAGGCGAGCGTGAACTCGCCGAACTTGAGGGCCCGTTCGCGGAACAGTTCGATCAGTCGCTGGTGATGGTCCATGCAAGGGGGTTCTGGAGGTTGTCGATGCGGCAGCGGTCAGCGCTCGATCGTCGCTTCCGAATCGAGCGTGAGCAGATCATAGACTTGTTTCACGTCGTCGTTCAACATCCGCACGCATCCCCGCGATTCGTTTTTTCCAATCGTGTCGGGCTCGTTCGTGCCGTGAATCCCAAAACTGTCGCCGATGTCGATCCACCGGACCCCCAGCGGATTGCGCGCATCCTTCCCAGAAATCACCCCCTCTTCCCCGTAGTACGTGGGATCGACCAGCTTGTTGATGACCTTGAACGTCCCCACGGGAGTCAACCCCGGCTTTCCCAAGCCGACCGAAAAGCGGCGGACGAAGCTCCCCTGCAAGTGGACCACCAGTTCGTACTGCTTGAGGCTGACATGCGCCGAGAAGGGACCGGGGACGACTTTCAGCTTTTGCCCCATGCGAATCCGCGTCGCCTCCACCTGATTCAGTTGCGACAGATACTCCCATGAGAGTTTGTACCGCTTTCCAATCAGTCGGAGCTGGTCCCCTTGCTGTACGACATACGGTTCGTAGTAATGCGGCCGCGGGGAAAAATAGAGCGCCTTGGCATGGTCGTTGAGCCGCGGCAACAGGTCCGCGCGGCGCTCCGGCGACTGCCAGTACCATTGCGACAACTCGCGCTGCGCGGCGATCAGGTTTCCGGCGGCTTCCAGCGCCTCGATGTCCCGCATTTCCATGAGCCGGGGAGGGGGGCGATCGGCGTCGCGCGCCGCGGTCCGCGTCGGCTCCGAAGCGTTCTCCGCTGGCTCCTCGAAGTTCGCCCGAAACACGCCGCCGGTCCCGAAGGCATCTTCATCGAACAGCAAGTTCATGTCGGGGGCCACGGCGACAGGAGTGTCGTCGGCCGGGTCATCGGAATCCGGCTCGAATTGGGCCGCAAGCAGCTCCGTGGGGAGTTCGTCGACTTCGTCCTGACTGCCAGAGGGAGTTTGGGACGCCGGCTGGTTTGTGGCGCCGTTCGGCCAGACCCCTCGCCACCAGGCCAGCGGGTTGATCCCTGACTGGCGACCGGCCCAGCCTCCGACCATCACCAGGACGCACAAAATTGCCACGGTTCGGAGCCTTCCGGCCATCGACCGCTGACGTGATCCGTTGGATTTGGACATGTCCCTGTTCCTCCTTGAACAAGCCGCGAACAACGCTCAATTCCCTGGCCCGGTGTATTGGACGGACTATAGCAGGGAGCGTGGAGCAGGACTACAGGAAAGTCGAGGGGTGGGTGGTGGGTGGTGGGTAGCGGTTGACGGGGGACGGGCGTATGGGGTGTGGGGCGGGTCTGGTCCAATCTGGACAAGGCTGGGGTTGGCTGCCATGATGCTCATTGCCTTCCTGCCGATCTGTCCCGCCTTGCCTCGTCCTTGCCATGCCACGACTTGCTCAGTCACGCTGTGCCGGGCCAACCCGGCGCCGCGAATTCCTGCGTCTGGGGCTGACCGGATTTGCCAGCTTGAGCCTGGCCGACTTGTTTCGGATGCGCACGGCCTCCGCCGCTCCCCCTCCCGCGCGGCGGACTTCAGTCCTGGTGGTCTGGCTTCACGGCGGGGCCAGCCATCTAGAAACCTACGACCCCAAACCGGATGCTCCCAGCGAATACCGTGGCCCGTTCGACCCGATTGCCACGCGCGTTCCCGGATTGAATTATTGCGAGCTGTTGCCCCGGCAAGCGGCGATCGCCGACAAGGTGACCGTCTTGCGATCCCTGGTCCACACCGGGTTTTGTCATGACGATGGGCCGCAACAGATTTTCACCGGACATCCGATCCAGGGGCGGCGGCTGAAGCCAGACAATCCCGACCTGCTGTCGATTGCCAATTTTTTGCGGACCGATCCGGATCGCGACCTCCCCAACTACGTCGGCGTCGGTCCGATTCCTTATCTCGGCTCGGCCTACCTGGGGCCGGCGCATGAGCCCTTTGCCGTCCATGGCGATCCGAACGCCCCCACATTCGAAGTCCCCAACATCGGGCTCAAGGACGAAGAGCAAGCGCGGAGGCTGTCGCAACGGATCGGGTTGCGGGTCAGCCTCGATCGGCTGCGACGCGAGATCGATCGGGGGGGAAACATGGAAGCGATGGACCGCTTCGAAGCGCAGGCCTGGAACGTCCTCACCGGCGCCGCCGCGCGGCGCGCGTTTGACCTGGGACAGGAATCGGACGCCACGCGCGAGCGATACGGCCGCAACGCCTGGGGGCAACAATGCCTGCTCGGGCGGCGGCTGATCGAAGCGGGGGTCGAACTGGTCGCAGTGACTCTCAACGGTCCCCTGTGCGGCCGCGTGCAGAACTGGGACGACCATGCCGTCAACCATCACGTGTTCGACGGCATGAAGTACCGCACGCCGTTTTTTGATCAGGCGGTCACGACCCTCATTGAAGAGGTCCACGAACGGGGATTGGACAAGGAGACGCTCGTCGTCATCGGCGGGGACTTTGGCCGCACGCCGAAGATCTCCTATGCACCCAGCAGCGGCGGCGGAGTGGCCAGCGGTCCGACCGGAACGATGCAACCGGGCCGCGACCATTGGCCCAGCGCCATGTCGTTCGTGTTCAGCGGTGGAGGAATACCCGTGGGGCAGGTGATCGGCGCCACCGACGCGCGGGGAGAACACGCGACGCAGCGCCGCCTGGGGGTCCAGGACTTCGTGGCCACTTTGTATCGCCATCTGGGGATCGACGCCGATCGCGTGCAACTGCTGAATTTTTCCGGACGCCCCGTCCCGATTCTCCAGGATGGCAAGGCTATTCCGGAGTTGTTGCCGCGCGGGGTGACCTGACATGAGTTCGGCGCTGCTGCCGACGTCGGAGCCCGTGCCGGCCATTCTCACGCTCCGGGCGAACGCCCGATTCGGGCGAGTTCAGTCAATCAGTCATTATAGTCCACATCCACAGAGACTATTCCAAAACCGGCATCGACCTTGGGGAGCTGCGACATGGAACCGAATTCAACCTCTCCCGCCTGGCGACTGGGAGCGTTGCATCACCTGGGACTGACGGTCGCGGACATTGACCGGTCCATCGCTTTTTACCGCGACCTGCTGGGGATGACGCTGCATCGTCGCCGACCGCACGTGGACAATGACTACGTGCAGCAGCAAACCGGTTATCCCGGCGTCGTCCTCAATGTGGCCTCATTCAAAGTGACTCCCGACAGTCCGCAATCGCTGGAAGTCGTGCAGTACATGACCCACGCCGGCGAGCAGGCGGAAACCGACACCAACCGGCCGGGCAACAGCCATCTGTGCCTGACCGTCTCGGATCTGCGCGCCTGTTATCGCGACTTGGCCGCGCGCGGCGTCCGCTTCCGGTCCGAGCCGGTGACGATCACGGCTGGGCCCAACACAGGCGGATTGGTGGTTTACTTTTACGATCCCGACGGTTATCCACTGGAACTGTTTCAGCCTCCGGCAGGAGCGCCGTCATGAACTCTCCGTTTGATCTGACGGGGCGCGTGGCTCTGGTCACAGGAGGGGCGCAAGGGTTGGGGGCCGCGATTGCAGGGACGCTTGCCGCGCAGGGAGCGACCTTGGCGCTGCTGGATCTGCAGGCGGAGGCTGTGGCGGAACTTGCCGAGCAGCTTGCCGCGGAGTTTGGTCGCCCGGTGCTGGGAATCGGCTGCGACACGCGTGACCAGACAGCCGTCACGGAGTGCGTCGAACGGACCGTGGCCGAGTTGGGGACGATCGACATTCTGGTGAACAACGCCGGGATTCACCGCCGCGGCACACCCGATAACTATCGGCCGCAAGACCTGGCCGACCTGCTCTCCGTCAACCTGGTGGGTTGCTTTCAGATGGCCGGGGCGGTGGGGCGAGTGATGTGCGCGCGTCGGCGCGGGAGCATCATCAACATTTCGGCCCTGGGGGGCGGGCTGGTGGGACTGGGGCGCGGGGGAGCGATGTACGCCATGACCAAGGGGGGGCTCGTGTCGTTGACCCGCGACCTGGCCGCGGAGTGGGGTCCGTTTGGGATTCGCGTCAACGCCGTGGCGCCAGGCTGGATCCGCACGCCGATGACCACCGCACTGCAGAACGATCCCCAGCGCGCGGCCCGAGTCTTGGAGCGCGTTCCGCTGGGACGCTGGGGCGAACCGGGGGACGTTGCGGGGGTCGTCGCGTTTCTCGCCAGCGACGCGGCCGCCTATGTCAGCGGATGCACAATCCCGATCGACGGCGGCGCGGCAAACGTAATCGCATTGTCGCCTCCGGCGGTCACCACCTGAACCATTACCCGAACGCGGCGATGCCTGTCAGTTTCTCGCCGAGAATCAACAGGTGCATGTCGTCCGTCCCCTCGTAGGTCTTGACGCTTTCCAGGTTGCACATGTGCCGGAAACACTGGTGCGCATCGAGGATTCCAACCCCTCCCAAGAGGTCACGCGTCGTGCGAGCGATCTCCAGGGCACAGGCGACGTTGTTTCGTTTGGCCATCGAAATCTGCACGTGGGTCGCGCGGCCCGCCTCCTTGAGCTGTGCCAGGCGATACGCCAGTAACTGCGCCTTGGTCAATTCGGTGGCCATCAACGCCAGTTTTCGCTGCACGAGCTGGAAGGCGGCGATCGGCTTGCCGAACTGGATCCGTTGCAACGCATACTGGCGAGCCTCATCCAGACACGCCTGCGCCGCGCCGAGAACCCCCCAGGCAATTCCATAGCGCGCGTGATTGAGGCACAACAGGGGGGACTTCAGGCCGCTGGAACCGGGGAGCAGGGCGTTCGCGGGGAGCTGGCAGTTCTCGAACACCAGTCGGCTGGTATTGGCCGCGCGCAGCGACAGTTTCCCTTCGATCAGCGACGTGGAAAAACCGGGAGTGCCGCGCTCCACCAGAAATCCGCGAATCGCCGCCGCGCTGTGCGGCTCGACGCCGGGCAGTCCAGCGACCTTGGCCCAAACGACCGCCACGTCGGCGATCGTTCCCAATCCAATCCACATTTTGCCCCCATTGAGCAGATAGCCATCGGTGGTCCGGGTGGCCTGCGTGACCATTCCGGCCGGATTGGAACCATGATCCGGTTCCGTCAGGCCAAAGCATCCGAGCTTCTCCCCCTGGGCCATCGCCGGCAACCACCGCTGCTTCTGCTCCTCTGAGCCGAACATGTGGATGGCGTTCATCGCCAGCGCCCCTTGCACTGAGGCAAACGTTCGCAGTCCACTGTCGCCGCGCTCCAGTTCCTGCATCATTATCCCGTACTGGAGCGCCGTCAGACCCGGACAGCCATACCCGCGGATGTTTCCGCCAAAGGCCCCCAACGCGGCGATCTCGCGCCCCAGTTCGAGCGGAAACGTGGCTTGTTCATAATGCGCATTGATCACGGGAAGGTAGCGCCGCTCCACCCAATCCCGAACTCTCTCGCGCAGTTGCACATCTTCCGGCGACAGGAGTTCGTCGAGGGCGTAGAGGTCGGAGTGTTCAAAGGGCATGTGGCGTGGCTTTCAGGAAACCGGGCGACGAATCAGTGAAGGCGTCGGCTGAGTTTCAAATTCGGTTTCGCGAATGGATTCAATCAAGGGTCCGGTTCCGTCGACGGCATTTCACGGAGTGCTTCAGGGAGCACCCGCGCCATCTCGATCAGAAACGATCGGCGCAGCGCATCATACCCGCGATCGTTCGGGTCTTCGAGGTTCTCCCAATACCAGTAATGCGGGTCATCGGGATGGTAGTGCGGGCTCCAGAACTTGAGGCAATGGATGCCATGGCCCAGGAACAGGCCATGCATGTCGACCAGATGCACGTTCGGCCGACGGCTGGCTGTTTCGGCAATCACGCCGTTGTAGGCGGCCACCAGCGCCAGCCCCTCGCTCCAGGGTGGGAGTCCGGCATTGAAGGCGTCCCCCACGCCGTCGGTCGGGTCGTAGATATTGGCAAGGAAGATTTGACACCCGCCGGGGAAGCGCTCGTCGATGCCATCGCAGATCGCCTCCAGGCGTTCAGCAAAACTGGCGATCCAGGGACGGGCCTGCTCCAGCGTTGATCCGTACATCGCTCCCTCGCGCGGCGGAGTCCGGCCGTAATTGTGGATGATGTCGTTTCCCCCTGTCGTGATCACGACGACGCCGAATGTGTCAGCATCTTGCCGCTCCAGACGTGGCAGAATCGAATCCAGGCACTCCAGGGAGGTCGAGCCGGAGATGGACAGATTCTGATGGACCAGATTTGGAAAGACGCTGGAAAGGGAGACTCCCTGCATCTCGGGGAATTCGTCCCGCGGGTTTTGCTTCAGTCGATCGAAGTATCCATGTCCGCCAGGCGCTCCGTAGCCGGCGGTGACGCTGTCTCCCAGCCCCACCAACAATACCCGTCGCTCACTCCACGTTTCGGAAAAATCGCTACTCGCGACCTCCGGTCCGGCTGGGCCGCTTCCCATCGGATGCGAATGCCAATAATGGCGGTACAGCAACGTCCCAAGGATCAGCAGCGCACCGCAACTCGCCAGCCAGATCAATCGGCGGCGGCGGCGGCGGGTCGGTGCAGCAGCGGATTCGAGAGATTGGGCCATCCTGCGGTTCCTTTTCCGGCCGCGCGTCGCGGGCGCGAGTTTGGAGACGCGTACTGGACTATTCTCCCCCGGTTCGACACACTACGCACACGGAACGCGGGGCACAATCACATCGTATCAAAACTTTGGGGAAACGCATCGTGGACAGCATCAAGACGCGGTTGGGAAGAGGCGAGGTTCTGATGGTGGCGGCTTGCGGTCGAATTGTGCATCACAATCTGCTGCAAATGATCGGCATCCACGGCGGATTTCAGGCGGTCTGGTTCGACCTGGAACACATGGACTATCCCACCGAAAAACTTGAGATCGGAACGCTCGCCTGCCGCAGCCAGGGGATGGACACGTTTGTGCGGCTGGCGGTAACCGACTATGCCGCCGTCACGCGGGCGCTGGAAGCGGGGGCCGGAGGGGTGATGGCGGCGCAGGTCCGCTCGGCGGCCGAGGCGGAACAGACTGTGCAGTGGGCCAAGTTCCATCCGCGCGGCTGTCGCGGGTTGAATACGGCGGGGTGGGACGCCCGATTCGCGACGATTCCCCCCGCCAAATTCGCCGAGCAGGCCAATCGGGAGACGTTTGTCGCGATTCAGATTGAAACGGTCGAGGCGCTGGAAGAGGTCGACGCGATCGCCGCCATCGACGGCGTGGACCTGATCTTTCTCGGTCCGGCCGACATGAGCCAGAACCTGGGAGTCATCGGCGATTTCATGAATCCCAAATGCCTGGCGGCGATCGACCGGATCTCCGCCGCCTGCGCCAAGCACGGCAAGCCCTGGGGCGTGGTCCCGGTGAATCCCGATTACGCGACCATGTGCGTCGAAAAAGGGTGCAAGATGCTGTCGGTGGGAGCCGAAGTCCGGATCATCAACGCCGGGATCGAAGCGGTGAAGAAGAACTACGCGCGGTTTTTCGGGTGAGCCGCGGGGTGGCGAAGAGGTCACTCCGGCAGCGGTTTGCCTTTGGTCTCGGGAGCCAGCCAGATCAACCCCATTCCCACTAGGTAGATCAGACTCATCGTACTGCACGCCAGGGGGTATCCCTGTGGAATCGTCACTCCTAGAACCACCTGGTCCTTTGTAAACAGCCCCATCAGCGCCCCAGTTTGCAAGGCGCCGACTGCCGCCAAAATCCGCCCGAAATTGAATCCGAACCCCTGTCCCGTCGCGCGCACATTGGTTCCAAACAGTTCCGGGAGGTACAGCGGTAGCCAACCGTAAAACGACGCGGTGCAGGCCCCGGCAAGGAATGCTGACGCGAGGAACGGATTGTTGTATTCGCCGTTCGCCAGAAAAAACCACAATGCCGAGGCCAGAGACGCCAGGCACAGCAGGCAATAGGTGACCCTGCGGCCAAAGCGATGGCCGACGAGAGCCGCCGCGATCGTTCCGACGCAGGCCCCCAGCGCAAGCCAGATTTGCGTCCACTCCCGCGACTGGAGTTCCCCCTTGGTCAATTGCGACGCCCAGGTGGGCGCCCACTGTGTGGAACCCCAGGTTCCCAGCAGCGCGACTCCCGCCAATCCCGCGGCCAGCAACATCCGCCCGATAATCGGCTGCCAGCGGACGGCGGCATCCGATTGGGCAGCATAGCGCTGCAGATACCGCACCACGGGATAAGTATACCCGCACGTCGCCACGACCAGGCCGATTGCCGAACCCACCAGGCGAACCAAGGTGATCAGGGAAGTCGACCAACCCTCGGGCCAATTCATGGACCAGACGACAATAATCAACCCCGGGCCCAGCGCGCCAACCAACACCCCCAGCAAATCGCGGGAAGCCCAGTGCGAAGTCGTCCCGCGCCCCTGTTCATGCTGCCACTTCTCGGACTCCGGGACGAACAGCCGGAAGAAAAAGGTCAGCAGCGCCGGAGCCGTACCCAGCAGCATCAGCAGACGCCACCCTTTGTACGCGACCAGCGAGGCGGCCCATTCCGCCGAGAAGCCCATCGCCAGCAGCCAACCTTCCATGTGCGTCAGAATCGCCGCCAATCCCAGGCCGATGACTCCCACCAGCAGATATCCCACGTTGGCAGCGGCTCCGATCAAACCGGCCATCAGGCCTCGCGACCGATTGGGCCAGACCTCCATGACCAGGGCGACCCCCAGCGACCATTCCCCCCCCATCCCCAATGCGGCGATGAATCGCAAGACGGCAATCTGCCAGGGTGCGTTGGCGAATCCGCACAACCCGGTGAACACGGCATACGTCACCACGCTCAATGACATGGCTCGGACGCGGCCGATACGGTCCCCCAGCCATCCGAACAACACTCCTCCGGTCGCCGCCCCGACCAGGAACACGGCGATCACCACTCCAAAATAAAACCCGATCAGCCCTTCCTGTTCCTTCGTCGGGGTCGTGCCATACTGCATCAGATCCTGAATGGCCGACCGTCCCACCATTGAAAACAGCCCCATTTCGGCGCCGTCAAACAACCAGCCCAACAGGGCGGCGGTGAGCGCCATCCAGCGGCCAACGGCTGCGGAGGAGACCGTGGCGGACGAAGCGGTCGGTTCGTGCGGAAGAGTCATGCGGATGGAACGGACGAGGAGGGTTCAGCGTCAAACAATTTTGAAACAAGCTCCGGGTCTGGAGGGGCCGTCCCCAGGCTGACGGCCACTCCGGCCACCAGTGACCCCGCCAAGCCCCACACCAAAGGATCGATCTGCAATAGGTAATACGGCCGGAATCTTGTGGCCGCGCCGATCAGTTCATGGGCGCCATAGCCATTGAATCCCAGGACATACAAGACTCCCATCGTCCCTGCTCCCGCCACCATCGCGGAGAGCATGCCGGGGACTGTTGCTTTTCGCCAAAACGCCAGCATCAGCGCCGGGATGCAGAACGTGGCCGCCGCACTCGTTCCGCTGAAGACAACGATCGCCTGCAGGTATTCCACCGGACGGATGTTGGCCAGAATGGCGATCACCCCAATGGCGATCATGGCGATGTAGGACAAACGCCGCAGGTCGTGCGTTCCCGCCTGCGGATTGATGAACCGCTGGTACACGTCCCGGACCAGTCCCGAGGCAATCACCACCAGATAGGAACTGACGGTGGCCATCACCGCTCCAAACGGCGCAGCCAGGATCAGCCCCGCGATGAACGGCCCCCCCGGCAAATCGGCCGTCGCCTTGAGCGCCATCCGTGGGATGATCTCATCGGTTTTGTCGAGTTGGGGGATCACCGCTCGGCCGCAGATGCAAATCATCACCAGCGGAATGTAGATCAACAGGTTGTATCCGCTCAGAAGGAAGATCGACTTGCGAATCACTTCGGTGCTCTTGCCCGCCATGATCCGGACCATGCCGGCGGGGGAGCCCAGGCCGGAGAAGACCCAGACCCAAAAGAATGAAAACGCCAGCCCCAGCGGCATGAACTGGCGGCCTTCGTGCTTGGGGTCGTAGCCGGGGCCGAAGGCGAATTCCGGTCCGGTCGCCGCCGCCGCCTTGAGCGTCGCCGCCTCGATCCCTCCCGCCATTCTCAATGCCAGAAACAGCAGGACGACCACGCCGATCAGCATCATCACGCTCTGAAACAGGTCGGTCCAGACCGCCGCCAGGAAGCCTCCCAGCAGCGTATAGCCCACCACCGTCAGGGTGAAAATCACCAGCCCAATGAGGTAAATGTGATCAGTCGGCTGCGCCGCCTGCAGCAACTTGGGCTGATGCTCCTTGTTTTCGTCAGCCGTCAACAGTGCCGCAAGCTGTTGTTTGAATTCGACCTCGTTAGGTATTCCCACATCAATCAGCGGTTCCAATTTGGCCGCAACCTCCCTGGGAACTCCCTGGGTGGTCAGCTTTGCGACCGACTCTGCGGACAGCTCGAAAGCCGCCGCCTCTTCGGACAAAGCCAGCGTCCCTCCAGTGGGCCAGGCGAGCTTCATGACCAGCGCTCCGGCCTTGAACTGCGCGACCAGCATGAACGACATGTAAAACATGATAAACAGCGACGCCGCCAGTCCCAGAGCGGGGCTGTTGAACCGCGCGCGGAACAGATCGGGAACGGTGATCGCCCCGGTCTTGCGAGACAGGTGCGCCAGTCGTTTTCCCAGCACGCCGAACCCCGTGATCGGCACCACCATGTACCCGCAAATCCACAGCGCCACCGACCAGCCGTGCGAATAGACGAGCGACGGAAACCCCATAAACGTCCCGCCGCTTTGCACGGTCGCCGTCAGCGCCAGCGCCCAGGCCCCCAGTCCGCGGTTCCCCAGAAAAAATCCTTTGGCGAACGTCGTTGCCTGCATGGCCTTGTTGGCCAGCATGCCGATCCACATGGAGGCGAAGATGAACAGCACCAGCGCGGCGAGTGTTCCGTAACCGACGCCGGTTTTGTCTGTCGGTGCCGCAAAGAGCCACGCTTCGGCGGGGAAGAATGTCATCAACCACCCCCCAGGCCGAGTTCATCTTCCTGTTCAGGAAGTTCTTCCCCCAGATCCTCGTCGCGCATGAAGGTCGCGCCGAACCAGAATGAGACCGCGACGCACACGCACCACGGCACAATCACTCCCCAGAAAATCCAGTCGGGAAAACCCCACACGAATTTCAGATCTTCCAGTGTGCGGTTGTAGCCGTGGAGATAGCAATACGGAATGGTGTACCCCATCGCCGCCAGCCAGATTCCCAGGACGCACAGCGCCTCACGCCGCGAGCCGGCAAGAACGGGATCGGGAGCAGGTTGCGCCATCGGAAGATTCCTGTTCGTGGATCGAGTGAGAGGCAAAACCGTGTTCGAGCAACAAGCACAGGGTTCGGCCAAGCGACTGCTCCTGTCCCTGCCTTGAAAGCCGAGCCATCCTAACCAAACCCTTTCGATTTGGGTATCATCAACGGTCGTTGATTCTTTGGTGTCGATTGAGCCGAGGGTGGATGCTCTATCACCCCGGCTGGGCATCGTCGGATGCAAGCCCCATCCCCAAGTGCTGATTCCCCCACTTCAGATCCCGGATTCCGGCGTGACTCCCGAAAACCTCCAACAACTGTTGATCCAGATTCAGCGCGGCGAAGTGAGCATTGACGCGGCAGTTGCCCGACTGGCTCCGACGTCCCCGGCGACCGTCGAGACTCCCGCAGCCCAAGTCGATGTCGATCGCGCCCAGCGCTGCGGTTATCCCGAAGTGGTCTATGCACCGGGAAAAACCGCGCAGGCGATTGTCGAAGTGTTTGAAGTGTTGCTCGCCCATCGCCAGCGCTGCCTGGCCACGCGCGTCACGCCGGAACAGGCCAAGGCGCTCCTGGTGGCGTTTCCACAGGCACGACACAACGCCGTCGCGCAGACAGTTCGCGTGGACCCGGCAGGAGACGACCCCGAGACGACGACCTGCGGCAAGGTGGCGGTGATCACCGCCGGGACTGGAGACTTGCCGGTCGGAGAAGAGGCGGCGGAGACCGCCCGCTGGATGGGGTGCGCGGTGGATTTGATTGTCGATGTGGGGGTCGCCGGTCCGCAGCGACTCCCGGCACAGCGACACCGTTTCATGGATGCGGACGCCATCGTGGTGGTCGCCGGGATGGAAGGGGCGCTCCCTTCGGTCGTTGGCGGACATGTCGCCTGTCCGGTGATCGCGGTTCCCACGAGCATCGGCTATGGGGCCAGCTTTGGCGGATTGGCCCCCCTCCTGGGAATGCTCAACAGTTGTTCAGCCAACGTCGCCGTGGTGAACATCGACGCCGGTTTCAAAGGAGGCTTTGTCGCCGGGCTGATTGCCCAATCGGGAGCGCGGGCGGTCCGAATGCACCGGTTGTAGGCAATCACCGGTTGCTGCCGGGAGTGCCGCCCGCTCTTGAGATTTTCGACATGCACGGCGTGCCTCTCTTCCGGAAGATGCGTTCCCGGCCTGCCAAATCCGATAATAGAGATCGCCAGCAGGGTGCTGCGGGTGGTTGGAACTATGGAGTCGGAGCATCATGGCTGATGGACCTGGACTTTCCGCGGTGCTGCTGCTCGTCGCCGGGGAGGGACTCCCACCCGCCGCAGAGATGGCGGACCGAATACTCCCTGCTGCCACCGGGGGGGGAGGTCTGGCCGGCCTGTTCCATGAGGTCGCCTATCGGAGCGGCCAACTCCCGGCCATCACCACCCCGAACGGAGCGTGGAGCTATACCCGGCTGCTGGCTGCCGCTCAAACGGTGGCGGCGGCACTCCGCTCGGAACCGGCCTTCCATCCGGGGGCGCGGGTTGTCCTGCTGTTGGCCAATTCCGCCGAGTATGCAGCGGCATTCTACGGAGTGCTCCTCGCCGGCGGGGTCGTCGTGCCGCTACCACCCAGAACCGAAGCCTCTGGATTGCAGGCCATTCTGGATTCCACCGACGCGGTGGTGGCAATCGCCACCGGCCCTGTGGTGCGGCAGCAGGCTGCATTGCACTTGATCCCGGCCAAGGTGGTGAACCTGGCTCAGCCACCGGTGGAAGAATCCCAATTGGCGGACGCACCCTGCACGCGCTCAGGCGCCGAACTGGCCGCGATCTTCTTTACCGCTGGTTCGACGGGAACCCCCAAAGGGGTCATGCTCAGCCACGACAATCTGAGCAGCAATGCCCAGTCGATTCAGGAATATCTGCGGATTGACGCGGGCGAACGCCCGCTCTGCGTTTTGCCGTTTTACCACGCCTTCGGAAATTCGGTACTGCAATCGCACCTGCTGGCTGGAGCGCATCTGATCATCGATGGTCAAACGGCTTTTCCGGAGACAATTATCGCGTCCCTGGCGCGGCATCAGGCCACCAGCCTGTCGGGGGTTCCCGATTTGTTCCGAGTGTTGCTCGACCGGACGTCGCTGGGAGTGACCCCATTGCCGGCGCTGCGGTACATGGCCGTCGCCGGGGGCTCGCTGCGGCATGAACTCTCTCTGGAAGTAGCGAGGCGGATCGAGCCGGGAGAGTTCGTTGTGATGTACGGGCAAACGGAAGCCACCGCGCGTCTGGCGTATGTTCCTCCCGATCATTTGTCGCAGGTTCCTGCCGGGAGTATCGGCCGGGCGATCCCGGGGGTCACTCTGGAGGTGGTGGATGAGCAGGGAATCCCCCTCCCCACTGGGCAGGTGGGAGAACTGCGGGCTCGCGGGCCGGGGATCATGCTGGGATATTGGCGCGACGCGGCTGGTACGACGGATCGGCTGCGGGAGGGGTGGCTGTATACCGGAGACCTGGCGTCGATCGACGCCGAAGGCTGGATCAGTCACTGCGGACGACGCAACGCGCTGGTTAAGATCGCCGGGTTTCGGGTCCATCCGGCGGACCTGGAGGATTTTGCTGTCCGGCGACTCGCGGCCCGACAGGCGGTGGCCGTTCCGTTTGAAGCGCCCGACCTGGGGACGCGGCTGGCCCTCTACCTGGCGCCGGTGGCGACCGGCGGATTGGGACTCTCGGAAATGCTCGCCCGCTGCCGCGCTGAACTCCCCCGGCATCTGGTTCCCGATTTCATCCGGATCGTCGACGAGTTCCCGCTGAATCACGCAATGAAAATCGATCGCCCGGAACTGACTCGCCTGGCCGAATCCGACGTGCAACGGCGGCGCGCTTCGGCCTGAAAACAACCGCTACACGACAGCTTCGCGTCACCCACTGAATTCACCGCTGTCCGTTTTTGTTTGGAGGTACGATCATGAATGCCATTTCGATCCAATTGCAACTCGTCGAGTTCCTCGTCTCCCTGACCGGCCAGGACGCTCTTCAGTCCGACAGCGACCTGCAGGCCGCCGGCGTCACCGACTCGCTGACGATGATGGACCTCCTGGTGTTCATCGAGACGGAGTTCAAGGTGCGACTGGACTTCGGCGATTTGACTCCGGAGGTCTTTCGGACACCGGGAACCATTGCGGAACTGATCGCCTTGCACCTCGCCGGATCGCGCCGACAACACGCCGCCTGAAGCGCGGTCCCGAAGCCGCCGGATCACACGGCGCGGACCGCCGTCAGGATCGGGTGGATGCCGGTCGGCTCGACCGTGCATTGCACGACGCGAAATCCGGCGTAGCGGAGCAGCGTCGTGAGTTGTCGGGCGTTGCGCCGATAGTGGCGGAGATTGAAGACCCGCGCCAGGAATCGCCGCTGTCCGTAGACATCCACCAGGCCGTGCGTCAGGAGGCTTCCCTCCTGGACCATGACTTCGCGCAGGCTGTGTAACAGCAGAACCAGTTCGGCGTCGTCGAGGTACTCGATCAGCCCGACGAGCTTGACAACCTGCGCGGAGACATCGGGGAGCACCTGGCGGATGCGGCGGGCGTCCCCCTTCAGGAAATGGACGCTGCGGGCGATCCCCAGACTGGCCGCCAGTTCCCGCCCCCGGACGAACGCATCGTCGTCGCGATCGATAAGGTAGGCCGACACCTGTGACGGCTCTTTCCCTGAGTCGACGATCGCCTGTTGCACGTGCCAACCGGGACCGGCTCCGACCCCCAGTATCGTGACCGGCGCATCGACGCCGTGCTCGTTGATCAATCTGGCGAGCTGGGAGGTGACGATCTGTCGCCGGTTGCGGGCGGCCATCGACATCGGATTGTCGCACAGCGCCTGCCGGTCGAGCCAATCGACCGGTTCGTCCCGGCGATAAACGATTTCCATGGAACGCCAGCCACCGGGGCGCTGGAGCGATTCGGCGATGAGCGGGCTTTGACTGCCGGCCACCAGCCGTTTGAGCCATCCTGCCGGGATGAGAAAGTTCTTGCCCG